>JAANWX010000083.1 GCA_018263575.1 Chloroflexota bacterium | reverse complement strand
AATTACCTGGAGACCTGCGGTCAGGACTAGATGGCTGGTCAGGATGCCGAAGGCATGCTACGCAACACAGCCATATCTCGGTTCATGAGGACATAATTCTATAAAGATACTTTTGCATATCTACTTAGAGGTAGGCCGAAATGGCATTTCGACTTCTAGGCGGTTTGTTAATCAAAAACGCAGGGGCATTTTACCACTCAAAGCGAATAGCGTAAACTTGTGGTAAAAATATGGGAGCAGGAAAAGGTTGTTGGTGGAAATTGGGGGTAGATTTTATGGTAAACTAGTTTGTCAATGTCACATTCGGGGGTAGTAGCCTAATCATATTGGACGATTTTGCATCTGGCCAATGGCCTAGCCGCCAACACGGTTGGCTCGCTACCCCAAGAACCTTGAAATGTGACATTGTCGAGTATTTAGCATCTTAGTAATGAGAAGTACGCGCGTATTGCTACCTCAGGAGGTTTCAATGGGTAAGAAAACAGTTCTATTAAAGAGTGAAGATAAGCGAAGTTTGGCTAATGTTGCCCAATTTCTGCGGGAATTAGCGGATAAAATCGAAGCCAATGATCTGACGCTCCGCCAGGGCAAGAAGGAGATCAAAGTTCCTCTTCCCGATCCCGTCATTCTCGAGCTGGAGTTAGAAGAAAAGAAGAAAAAGAAGAAAGGCACAAAGCGCCAATTGGAGATTGAGATCGAGTGGTATGTTGGTGGAAAGTCTCAGAAGTCGATTAAGATAGGCTGAAGATTGTTATCAGGCTTTCTTTTTTAGATTGGCTAAAGCTGGGGCGGTTTCTGAATCCAGTGGTAAGTGCATGAATTGCACGAGGAAAAGGGAAACGGTAACGATACCAACGCCTACAAGGAATGGTGTCTGAGACCCATACGATTTCCAAACTATTCCCCCAATGATAGGGACAACAATGGCTGCTATATGATTGATGGTTTGTTGGACAGCCACGTTGCTGGTGATTTCCTCCTGCGTGACGGCAATTTTATGGAAATAGGTAGTCAGCGCCATGCTGACGCCAAATAAGACGTTGTCAACCACAAAGAGAATAAATAGGATTGGCAAATAAGTCACAAAGGCATACCCTAAAAAGACAATGATTAGGATACTAAAGGCAATTGTCAGCATAAGCCGTTCTCCCAGGCGGTGCACCAATTTACCTATTGACTGTAAGGTATAAACACTCACCACACTATTGACAAGAAAGAGAAGGGCCGTTGTTTGCACGCTGATCCCATATTCTTTGACAAGGAGGAAAATGGCAAAGGTCGTGAATATGTGACGGCGGCAACCCATCAGGAAGGAAAGTAGATAATAAAGCCAATATTGCCAGCGGAGGATGATTTTCCGGCGGCTGGGCAAACTTTCTTGGCCGTCTTTAAATAGAAGCAAAAAGACTCCCCCTGCGGCGACAAACCCGCCAATAGCCATGTAAAGATTCTTATATCCCCAACTTTGCGTGAGAAAATAAACTGCTCCCGTAGCTGCTAGCGCGGCTATCGCTCCCAGGCTATTCAGTTGCCCCATGAACTTAGGGGCTTCTTCTTTTTTTAGCGTCATCAATACGACAGAATTATTACTGGAATAAAAGAAGTGAAAACCAAAACTCATCACTAAGGTGCTGAAAAAGAGATAGGGGGCATTATTTGCCTGACCGGTTAGGAAGATACCCCCACCCAACATAATGATGCAGATAGCCATGATCTTGATCTCAGAGAAAATGAGAACCAGGAAACCAAGCAGAAACCCCATTAGGCCCGGCAATTCGCGCACGGCTTGAAGCCATCCCATGCTGGCGGGGCCTATGCCTATTTCTTCAACGGCAAAGTTATTTAGCATTGCTTGCCAGGAGCGAAAACCAAAATAGAGCAAAAAGTTCGCAATGATGAGATAGATAATAGTATGGCGTTTGTTTTTAGACAATGATAGCATGAGTTTTCGAAGAGTTTAGGGAGAAGGAATGAACCTGGGTATTGTTTCAAAAAATAGGGCTGAGACTTCGAAAGTCTCAGCCCCATAGAAAATGCAGAGTGGCAAGCAATTTTTTAAAAAGGAGACACCACAAGCTCTACCACTCTGCAAGCTCCAGTATACCATATAATGGGGAAATATGTTGTTTTTCCCTTGCAATTACTCTGATTCGCCCCCTTCTTCACGCTCAACTGGTGCACGCAACTTCTGCAACTCTTCTTCTAGCTCCCGGCGTTTTTCTGAAGCGGCTGTTTTAATCTCTGCTTGGATGTCCTTCACTTTTTGCTGCAATTCAGAACGTAGGTCATCACCTGAAGCAGGTGTCAAGAGTAAAACACTTATCCCGCCTATTACACTTCCCAAGATCATCCCGGATAGAAATCTGGTGAACTTCTTCATATAGAAACTCCTTTACCTAAAACTTATTTCTAGTATTATAATTGACTTAAGACAAAATGTGAAATGATTCAGGAGGAATTTAGAAATGCTGGGAGCAATTTGCTATGATTGATAAGACTTTTCCATTGATTGACCTTCACCGGCACCTGGATGGCAGCGTTCGCCTGGAGACCATCCTTGACCTGGGGCGGAAGCACGACCTGCCTCTCCCCGCCTGGACCGTGGAAGCGTTGCGTCCCCATGTCCAAATCACGCAACCACGACCGGGCGTGATGGCCTTTATTGACAAATTCAAATGGGTGGTGGGAGGATTGGCGGATTATGACGCCTGCCGGAGAATTGCTTACGAGAATGTGGAAGATGCTTTCCGGGAAGGGATCGATTATATTGAGCTGCGCTTTAGTCCCTGGTTTATGTCAGAGCCCCACCAGCTTGACCCTGAGGGTGTGGTGGAAGCTGTTGTGGAAGGCATAGGGCAGGCTCGGGGCAATTTTGATGTCCTGGTCAACCTGATTGGCATAATCAGCCGCACCTATGGGACAGAGACTGCCTGGAAAGAATTAGCTGCCCTGCTCACGAAGCGTGATGATTTAGTAGGCCTAGACTTAGCCGGGGATGAGGCCAATTTTTCTGGCGAGCTGTTTGTGGATCACATCCGCAAAGGCAGAGAGGCCGGTTGGGCCATCACCATCCACGCAGGGGAAGAGCGCGGCCCCGCCAGTATCTGGCAAGCCCTCAACGACCTCGAAGCGGACCGCATTGGGCATGGAATAAGCGCGAGCCAAGATCCTGATCTCATGGATCACCTCGCTGAACAGCGCGTTGGCCTGGAGATCAACCTCACCAGCAACTTACAAACCACCGTTGTCCCGGACCTGATAAGCCATCCCCTGCGGCAATTTCTTTCCCGTGGGATTCTGGCTACCATCAACACCGACGATCCTGGCATCAGCGGCATTGACCTCCCCCACGAATACAACGTTGCCGCTCCCGCTGCTGGGCTGACTCAAAAAGAGATCTCCCAGGCACAGCGGAATGCTCTGGAAGTGGCCTTTTTATCCCCTCAGGAAAAACAGGCCCTGCTCAAAAAACCAAGAAAGAAGGAGTAATAGGATGCGTTTTACGCGCAAGAAAACCGTGATTGCCTTGGCCATAATTTCTGTGCTTTATTTTTGCGTATTTTTCTTTCCTAATAGCGCAGGTTCAGATGATTTGGACATGTTAAGCGTTTTTGAGCCTGATGAATTTGCGCAATATCCGCACGTCATGAGGACACTAGAATTTAGGGGGGCTACGCTACGCCATAAACTGTGGCATATTGTAGCGTACCAACATTATTATTATGGATTTCCTTTTTATGCCCTATCCACTTTGGTGTTGTTGCCTCTAAAACTATTTTCTTCTCTTGATAATGTTCAGTTGAATATGCTCTTGTTAAGACAATTGGTGAGTGTGCTGCCGATGGTAGCCACGGTCTGGGTCTTAGTTTACTTACAGACCCGTTTTAAGTCATTTTGGAAAACCGTGGCTCTTTTCATTTTTTTACTTTGTTTACCCGCTGTTGTCCGTAATGATATGTGGTGGCATCCTGATAGCTTAGCAATCTTATTTTCTGTCCTGGTATTTTTCTTTTTAGAGCGTGATCGTCAAAGATATGGTATTAATTTTCTGTTATCCGCTGTAGCTGTTGGCCTTTCGGTAGGCACGAAAATGTTAGGATGGTTTTTCTTCATGACCATACCAACTTACTTGGTGTGGGGTGTTGTTACCAAGAAAATTAGATGGCATGAACTCATTAAACTTGCTGCCCTATTTCTGTTGATCATGGGCTTAACAATTGTGGTAAGCAACCCTGTCCTGATACATCCTGAGGAACGGTCACGCATTATTTCTATTCAAAAGGGCCAAGCAAAAGTGATGGGTTTTGGATGGGATGTCGCCTATGAAAAAGGGCCGCTCTCTTGGCTGGGAATCATTACCAAATACTATGGTCATTGGTTCTTTGTGGTTATTTCCTTTTTGTCTTTAAGCGTTGGAATAATCGACAAAGAAAAACGCTTGAAGAATGTTCTAATTCTTAGCTGGGTTTTACCCTTTGGTCTTTATATATTGTATTTAGTCGCGGTCAAGCCGAAACATCTATTCCTCCCTGTCATGCTTCCCCTTTATTCTTCTTTGATCAATTTATTTCCTGCTGAAATCGAGAAAGAGAAAAATATAACTCGCCGGTATGTGCCTTATGTATTCTTAATACTCCTGGCAATGCAATTTGGGCAAAACATGTATTGGAATATTCAAATCTATACCGAAAAATTACACCGAGAGGAGACTAGTTCCGCCATAAGTTTTTATTCCGAATTGGAAAGCGAATATCTAAGTTGTTTAGCTGAGCAGGGCCATATTACGATCTATCGGGATATTAGGACTTATCTTCCTTCCTCTGTAAATTGGGAGGTGAACGTAAAATGGAGGACCGTAGATTATGACTTCATTCGAGAACTAAATCCCGAAATGGTTGTTTTAGAAAAGCAAAGAATCCTTGATTATACTTATGATGGGGTTGTGGAAGATGCTGAAGATAGGGGTCAGATGCAGAGAACGTTAGATTTTTATACGGATGCTTCGGAAAAAAACTTAACAGGGTATACGTTTTTAGTAGAAGATGATTTTGGGATCGCTTTTGCCCGGAATGATGTGTTGGGGTTGTTGCAATGTAAATAACAGTAGTATATTGGATACGAATTGCTCCGGGCGGCTTCGTCAAGTTTAATGCAACTTCAGGAATGACTTATGAAGAACGAAAATAATAAATATAAAGTATTGGTTTTGCCATTTGTTTTCATCTATGTATGGCTCCTATTCAAGACAGCCTGGGTATCAGATGACGCGTATATAACTTTCCGATCGATTGAAAATTTCATTCATGGTTATGGTTTGGTTCATAATATTGGCGAACGGGTACAAACCTTTACCCATCCTCTATGGTTTTTTGTGTTATCTGGCGCAAACTTTCTTGTTCAACAACTAACCACCGTTTGGGCGCAAATGTATTATGTATCCGTTGGCATCTCAATGATATTGTCGATAGCGACAATATTAGTACTCGTTTTTTATGTTGCCCGCTCTTCTCGAGGAGCAATACTATCGCTTATTGTATTAATCTCTTCGAAAGCATTTGTTGATTATTCAACCTCTGGTTTAGAGAACTCTCTCACGCATTTTCTCTTTATAGCCTATTTAAGTGTTTATTTATGGGATGCTGAGTCTGATGATAAAAAAATGATCTTGCTTGCTTCTATAGCTGGATTGGGCACATTGAATCGCTTGGATTCTTTATTGTTATTTGCTCCCCCATTAATTCATTTCTTTTGGCAAACAGAAAATAAAGTCAAAACATTTGTTCTCGTAGTTGTTGGTTTCCTCCCCGTGATTGTTTGGGAAATATTTTCTGTATTTTATTATGGGTCACTTGTTCCTAATACCGCGTATGCCAAATTAAATACTGGAATTAAGACGTTAACCCTTCTTCAACAAGGTTTATATTATTATGCCAATTCTTTAACATTAGATGCAGTCACGCTTAGCGTCGTCGCTGGTGTAATCGTTTACGTAGTAATAAAAGGCTCCTCTCGCCATATTCTTGTTGGAACATCAATCGTTTTCTATCTTTTGTATATTTTGTATATTGGGGGAGATTTTATGAGTGGGCGTTTTTTCTCAACTCCACTGCTAGCGGCTGCTGCTTTGCTTTCTCTGCCATCATACAAAAATAAGAAAAGGTATTATGCCTTGATAATGATAATAGCTGTCTTAAGTTTATTGACTCCAACTTCGCCTTTGCGTAGCCCGGCAGGGTATGGCGGGCCCGATTTTAGAAAATACATTGACGAGCAAGGGGTAGCTGATGAACGAGCGGTTTATTTTCATCATCTGGGGTTGTTCAATCCACATCGCACAGTGGATTTGCCGGGTTCTCGATTCGCAGGTCACAATTGGATTTATGAAGGTGAAAAAACAGTAGAGGTAGTGTCAGTGAAGACTTTGGGCATTGTCGGTTATCAGGCTGGCCCAAACAAACATGTCATTGATCATAACGCTTTAGCGGATCCGTTAATGGCTCGTTTACCCTTAGTAGATGAAAATCAATGGCGTGTAGGGCACTACCGGCACGCTATTCCTCAAGGATATTTGGAAACGCTTTCTTCTGGCCAAAATATGATTATGGACGATGGCGTGGCCGATTATTATGATAAATTAAGTTTTATTGTGCGTGGGAATTTATATAATTGGAGGCGTCTTGTTGAAATAATAAAATTCAACTTCGGTGCCTATGACGATTTGATCGAATCCTATCTTCCGCCAGAAAATTCTTGATACTTTCAATCTGGTAAACTATGGGGGTATCTTCTCAAAAAATAGGGGAATGCGTAGCCGAGATTTCCGAATCTCGCTTATGCGGGGTCACGGTGTGCGCCCTTGGCGTAGAAACCCCGGCTACGGAATCGTTCCCCAGAATATTGAGAAGATACCTATGGAGTTCCTTATGGCGTAGCCTAGTACATGGCGGCGTAAATTCCTTGAGGGCTATTATTTGCGCTCAAGGTGCGTTGCACTCCCGTTTTTGGAGTGCATTGCACCTGGATACCCTCAAAGGACTTCCGCCGTGGAGTACTAGGGGCTTGTTTAGCGTACGAAGTACAGCTCCTAAACTTGAATTTCTAGCTTAAATTATGCTATAATAACCTTACCGACCGGATCATACCTGACCGGTACGGAGTTAAAAATTAACCATTAACCATTAAAAAATCCCGGACTCTACCCCACAAGGAGGGTACCATCTCATGAGCGCCACCTCCGATTCCCCACGCAAAAAAATAACCACCCACACCTTCCGCCTCAAAAAGCAACGCGGCGAGAGTATCACCATGCTCACCGCCTACGACTACCCCACCGCCCTTGCCGTTGACCGGGCTGGAATTGATTCCATTCTCGTCGGTGATTCGCTGGGCATGGTCGTCTTAGGCTACGACAACACCCTCCCCGTCACCATGGCCGATATGCTTCACCACTGCAAAGCCGTCGCCCGAGGCTCGGATTGTGCATTATTAATTGGCGATATGCCCTTTATGTCCTATCAGGCCGAGGTTAATGCCGCTGTTCGCAATGCCGGGCGATTTCTCCAAGAAGCAGGCATGGACGCTGTCAAGCTGGAGGGAGGTCGAGAGCGCGTACCGGCCATCAAGGCCATCATTGGCGCCGGCATCCCCGTTTTGGGCCACCTGGGCCTGACGCCACAGAGCGTTCACCAAATGGGCGGATTCCGCGCCCAGGGCAAAACCGCCGCCGCGGCCCAGAAACTTATTGAAGACGCGCACCTGCTTCAAGACGCAGGCTGTTTTGGCATTGTCCTTGAATCCGTTCCCGCGCGATTGGCGGCCTATCTCTCTGAACAACTAGAAATCCCCACCATAGGCATTGGCGCCGGGGTGGGCTGCGATGGACAGGTGCTGGTTACTCACGATTTACTGGGGCTTTTCGATCGCTTCATCCCTAAATTCGTCAAAAAATACGCCGATTTGCACAGTACCATTGCCCGCGCACTCACCGCCTACAAAGAGGATGTTGAAACCAAGGTTTTCCCCGCTGAAGAACACACATTCTCTATACCCGATGAGGAGTGGGAGGAGTTTGTGAAGAGTGAAGAGTGATGAGTAACGAGTAAAACGTGAAACGTGATTAAAGGTCTTGAGGCGAGATAATCTTCAATTCAGGCACACGTTGAAAATGTTTAACATTTCGTGTCAAAAGAGGTAGATTTTGGCTCAAGCAAATTCCGGCAATATGAGTATCCATAACTCCAATTAATTTTCCTTGAGACCTTAGAAAGTTCCACATCAGTATCTAGGACAAGTTGCGAGGTTGCCATTTTTCTCTCATTTCCCTAATATCTCTCATGGCAGATTCCCCTTCTTCCTCTGTCCATGCTCCGTAAGTTTCTCGAATGACTTTTGCCCTCCGCGCCTTTTCTTCTTCTGAGAAACTTGCAGGAACCAAATCGAGTTTACTAGGACGTACCTCAACCTTTTCACCCTTTTTTAGGCCTATTGCCTCTAGCAACTCACTCTTTAGGACTACGTCTTCACCTTTGAAAATAACTTCTATCTTATTCATCTTTACCTCCGTATAGTTATTTGTATTCTACCATGAAACATTCCAGCATCCTCATCATCGGCACTGGCGCGCTTGCCAACCTCTTTGCCGCTCGGCTTGTAGCGGCGGATGTGGACGTCACCATGCTGGGCACCTGGCCCGCCGGTCTGAACGCCCTTCGCCGTCACGGTGTGCGGGTGGGGGATGTGGCCTACCCTGTACGGGTTGCCACTGATCCGGCCGATTGCGTTGGCATACGCCTTGCGCTGGTGCTGGTAAAGTCCTGGCAAACGGAACGGGCTACGGGAGCGTTGCGCCAGGTGCTGCCCCCCAACGGATTGGCCCTCACCCTCCAAAATGGGGTGGGGAATCGGGAGATTCTGGCCCATTACCTGGGGGAGGAGCGTGCTGCCCAAGGCGTGACCACCACAGGCGCAACCTTGCTCGGGCCGGGACACGTGCGTCCTGCTGGGGAGGGAACCATCACCCTCGGGGAGCATCCCCGCTTGGCCGCCATCTCCCATTTGCTGGCCAAGGCTGGTTTTGACGTGAAAACCGTTCCCAATGTGGCGTCTTTGGTATGGAGTAAATTGCTCATCAACGTGGCCATCAACCCCCTCACCGCCCTGCTCCGGGTGCCCAATGGGCGGTTGCTCGAAATCCCCCCGGCGAGGGACGTTATGGCGGAGGCCGTTCAAGAGGTGGTCGACGTCGCCCGCGTCAAAACCATCCCCCTCACGTTCGAAGACCCACTCGCCGCCGCCGAGGAGGTTGCCCGCCGCACCGCCGCGAACCGCTCCTCCATGCTTCAAGACGTCACCCGGGGCGCGCCGACCGAAATTGACGCCATCTGCGGAGCCGTGGTCAGGGCCGGTCAGGCTGCCAACGTACCCACCCCCGTCAACCGCACCCTCCTCAACCTTGTGCAAGCAAGCATTGAGGCAGGGAGCAGGGAATCAGGAATCAGGGAATCAGGAAACAGGAATCAGGGAATCAGGAAACAGGAAACTAGGAGTCAGGAAATTAGGAAATTAGGAATCAGGAAACTAGGAAACCAACGAACCAATTAACTAACCCAGGAACTACCTTATGAAACACGTAATAACACTTAACGAACTCCGCGATGCTTTAGACAGCCTCCCCCGCCCGCTTGGCTTTGTGCCCACCATGGGCTATTTGCACGAGGGTCATATGTCCTTGGTGCGCCGGGCGGCAGAAGAGAGCGCCTCGGTCGTGGCCAGCATTTACGCCAACCCGACCCAATTTGCGCCAGACGAGGATTTGGATACCTACCCCCGTGACATCCCCCGCGACAAGGCTATGCTAAAAGAGGCCGGCGTGGACGTGGTCTGGATCCCAACCACGGAGATTATGTATCCCGAAGGCTACCAGACCTGGGTCACGGTGGAGGTGGTCACCCAGCCCTTGGAGGGCGCCCGCCGCCCCACTCATTTCAGGGGCGTGAGTACCGTTGTGGCCAAATTATTCAACGCCGTGCGCCCGGACAAGGCCTTTTTTGGGCAAAAAGACGCCCAGCAAGCGGTCGTTGTCAAACGTATGACCCAAGATTTGAGTTACCCCATTGAGATTGTGGTCTGTCCCATTGAGCGCGAAGAAGATGGCCTGGCGATGTCCAGCCGCAATACCTACTTAAACGAAGAAGAACATCAGGCCGCCCTATCACTCTCCCAAGGGTTGAAGCTGGCTCAGACCGCTTTCCAAAGCGGAGAACGTGATGCCGATGCCTTACGCCAAATTGTCATCGACCGCGTCAACGCCGAAGAATTAACCGATTTACAATACGTCTCTTGTGCCCATCCCAGCACGTTGGAAGAATTAGAAGGCGACGTCGAAACATGCCTGATCTCGATGGCTGTTTTTGTGGGCCAGACTCGTTTGATTGACAATATTGTGTTGTGAAGAAATGCGCCGTTGTAGAGACGCGCCGCCGGCACGTCTCTACAACGGCGCGTCTCTACGTTGGCTGAACAGAGGAAAATCATGTACAGAAAATTATTGAAAGCAAAATTACACCGCGCGGTCGTGACCGGCGCGGACTTACATTACGAAGGCAGCATCACCATAGATACCAATCTCTTGGATGCAGCGGGAATACGTGTTTATGAAATGGTGCAGGTAGTCGATATTGATAACGGCTCCCGCCTAGAAACATATACAATTCCCGGAGAGGCGGGGTCGGGCGTGGTGCAGCTCAATGGGGCCGCCGCCCGGCTGGTCAATGTGGGTGACCGGGTCATCATCATGGCCTACGCCCAGGTCGAAGAACCCCTCCCTGAAGATTGGAAACCGACAGTGCTGTTGCTGGATGAGGAGAATCGAGTTAAGTAGAGGAAGCGGAGGAATCAGAAGAACCAAAGGAGCCAGAAGAACCAGGAGAAACAAAGGAAAGGTGCGTTGGTATCTTCTCTATTTCTGGGAGATGTAGGTCGAAATGGCATTTCGACTGACGAGTTGCCAACTCGTCCTACTATTTTTTGAAATGATATGTGTGCAGCACCAAGAAGTAACTTTTTTTACGCCGGAGCGTAGACACGCACTTCGTTTACAAGTTGGTTTTGTAATTTGTCCTTTTCAACTTCAAGATCATAGTGCGCTTGTAAGTTGAGCCAAAACCTTTCTGACAGGCCAAAATAGCGTGATAAGCGCAAAGCTGTATCCGGTGTGATAGCCCTTTTCCCCCGCACAATCTCACTGATGCGTATAGCGGGCACGCTGATATCTTTTGCCAGGCGGTATTGGCTGATGTCCATGGGTTCTAAAAATTCTTCTAGCAGGATTTCACCTGGATGAATGGGAGGTAGGATTTTTTCGTTCGTCATGATTTTTTACCCTTTGTGATAATCGATGATTTCAACTTCATAGGCGTCGCCGTTATGCCAGAAAAAACATATCCGCCATTGTCTATTGATACGAATGCTGTGTTGATGACTTCTGGCACCAGACAATTTTTCCAAGCGGTTTCCAGGTGGAATTCTTAAGTCTTGGAGTGCTTCAGCCGCGTCCAAGATATGTAATTTCATGCGGCCTTTTCGTTGAATGTCCTGGGGCAGTTTCCTGGAAAACTTGCGCCTGAAAATCTTCTCGGTCTCTTTATCGGCGAAACTTTTTATCATAGGATGTATGATAATGCGCGGAGATAGTAATGTCAAGCGTTATTATTAAGAACATAGAATAGCCAAAAGAAGCAAAGGATAGGTGCGTTACACCTACAAAAAAGCTCTGTGCCTCACCGTCCCTGCGCCTTTGCGTTAAATATTTTCTCTATTGAGGACAAAACTATGCTATTAACCATCGACATTGGCAACACAAACATCACCCTTGGCCTTTACGACGGTGAGGAACTCAAATCCAGTTGGCGGGTATCCACCGTTCACGAACGCATGCCAGATGAATACGGGTTGCAATTTGAAGGTCTCCTCGAACACACGAATTGTACCCCCTCCGCGCTGACCGGGATTTGCATGGCTTCTGTGGTGCCCCCTCTGAACATGAAAATACGCCAAGCCTGCCAAGAGTACCTGGGTCTCAAGCCTTTAGTTGTGGGCACAGGTGTGAAGACCGGGGTACGGATTTTATATGAGAATCCCCGCGATGTGGGCGCGGACCGCATTGTGGACGCCGCCGCCGTGCAGCACCTCTATGGCGGGCCAGCCTGCGTGGTCGATTTCGGAACTGGCACCACCTTTGACGCCATCTCGGCCAAAGGTGAATACCTGGGAGGGGCCATCGCCCCCGGGATTGGTATTGCCGCCGAGGCCCTTTTCTCCCGCGCCGCCAAGCTCCCCCGCGTGGACTTAACCCATCCCCCCTCCGTGATTGGCCGCAACACCCCCCACGCCATGCAATCTGGTTTGCTCTTTGGCTACGTGGGCTTGGTAGAAGGCATGGTGACCCGCTTCCGCGCGGAACTCGGTCCGGGGATGACGACCATTGCCACCGGCGGCCTGGCTGAGGTAATCACCAAAGAAACCGACGTAATCGATGTCGTCAATCCCTGGCTGACGTTGGAAGGGCTGCGCCTGATTTGGGACATTAACCGGTAGATTGGTATACTGGGGATTGGTAAATTGGTTGACAACCAACCTACCAATTACCCAATATACCAATTTCCCAACCTACCAATATACCAATTTCCCAGTATACCAGTTTACCAATATACCAACACTATGAGACTACTAAAAAACAAACACATTGTATTAGGAATCACCGGTTCAATTGCGGCCTACAAAACGGTCACGCTGGCCTCTATGCTGACGAAGGCGGGCGCTCAAGTCGACGTGGTGATGACTGAGTCTGCGGAGAAACTGGTGGCACCGTTGACGTTTAAATCTGTCACCGGGCGGGGGGCGTATATAGACGAAGATTTATGGCAGGGCAGCGCTCACGTTTTGCACATCGAATTGGGCCAAAAGAACGACGCTTTTTTGATTGCCCCGGCTACGGCCAATACGATTGCCAAGCTGGCCCATGGTTTGGCGGATAATTTGCTCACCGTCACCGCTTTGGCCTCCCGGACGCCGCTGCTGGTTGCCCCAGCCATGGATGGGGGGATGTATACCAACCCCGCCACGCAGGCCAATCTCGCCGCCCTTTCTGAGCGGGGGATGACCATCATCGGCCCGGCGGAAGGCCATCTCGCTTCGGGGCTGGCTGGGGTGGGGCGTATGGTGGAACCAGAGGAACTTTTTGGGCGTTTGCGTATAGCCTTAAGCGCGGATGGCCCCCTCTCCGGCCAAAAGGTGGTCGTCACCGCCGGCGGGACGCGGGAACCCATTGACCCCGTGCGGGTGATCGCCAACCGTTCCTCCGGAAAGCAGGGATATGCCCTGGCGCAGGCCGCCCTGGATTTGGGCGCGGATGTCACCCTGGTCAGTGCTCCCACCTGCCTGTCTCCCCCCTTGGGCGCGGAGCTTGTGCCTGTCTCTACCGCGGAAGAGATGCTCGCTGCGGTCTTGCACGCCACCGAGGATGCTGAGGTGTTGATCATGGCCGCCGCTGTGGCTGACTTCCGTCCCGCCAATCCTTCCGGCCAGAAAATCAAAAAGGCCGAGGGCGTTCCGGCCATCAGGCTTGAGGCCGCTCCGGATATTTTGGGCGCGGTCGCGGCTCGAGAATCCCCCCCCAACCGGCCCCATCTCACGGTGGGATTTGCCGCTGAAAGCCAGCATCTCCGGAAAAACGCGCAGGCGAAATTATCCGCCAAAAAAGTAGACTTAATGGTGGCCAACGATATCACCTCCCCCGGAGCCGGTTTTGGCGCGGACACCAATGCGGTGACGCTGCTGTGGGCCGATGGCCGCGTGGAGGCGTTGCCGCTGATGAGCAAGGCCGAGGTGGCGGAGCGGGTTCTTGAGGTTGTGGTAGATTTATTGGAGGAAGCATAGCGCAGAAGTCCCCGGCACTTCCAAAGTGCCGGGGACTTCTGCTCATCACGCATCAATCCCCACTCCACTTAGAAATCGTTTCGTAAACTTTGGTATGGTCAAGGGGTTTAGAGAGATAGTCGTCCATGCCGGCCTTTAAAAATTTTTCCCGGTCGCCTGCCATGGCATGGGCCGTCAAGGCAATAATGGGTATGTGTTCCTTCCCCACTGCATGTTCCCGAATGGTGCGTGTGGCTTCAACGCCATCCATTTCTGGCATCTGAACATCCATGAGCACCATGCTATATTGTTTTTTGGTGACCGCCTCGACCGCTAATTTTCCATTTTCTACGACATCGACCGCGTACCCTGCTTTTGTGAGTAGGGCTGTGGCCAATTTTTGGTTTACCAGGTTATCTTCCGCTAGCAGGATTTTGGTCTCTTTTCGTTGTTGTTCTGAAATCGTGTGGCGGGTGACCAGCTTGCGCTCACGGCCTTTTTTCCGCTCCCGCTTTTCCCGCAATACGGTTCCAATTGCTTTTACGAGTTGGCGCTGTTTGATAGGTTTTACCAAATATCCCGCGCACCCCAGCTCTTTCAATCGAGCGGCGTCCCCGCGTTCACCCATTGAAGTGAGGATGATCACCTCTACATTTTCTCCTGGAGGGGAGGATTTGATTTCCCGCAGCGTTTCCTCACCATCCATGTCTGGCATTTGCATATCCAGAAGAACGGCCTGGTAAGGGTCATTTTCATCTTCCGCTTTTTGGAGTGTGCGCACGGCTTCTTTCCCACCCGCAAGGAGATCTGCCCTGGCGTGGTAGTTATTGAGCATCTTTTCCAAGATAACCCGGTTGGTCTGATTATCGTCAATGCCTAATATGCGGATGCCTTCTAAACTGACAGGCTTTGAAAGAGCAGCTTTTTTATCCTGGGTTTGTTTTTGGAAGACAGCCGTAAACCAAAAGGTGCTGCCTTCACCAACTTCGCTTTCGAGGTCAATGTTTCCTCCCATCAAGTGCGCTAGCTGGGAAGAAATGGCCAATCCCAAACCTGTCCCTCCATACCGCCGGGTGGTGGAGGTGTCAGCTTGTTGGAAACGCTTGAAAATTTCTCCTTGCCGGTCAAGGGGAATGCCGATCCCTGTATCTTGAACTGAGAACTTGACGCGTATGCTTTCATTGTCTTCTTCTACAAGTTCGGCGCGGATGACGACTTCTCCTTCCTCAGTAAATTTGATGGCGTTGCCCGTGAGGTTGACGAGGATTTGGCGCAGGCGGCCGGGGTCACCTTTTACTGCTGAATGAATATCGTGTTCAATTAAACACGCTAATTCTAGCCCCTTCTCTTCTGCCCGCTGGGCAAGGGTGTGAGCCACGGTTTCTACCGTAGTGCGCAAGTCAAAGTCAATGATCTCTAGGTCCAAGCGCCCAGCCTCAATTTTCGAGAAGTCAAGAATATCGTTGATGAGCGCCAATAAGGCCTCAGCGCTTGTGTTGGCGGTTTCTAAGAAGTCGCGTTGCTTTTCATTTAATTCTGTGTCAAGAACAAGCTCTATCATGCCCATAACGCCGTTCATGGGCGTGCGGATTTCATGGCTCATATTAGACAAAAAGTCGCTTTTGGCTTGGTTGGCTGCCTCGGCCTCTTCTTTGGCTTGGATTAATTCACGGATATCGTGGTATAACCCCAGCACCCCCACCATCTCTCCCGCTACCATTACTGGGACGCCAAAAATTTCTACATCCAGCAAATGGCCATCTTTATGCTTGCGCTTTCCGAAACCATGGATGGTATTCCCTTTGACGACAGTAGAAGTATAATTTTGTGCATCTTGGCGATACTCCTCCGAGCTAACCAGCGCATCCAAATTCTGGCCTTGAATTTCTTCTTCACGATAGCCAAATAAATTTTCGAAGGCAGGGTTACAAGACTGAATGTGGTGCTCTGTGTCTAATACGACGATGGCTATGGGGCTGTTATTAACCAAGGCTTCGAAAAAATTTTTTGGCGCTCTAAATCCTGGTTGGCATGCATGAGTTTTTCTGTCCCCAATTGAATATCTTCGTCCAAACGATGCATGTGTTCTTCTAGCTTGTGTTCTCGATCACCAATGAAATAACCGAATATTCCCAAAAATATCGGTGCAGTGGCAATTACCCACAGCAGTGGCTCTTCGAGGAAAGAGGAAGTGATTGTTGCCCAGGAAAGGCCTAAGTTATTGGTAAAAATATTCAAGAAAACACCTAGAATTGGGAAAAAAGCACCAAATAAAACGCCAAAAAGTGTAAATCGCAACTTGGTATTCAAGCGTAATTTCTGTTGTGATTTCATAGGATTTTCCTCTGTTATCGGTTCACTTTCACGGGCTGAGCAGAACCACCGTGCTAGAAACGTGCGCCACACCCGACATCTCTCCATCCCGGGCTGAAACCAGCACCCGCACCCAGATAGGTTTCTCTATCTCGTAGGGAATCTCTCCCGCATAGGGCTTATACCCCTCACTAAGCTCTTCCTCAGAGACCCAAATCACCTGCGAGGCAATCACCGTTCCCTCCGCGTCCACGATATCCACCTGCAACTTTCCTTCCGGCGCGTGGCGGGTGACCCCGGTCACGACGAGATTTCCGCCTTGGATGAGCCTGCTCGGAGCCGGCTGCTGAATGACAATCCCTTCGTAGAGGTCTTCGGGAAAATTGACATCCGAAGTTCCCGCAGAAAGCAAGACCAGGTCTTGTGTGGCCAAGGCCGAGATACGCCCATACTCATCGTAGGTGGTGATCTCCAAGCGAGCGGTTTCCGCTGTTCCCTGAATTTCAAATACCAAATCCTCAATGAGGTGGGTTCTATAACGCCCAGAAGTGAATAAAATGAAAGTGTCCCGCAGCAACAAACGCCCATCTTCCCCAAATAGTGCTACCCAAACCCGTCCCTCGTTCCCGGGGGAAAGATAAGCATGAAGTTGAATAGGAGAAGCTATTTTAGAAAGGGGGCCGGGGGATAAAAATTGGATGTCACCATACGGGAGGGGGTTGGGGAGAGTCTTCTCCGGGGCGGAATCCGGAACAGCCGTGGGGGAGGGGGGCGTGTCGGGGGCGGCAGCATCCGGTGCGGGGGAGGGGACCTCGACCGTGGCGGCCGCGCCGGGTGTTGGGCTGGGTGGGGTGGGGGACGATTCCAGAGCC
>JAANWX010000082.1 GCA_018263575.1 Chloroflexota bacterium | reverse complement strand
GTATGAGATTCCATTCAGTTACTGAATAATTCTGATCTGATAAACCATCCAAGACTTGAAACACTCTTGCAATGCCGTTTTTGTCATAAGCCACAAAAACATCATATTCTCCAATTATGTAATCTCTGTATTCACCGCCTGCCAAATTATCGTCATTATCATCATTTGGAGTAACGAGAATTGTTGACCCGATAATCGTTTCTACTTCGCTAACTGGCTTTCCAAGAATACTAAATACATCTACAAGAGATGCGATTTCTGTAGCCGTAGCGGTTGATGGCAAAGATGTGTGTGTTGGCTCTGGTGTATTCGTAACAGAAATGGGAGTTTCGATAGGCTTTTCAGTTTGAGTAATAATTGGAGATGGTTCGATTTCAGCAATGGAAGTGTTACTTACTTCAGGGGTTGGAGTTGACGGACTTAAAATTGCAACTGGAACACTACATAAGCAGCAGAGTATAAACAAACCTGAGCAACTAATAGCGACTTTTGCCAAAACACTTTGTTTTGAGAACCATGCAGAGCTTTGTTGTACTGTTTTCATTACTCATCTCCATATTTCCCGCCTTTGCAAAGGACGGCCCAACGTATTAAGGATTCATGCGGCGCGTCAAAAAAAGAAGTGGCGTGTGTTCGTAAACCAGCCGTCGCATATTTATGTCACGCTCTCCGTTCAAGTTGACCACCACCGGGCGACTCCGCCCGACTTTATACTATCATTATAAGGGAAGTGCGACAACATTTCAACAAGAGAATCGTCGCGGTTTGCCTTCCCCATCACTGGCAGGAGACTTGGTAGGAACCCTCACTTGCATCATAGGTCACAATCACAGACACTGTTTCGAAATCCGGGCCACAACCCAGCGCAGGAGGAGTAAGAAGGTCAAGCTTTTTCATGGGATGAGGGAAGCGATCAATTTCTGTTTTTCGTCCCACAAGTGCTCGGTGAGGGAGACGTGGTAGATGTGGGGATTCATGACCCGGCACACGCCGGGATCCAAACGCTCCAGGTCAGCCTGCCGGCGGGCGCGGATCTCTCCCAGGGCCGGGACGTCAACCGCCACGCGGCCATCTTCCCACACCCGTTCCAGGAGGGATTCCACAGCGGAGACTTCTCCAGCTTTCACGACCCGCTTGACATTATGCTCCGAAGGATGGTGCAGGGTGAATTCGCGCCACGTGCGGGGGTCTTCATGGCTCAAAGCGAGGACATCGGCGGTGGCTTTCTCCCGCTCATCATAGAAACGCCAAACCCGTTTATAATCCGGATTGGGGATTTTGGCCGGGGTCTCGGAAATTTTGAGGGAGGGGACCCAGGCATCCTTTTCTCGCAAGGCGACCAGTTTATAAACACCGTCCAAGGCGGGGTGGCCTTTGGAGGAGATGAGCCGTGTCCCCACGCCATAGGCCAACTTGTCGATCACGTGGTCGGGTTCCAGGCCAAGACAGGGGGCTTCCTCTTGAATCTGGGTGATGATCTGCCAGATCACCAATTCATCAAGTTGGTTGGAAAGGACGATGATGGCCTCTTCGAAACCGGCATCGTCGAGCATTTTCCGGGCGTGCACGCTGAGATAGGCCAAGTCCCCCGAATCGAGGCGAATGCCCACCGGTTGATGCCCTTTTTCCCGCAATTCTTCGAAAACGCGAATCGCATTGGGGATGCCGCTTTCCAGGGTGTCGATCGTGTCCACCAGCAAGAGGCAATCGTCGCGGTAAACGTCGGCGTAGGCCCGAAAAGCATCCAGCTCGCTGCCGCCCAGGGCCATAAAAACTTGGACCATGCTGTGGGCATGGGTTCCCTTGGGGGGGCAGCCTAAAAGATGGGAGATGCCGACGTTGGAGCTGAAATCCGCCCCACCGATGAGCGCGGCACGTGTTCCCTCAACAGCGCCCCGGCCCGGCCCCCGGCGCAGCCCAAACTCCAGCAGCAGGCTATTCGGGGTCACCCCAGCCATGCGTGAGGCTTTGGTAGCGATCAAGGTCTGGTAGTTGAGATGGTTGAGGAGGGGCGTTTCCAGAATCTGGGCCCGGGCCAGCGGGCCTCTCACCACCGTCAGGGGCACATTGGGGTGAACCACGCGCCCTTCGGGGATAGCGTCCACCTCGAGGTCCGCAAAAGGGGAAGGGGTCCGCATCCAGTCCAAAAAATCCTCCCCAAAGATGGGATCTCCCGCCCGCCCGGTTTGGCTCTTCAAGATGTTGATCTCATCGTCCCGCACACAGACACCCTTCATCCAATCCAACAACCAGGCCAGGCCGGCGTTGATGCAATAACCGGCTTTGTGCTTTCCATAGTCGGGATAGCTGCGAAAGAAATGATCGAATTGGGCCTCTTTTTCATGCAATCCCTGCCGGTAATAGAGCTGGGCCATGGTGAGTTGGTATTGGTCGGTGAGAAGGATGCCAGTAGAAGCGTGGTTGCGGGTCGCTTTCATGATTTGTTTTTCTCCATTACGCCCTCCAACCAGTTGGGGAGGGGGTCTGTCGATTGCACAACGTGCATGCCAGCCTCCGAGAAACGCTGAAAAGCTGCCTCTGCTCCCTCGGTGTAATCCACCACCCCGGGAACGACAACGGGCGAGGTGCAGTCTTCTAGGAGATAGACTTTCTCTACCAGTTCAGGATTCTCCTGGCGGACATCGTCCAACAAATCATTGATCGTCCAAGCCACGCAGTGGCTCTTGGCCTGACCGGCAATCACCAGGGCGTCCAGGGTCTGTAGTTTTTCTAGGAATTGGGAACTCTTGTCAGCGATGGCTTCCCCCTCAGGGCCGCGCAGGACTTCGGGGCCTACGGCAGAATAGTGCTCTGTGAGAGGGTTATCCCCCTTGACGATAAAGTCAGCCCGGTGATAACGAGCAATGCTATGGAAAAAGACGGCTTCCTCAACCGCAGATACCACGGCATGACCAATACCGCCCAACATGGCGTGGTAGGGCCAAATGGTCAGGTCATACTTTTCCTGTTTTTCTAAATCCTGGGTATAGTGGAGCAAGTGTTCCTGGCCAAATTCGGGATCCACCCCCAGGCCTTCGGCAACGGCGGGGTTGAACTTCCACTTCCCGGCCCGGACGTCGTCGGCCGAAATCAAGGTCATGGGGTCAGGGTGATCTCCGTTCTCGTCGACAAGGAACACAGCATGAAAAATCTGGAAGGGGTCGTGGGTGTCCATGGTGAGAGAGATTTCGCTAATGGCCCCCAAATTGCGATAGATGAACTGGCACAAGCGGCGGTTGTCGTCCACCGCGCCCGTTCCCGAACGCCCGCCCACAAATAATTCGAAATCGGGGATACAAAAGGTGTTCTGGACATCAATCAACAAGAGGCCCAACTTGAAGTCATCCTCAGCAGCAGGCCTAATAGCGTGCTCGCCCGCCCAAGCCAGGGCCTGGCCCGCTCGTTTTTGGTAGGGAACGCGCCAAACCTCTTCTACTTTATGAGGGTCAAAATGAGAGGGAATGGGGTATTCTTTCATGAGTTAATCTCCTTTACAAAAGGTACTGTATGCAGCACGCTTAATTATAAACGACGGCCAAAGTATTTGTAACGGTACCACCCAGGACCACCCAGGGGAAGCGCATATATGAATTTATTTGGTTCTATGATCGAGTTGAAACCGTGTTTCAACGGGCTTTGTCTCTAAAATCCGGCCGAACACGGTTCAGCCTCGATCTATCTATCGAGACATTTTTTACAAATGCCATCGCCCCGCATTCAAATTTGGCACCGTTCCATCTACCCGCTCGCGACGAGTCGACAGACCCATCGGATGCAGAATCCAGACCCCGCAATTACGAGATTTAGTACCCCTTCGGGCACACCAAATGGGTGCACACCGTGTGGCTGCGCGAAAATCTCGGCTACTTATCATATTACGCTTGACACGACACTAGCCCCATTCTCTTAAGCTGCTCTAACCAGGTGGCGAAGATCCCCCACGCGCACTGTGACCCCCTCAGCGTCCAAATGATCCAGGAAGGCGATGGTGTACCGGCGGCTGCTATCAAACTGGTCTCGCGCCTGAGCAACGGTGATTGTTTTATTCTCCCGCAGCCAAGCCTTGACCCCCGCGACCATTTTCTGGTAAGCGTCACTAGAAAAAACCACTTCTGAGGAGACGGGTTTTAAATCCTCGAGAACCACCAAAGCGTTATAAATCTCTTCCCCCACTGCCTGATGGCATTCTTTAATTGTGGGCGGCTGGTAAGGATTGGCTTCGAATTCCTTTAACAAGTCATCAACCAGTTTTTGCTGTTCAGGGGAGAAGACAATCTCGTGGGTGGGGAGGGCGACCACCGGTCCTTTTTGGGTAAGGCGGCCTTCGGCTATCAATTTCTCCATCGCGGCCCCGAAGACACGGCCCGAAATTTTAGCCTGGCTCTTCAATTCTTGGCTGGACATACCAGAGCGCAAAGGGTGGGTATGATGATACGCTTCCACCGTGGCGACGAACTCATCCCGCAAATTTTTCCAATAGGGGGCATGGCCAACCAGCCCCCGCACGTCATCGCCAGCACCAAGCAGAACGGCAAAACCCTCACCGGTGAGTTCTTCCAGGGCTTCTACGGCAACAGCCTCATCTAAACTAGACTCTGTGAGCAGCGCCAGCCACTGCCCCACGCCAGCGCTCCGTATGACCTGCCGCAAAATATCTGTGGGCTCCCCCCCGGTCAGCGCATCCAAACGGGCCAGGACATGCTCATCGAAACGTTTATGGCGATACTCCGGATGCGGGTCTAGGACTACCCCACCGCCCAGCGTCTCGCCTGGAGAAGGGCGGCGCAAAATATAGTGATCGCCCCGCAAGGCCACCACAGGCTCGGGAACTTCTAACTGCAGCCAACCCTCTTCACCCGGGAGGAGCATCTCCGCCCCCAAAAGACGCACGCGGGCCAGCGTTTCATCCGCCCCTAAAAAGAGCTTGGCGTGCACGTTGTGCGTGAGGGGCTTGATGACATCGGTCAAGAGGCGGAAGCGGACGTCAAACCGTCGGGTGGGGGTGTAGGTGCCGGGATGGGCCACCACATCCCCCCGCGCAACATCCTCCACGTCCAGGCCCGAGATGTTGACAGCCGTGCGGCTGCCGGGGATGGCGACCTCTTCTTTCTTCCGGTGGGTTTGGAGTCCCCGCACCCGGCCCTCTTCCCCCCCCGGGAGGACGACGACTTTATCCCCCACCCGCAACTTGCCATCCAGCAGCGTGCCGGTGACCACAGTCCCAAAGCCGGGGACGGTAAAGGCGCGGTCCACAGAGAGGCGGGGGCGCCCCAAATCGGGGCGGGGTGGGCGGATGGATAAGGTATCCCCCAGGGCTTGGAGCAAATCCCCCACGCCTTCCCCCGTTTTCCCGGAAACTCGGACAATGGGGGCACTTTCCAGGACGGTGCCTTCCAGGGTTTCGCTTAAATCCAGTTCCACCAGGTCGAGCCAGTCAGGGTCATCAACCAGGTCGGTTTTGGTGAGGGCCACGATGCCGCTGGGGACTTCCAGGAGATCCAAAATTGCCAGGTGCTCCACGGTTTGAGGCATGACGCCCTCATCGGCGGCGACCACAAAAAGGGCGGCGTCAATTCCTCCCACGCCTGAGAGCATATTTTCAATGAAATCGCGGTGGCCGGGGACATCGACAATGCCGACCTCCTCGCCAGTGGGGAGCTCCAGCCAGGCAAAGCCTAAAACAATGCTCATTCCTCGTTGGCGCTCTTCCGCTAAACGGTCGGGGTGAGTATTGGTCAGGGCCTCAATGAGGGTGGATTTTCCGTGGTCAACGTGTCCTGCGGTTCCGATTACGTGCATAATAGTCGTTAGTCGGGTAGTTGGGTAGTTGGGTAGTCGGTAGTCTTTAGTCGGTAGTCGGGTAGTCTTTAGTCTTTAGTTGGGTATTGGGTACTGGGTATTGGGTATTGGTGTCCCGATTCCCAGTTTCCTAGTTTCCTGATTCCCAGTTTCCTAGTTTCCTGATTCCCAGTTTCCTAGTTTCCTGATTCCCAGTTTCCCAGTTTCCCGATCCCCAGTTTCCCAGTTTCCCAGTTTCCCAGTTTCCTGATTCCTAATCTACTGCTTCCTGGTTTCCTGCTTCCTGCTCCTCAACGTACGCTGTCTAGGACTTGCTCGTATTCAGAGACCCAGTCGCGGGTCATGGTTAGCAGGTTTTGGAGTTGTTTTCCAGTCTGGGTTGTGGCCTGCCGGAGTTGATCCTCTACTTCTTGGAAAGTGTCCTCTAAAATGGTCACCCGCTCCTCTACGCCTTTCATGTAGCGTTCAGTTTCTCCACGCTGCTCTTTTTGAGAAAGGGTGTAATTCATCCATCGTTTTTGGTCATCAGCTTTAAATGTGTTCCACTCTTGACGAAAACGCTCATCGGCGAGACGCTGCATCTCAGTAATTTCGTTAACGCGTCTGTCTACTTGTTCCGTAATATCTTCAATTTCGCTTTGCATGTGTTTGACAGTGCGATGCGTGGTATCGAGAGATTGTAATTGCTCACCAACTTCAGCGGCCTGTTTCTCAATGGCTTCGAAGCGTGTTTGCCATGATCTCCAAGTGTTTTCGCGCTCAGCCGACTTCAGGGATTCTTTTTCGATGAAGTCCTCTTGCTCCTGTTGCAATTCCCGGCGTTGGGCATCCAATTCACCTAAGCGTTGTTTAGATTTCTTAACATCCACTTGTACTAGGTCCATACGAGCACGCTGCTCATCGAGTCTTTTGCGCGCTGCGGTGACTTCGCCATGAATATCCGTGAGGCGTTTATTATCTCTCTGGCGGTTTTCTTCGACAAGTTTATATTGCCGCAGTTGTTCCTCTGAAGCTCTCTTGATGTCGTCAAGGGTTTTCTTGACCTCATTAATTTTATTTGTCAGGCGAGTTTCTTCCTCGATGCGGACTGTCATTTGCTTTTCTAATTTACCGACAGGATCCAACTCACTCCGTAATTCTTTCAGGCTCTCGTCAATGCCTTGCATCTGGGAACGAAGTAATGTTTTGGCATCCGCAATCCAGTTTTTAGTTTGTTTCTCCAAGTCTTTTACTGACCGCCCACTATCTACACGAACTTTTGCCAGGGATTCATCAAAGTCATCCACGCGGGCAATGGTAGTTTTAAGGCGGGTCACTTCTCCATCAAGTTCAACGTTTTTCTTTTGCGCCGCGTCGAGTTTTCCTTCCAGAGAAAGAATTTTATCTTCTAATTCATCAAGTTTAATTTTATCCTTGCGATGTTCATCATCTAGCCAATCAAGGCGCTTTTCTAATTGCTCTAGCTCCATATTGATACTCCTGATTTATAAACAAAGACTCTTTGGTAATTCACGGGTCGAAATACCATTTCGACCTACATTCCCCTGAAAGATTGAGAAGCTCCATGATACTCCTGATTTATAAACAAAGACCCTTAAGTAATTCACGGGTCGAAATACCATTTCGACCTACATTTCCCTGAAAGATTGAGGAGATACCAGCGTGCGACAAAAAGGCACTACTTCAGAAATCACACGCTACGGAAAGAGATTATAGCATGAGAGTCCCAAGTTGTTGTGACAAAAATAGGTTTGGAAGCCTTGAAGTAAAAGCATCAAATGCAACGCACTATATTGACTATACGAAATTGGCCTGGGTGCTAAGCACGGCCATTGATAATATATGTTGCGAACACCTAGAATGCCAAGGCCATTTTATTTCCTATTTGTATGAGGTATTGAGGGAATAATCCAAATAGAATCAGGGCTGATCCACCCAAGATCAATAAAATTATGGAGAAGTTCTTGAGGGTGGCCAACTCAGCAGCTTCTTCCGAAGGGATGATAAAGGCATGTAAAGTCCGCGTTCCCTCAATAGCCAAACCAATCCCTCCCAACAAAAGCCAGACAGCTGGTCCAAGAGAGGCTTGTTCCACCAATTGATTGCCCAAGTACCAATAAAGGGGAAAAGCGCCTAAAAGGGGCAATCCGGCCAGGGAAAAGTGAACTAAAAGGATACCAGCAATGGGAAAAGGTAATTCGCGAGCCAAGCCAGTCACAGCACGAAAATCTAAGTTTTGGGTTCGAGCAGATAGGGTATCCAAAGATAGCGACCAAAGACCTAAAGCCCAAACCTGAAAAATGAGAAGGGCAAAGTATATGGCCAGGCCATCTGCGCCAAGGCTAATCGACAACAAAGAACGCCCAACTTCAGCAATCATGGCATACCCCAGTGTCCGGCCCAGATTATTCTGAAATACGGCCATTAATCCCCCGGTTCCGATCATAAACACGCCCACCACCTGGAGCACTTCCCGCAGGTCAAAATATGTGCTCACCCAGGCATATTGATTGAGAAAATCCAGCCCAAATAATATGACGCCATTTAGAAAAATGTTAAACATAAAAGCGGTTAGGTAGATGTTGTTCCGGTGGGCCAACATGGGAAACCAGGTCAGAAAGGGGAATATCCCTAGCAAAAAAGAAAATCCCAGCCCCATAATAACCAAAGTGCGTGCCAAAAGGGCGGCATCAGGGGCGTTAATGTCTATGCGGCTCAATGACCATCCTGCAAATAAAATAAACAACATGCCAAGGGTCTGGAAGATTAAAAACCGTAATACTCCCTCAGAAGGTGGATGACCGGGGATAGATAAAAGGAGCACGAATATCAGGGCCACAAACTCGAAAAGTATAGCGGCATAGAAAAAAGGTTCAATAGAAATACCAGTGATAATGATCCCTACACTGGCCAGGCCCAAGGGCACAAAGTGCGCGGGCACTTCAGTTGCCAAGCTGCCAAGAAACCAAAAAGCTACTATCAAATAAAGCAAAGTGATGACAGGGCTATCGGCGGGGGTGAGAATGATTTGGCGTCCATAGACGGAAAATTGGCCGGTGATTTCAAAGACCCATGAAAAGAGTCTGGTCACTCTCCCAACTGGAAATACCCAGGCCAAACCGGCCAGCAATAAAGCCACTCCGAACCCTATGAGGGTAATAAGCCGCCTTTGACTTTGGAAAAGAAAAAGCAAACCAGCTATGCCCATGGGAAAGAAGATCCAAATTAAAATGGCGTTCATTCTCCAATCTCCTCAGCAATGTCCAGGGAAGAAAGCGATAACAAGTACGCGCCAACAAAAGCTATTCCTAAGTTGACCACCGCCAACAAACTGGTGAGCAAGATGGATGTTTCCACTGCCGCGTATACCACTTCAAAGCCGGAGATAACGGTCAATAAACCGATGATAACGCGGCCAGGGGATGTGGACAAACCCAAATGTAAAAGACCTAATCCGAGCAAGAATGCCCCTCCCAACCCTTGCCGGAGTGTGGCCCCCAAGAACCAGTTCAGAATATCAGGCAGGAGAGAGATAATCACCAACCCTACCAAGATCGCGACTAAGGTCCTAAATAATCTTCCGGGGAGATTAAGTATGGTCTCCTGCTCAGTTTCCTGAAAATGATCAATGAGAGCCATGCCAAAAACTGCCACGGACATCCACCCCGCTACTAACTTGACCACGGCTATTTGCATAGGCCAACTTTGGGCTACCAAAAGGAATGCACCCGTATATTGGAGGGCCAAGGCACCTATGCTTAAGCGCCAATTCTCAAATAATAATAAGCTAAAAGCAGTCAGAAATACCAAAGCCACTGCCAGGGTGGGAATAATTTCAGGCACGCTCATCCTCCTCTCAAAGATGCCAAAATGGTAATCAGGAAAAAGGCCCCCACCAAGGTCCAAATCACGCCACCTTCCCCTTCGAAGACCTCGGTTAGAAAATTAATCAGGCGGCTAAGAAGGTCATAGAGAATGTTGAGGACTTGGGTGACAAGGCGGGGAAGCTGGCCCAAGGGGGAGAGAACAGTGAGCATGGGTTCTGGCACGGAGGGGGATAATTGTTTAACGACCATCACGCCAGCAACTGTGCCCGCTGCCAAGAGACTGCCCAACCATGGACTGCTTTCCATGACTGAACGCCCAGACAAACGCCCAATCCCAAGAGACACGATGACGGGAGTTATGAATAAGATGACCAATCCTAAAATAGCAGGCCATATTTCCCAAAACGCAAACTTCAAACGGGATTTATGCCTGGCCAAGATGATTTTCAGGTATCCTCCCGCTAACAAGCCATGGCTTCCTCCCAGGAGGATGCCCCACCCCCCGGCGTTGTAGACTTCGGCGCCAGGCCACAGGGGAGTAAATGGTAAAGCGGTCAATCCCAAAAAACATAAGAGGCTTAAAACAGAAATCGGCGTTGACCACTGGGCGACAAATAAAGGGACGCTGCCCAAAAACAAGGCCATGGCCCAAACCAGGCTGGCGTTTGGATAGCCCATAAGCGCGGCCCCTGCGCTCAAGGCGCCCATCCCCACCATCCATGCGCGCGGGGAGACTTGCCGGGCCCCCGACATCGCCCAGACGAGACCGCTCAACAAGGCGATACCTATCACAAAATAAAAGAAGATAAGTTGAAAAGAGGGGGGAAAACCGGCTTCGGCCGTTCGAACGATCAGCGCCAAACCAGTCCCGGTAGGCACAACGCGCAGGACGGATTCGAGGCCTGGCAGGCGCTCAAAAGAATTCCTTGGGAGCCAAATGCCCAAATGAAGCACGGCGGCCACAATCAGGTAGGCGTTGACCGAGGAGGGGATGGCAGCAAAAGTAAGGGCGTCTCCCTGGCGTTGTGCGACTAGGCTCGCAACGATGACGAAAGCCAAGCTCAAGATACGAATAATGAAAGCGTTCATTATCCCCGCCCATCGTACTCTCTCATTGGCGCCATGAAGGAGGCTTAAAAATATCAATACATCAATCAGAGTCCACGAGTACAAGAGGGTGATAGGATTGGCTGAGAAAGAGGCTAAAACCCCCATAGCGGTCATGCTAAGCGTTAGCATAGAAAAAAGTTGTGATTGCTCCCTATAGTTTAATAGCACCCCAGCCCCAAAGCCTATCAGGGAGAGGGCAATTGCCCATGAAGTCGCATCTATGTATAAGGTAAGCGGGGCGGAAAAAAGGTTTTCAGCTCCCCGTCTGGGCATGACCAATTCAATGGGAAGGTGGGTGCGGGCCAAAAGAAGCAATACCCAAGCCAGAACGGCTGCTCCCCCCGCCAAGAAGATGGCAAATTTAAATTCCTCCATCCGCCATTGGAGTATCAGGAGGGCGAGGGAAGTACTTAATAAGGCAAGAATAGCAATGGGGATGAATAACATAGGGTGTGGGACGTGGGGTTGTGAATCGTGGGAAAATGTTATAAGGGGGTGTAAAGCTCTACGCCGCTTTGGTCAACTTGGGATAATAATTCCTGGATTGTATTCTTTCGAACGGGATGACAGAGATTGGGGGCTATTTTCGAAAGTGGAACGAGAACAAAGGCCCGCTCCGCGAGTCGAGGGTGGGGGATGATTAGTCGCTCATTCTCAAAAATTAGGTCATCATAAAAAAGGATGTCAAGGTCGACAATTCGCGGGCCATACCGAAAGGTCGGGGTGCGGCCAACACGTTCCTCGATTTCCTTGAGATAATCAAGAAGTTCCAGGGGGGAAAGCTTTGTTTGCGCTTTGACGACCTGGTTGAGGAAATCTGGTTGATCCGCGTATCCCCATGGCTTGGTCTGGTAAAGGGGGGATTGTTCCAGGGTTTGAATGCCAGGGGAGAATGCCTTAAGAGCGGCTTGCAAGTTGGACTCTCGCTGCCCTAAATTTGTTCCCAAAGAGATGTAGATGGTGTTGAAGGTCATGGAGGTTGGATGTTGGAGATACACTTGCTCAGGCCCTATGTCTCAATGTTTAAAAGCCCTCCAGGAAAATAGGGAGGGCTTTTGAGTGAAGCTAATAAATAGTTTAGTTTTCTAAGAGGATATCAATCTCATTGCGGATGGAGCTTAGGTCTTCTAGCCCTAGATAAACAATGGCATAACGAATATAGGCAACTTCATCTAATTCTTTCAAGCCAGCAATCACCATATCACCCACGACTCGAGAGGAGACTTCGATTTCTTCCATTTCCTGCAAATTAGCTTCAATGTTACCCACCAAACGTTCAATGGTGGTGGCCGAGACCGGACGTTTATCACAACTAATTTGTATACCACTTATCAATTTATCACGATCGAATTCTTCCCTTCTATCATCTTGTTTAATAATAAGAGGAGGGTCAAGGATAGCTCGTTCGTAAGTGCTAAAACGCTGCTCACAGGACTTACATTTCCTGCGCCGGCGCGTACCGCCACGTTTATCGTGCGATGTATCTAAGACTCGAGAATCATCACTTCGGCAAAAAGGACATTTCATAAATCTCTCACTTAGGGGGATAGGTGGATTAGCTGATATAAACACCATTTTCCATTCTAGCATAGAACGCTTAATCAGACTAGGTGTGGAAAATTATCGAGGAATAAAGCAGTAAGCCAGGTTTCGCCGCTTCGCTTACAGAGAAACCTGGTTTATTGGTTTGTTACCCCACAAAAAACGCTCTCCTGCTATTTTCACCGCAAGAGAGCGTCCGAACACGCCTAGTTAGCCCCAGAGGAGACTGGGTAACCAGACACACAATATAATTCTACTCTTCACACCACCAACTATTTATTATTTATCACGCGATCGATTGCGCAAGAAGGTGGGAATATCTAAATCTTCCGTATTCAAAGAGCGGGGCTGGAATTCTTTATCACGCGGCCGCGACTCAGCACTAGCCCTAGAGCGTCTTCGAGGGCGTTCAACCGTGCTCTCGATGATGTTGCGCGGCATCCCGGTGCGTTCGAAACCAGTGGCAATCACGGTAATACGTAATTTATCACTCAGGTCAGGATCGATGACAGCGCCAAAGATAAGGTTAACCTCGGGGTGAGATGTCTCTTTGATGATAGCCGCAGCCTGGTTGACCTCGTAAAGGGACAGATCAGGCCCACCGGTGACATTGAAGAGAATGCCCCGCGCCCCGTCAATGGTGATATCCAGCAATTCACTAGACATGGCCATCTCGGCAGCTTTACGAGCACGCTCATCACCCGAGGCCTCACCAACCGCCATTAAGGCCGCTCCACCTTCCGACATAATTGTGCGTACGTCGGCAAAGTCAAGGTTGATCAGACCAGGGATGGTTATCAATTCTGAAATGCCCTGAATGCCCTGACGAAGAATATCATCAGCCACAGAAAAGGATTCTTGTAAACTAGCGCGTTTATTCACGATTTGCAAAAGGCGATCGTTGGGAATGACAATCAGGGTATCAGCCTGTTTTTTGAGTTCCTGGATACCTTTTTCAGCCGTCTGAATGCGGCGGGTGCCTTCGAAGGTGAAAGGCCGGGTGACGACACCAATGGTGAGCGCCCCAACTTCTTTGGCCACCTGAGCAATGACAGGGGCTGCGCCCGTCCCAGTTCCACCGCCCATACCAGCGGTAATAAATACCATGTCAGAGCCTTTGAGGGTGGCATATAAATCCTCTGCGGACTCCTCGGCCGCGTTTCGTCCAATTTCCGGACTCCCGCCAGCGCCCAGGCCCCGGGTTAGCTTGTCGCCAATTCGAACCTGGGTAGGCGCTTTGGAACGCAGCATGGCTTGCGCGTCGGTGTTAACGGCCACAAACTCAATGCCCTCCAAACCAGTTTCGATCATGCGGTCCACGGCGTTGCCCCCCCCTCCTCCAACACCGATCACTTTTATTCTGGCAAAAGATTCGGTTTCTCTAATCGGTTCCATTTTTTATCTCCTCTTGACTAAATGGGTATTGTGTTGTTCGTAACAAAAATTTTACCGGTCCAAGGGACGTCGAAAATTCTAAAAACTAAGGTAATAAACGCCTCAAAAACCCGAGGACACTACTCATGTTGAAGGCAGGGCCTCGGCGAGACAAACGACTGCGGCGCACATCTTTTTCGTAAGAAACTGTGTTCATCAAAATAGTCCAAATCAGCAGGCCAATGCTAGTCGAATAAGCCGGTGAGTGGAGTTGATCGGTCATGCCCTGCATATTTTCTGGTCCAGCGATCCGGGCCGGAAAATCGAAAACCTCCTGAGCCAAAGCCCTGATGCCTGGGATAGCGCTTGTGCCACCTGTGAGCACCATGCCTGCTGGCAAAAGGCCATCATATCCCGAACGTTTGATCTCTTGGCGTATCAGGGAAAAAATTTCCTCCAAGCGGGCTTCGATGACCAAAGCTAAATCGCGCCGGCTATACTGTACTTTTTCCTGATCACCAAAGGGGCGGATGTGGAAAACATCAACAGGGGCAATCTCGGACTGCAAAGCATGGCCGTGTTGGAGCTTGACTTCTTCTGCTTGTTTCAGTGGCAAACGAAGCCCATGGGCAATATCCGAAGTGATGTGATTGCCACCAACCTCCAAAACCATGGTATGCCAAACATCGCCATTGATATAAATTGCCAAATCAGTGGTGCCTCCACCTATATCGCAAACGACGACACCCATCTCACGCTCATTTTCTGTGAGCACAGCTTCCGCCGAAGCGAGGGGATTCAAGATAAAGGCCTCCACTTCTACACCGGCAGCGTTCACACATTCCTCTAGATTATCCAAAGAGGTGGTGGAAGCGGTGATGATGTGAGCTTCTACTTCCAAGCGGTAGCCGTGCATCCCAATCGGCTTACGAATACCATCCTGATCATCAATGTAGAAACCGCGTTGGATCACGTGGATAATCTCACGGTTATGGGGAATAGAGACAGCTTGCGCGGCGTCTAAGGCGCGGAGAATGTCGCTTTGATCCACAACGCCGCCCGAAATGCTACTGGCGCCTTTATTATTTGTCGAAGAAACATGTGACCCTGCCAAACTAACCTGAGCGGAGGTGATTTCCAGGCCCGAAGTGCGTTCTGCTTTTTCTATGGAGAGGGCAATGGCTTTTTGGAGAGCGGCAATATCCATTACCACACCCTTCCGCATTCCACGAGAGGGTTCAATGCCGACACCCAGAATCCGGAAATTGTCTTCCGATTCTACACGGGCAATCAAGGTGCATATTTTGGTGGTGCCGACATCAATTCCAACAATAATGGGGGCTTCCATGAAACTTAACGCTCCAAACGATAATAAGGGGCATTGACATACGCTACACTTATCAGGGCCGGGCGGATACCTTGTTCTTCGAGGCGTTTAACAATTGCCTGATAAACTCTCTGTTTAACTGCCATATCAGCATGCTCAAAGCCAAAATAGATTTGCCAACCACGCGGGTCTTGCCAGCCCAATCCATATTTTTCATCATAAATAACAGGTACATCACTGGGAGCATAGGCCGCAAGAGCGGTCACAGCCTTAATCAATTCGGGGGAGATGAGCCCATCCTCAAGGCTCGGGGGAGGCGTCACCGCCTGAACCCGGAGGAGGTTTTCTCCTTTGCCTCGAGACTTGAATTCAACCCCATTGGCATCTATCCAAGACACGGATTCTTCCCACTGCCACGCCAAAGCAGGTTGACGTTCCTCAACGATGACTATCACATCCGCCGGCCAATTGACCTTTATGTGAGCTGCCTTCAACCCAGAATAGGTGTTCTCCAAGTCCTTCCGCACATCAAGAGGAACGAGTGAAAACGCTGGCCGTCCCACAACGTCTATGGCCATGGAAATCTCTTGCGCTGTAAATCGCTCCTGGCCTCGAACCTCCACCTGGTTGACTTGGAAGGTGGGAGAATTCCATAAAAATATCAATAAGACTGTCAGAGCCGCTGACAAGAACCCAGAAATGATTTGCCAATAATCCTGGATAACGGGGAGGGCGGGCAAGCGCATTTCTGCTCCCGGCGCGGAGAGGGTGACATCATAACGACGGCGGGGAGAAGGGCGTTTTTTAGATTTTGTCGTCTTTAAGCCTCCTGCCCCACGCCGCGCCACAACTGATGGCGTACGGCGGGAAGCAGTACGAGAGGAACTCGTTTTACGAGTCTTCCTCGACTTGTGAGATGTCCTCGGAAACCGAGATGATTTCTTCGAAGGCAGGGGTGCAGACTCACGCCCTTGTTTTCCTCGGCGGGAGCGTACTTGTTCTGCTTTCGACGACTTTCGTTTCCTCATAAACACACCTAATTACACAAGTTCGCGTTCGAAACGCCATTCAGTTTTATCGCGGTCGGCCCGACGTTCAAGAGCTAAGTTGATCAATTCATCTATTAACTCCGGATACGTCAAACCACTCGCATCCCAAAGCTTGGGATACATGCTGATGGGCGTAAATCCTGGGATGGTGTTCACCTCATTAAGGTATAACTCGCCAGTATCTTTATCGAGCATAAAATCAGCTCGCGCCATGCCAGCACAATCAATGGCTTTATAAGCGCGAATGGCAAGTTCCTGGAGATGACGCATTTTCTCCGCAGAAATTGGAGCCGGAATCAAAAGCTCTGAGCTATCGTCGTGGTATTTCGCCTCATAGGAATAAAATTCCTCACTGGGGCGAATTTCGCCAGCGATAGAAACTTTGGGGTCATCATTCCCTAAGACGCTAAGCTCAATCTCACGGGCATTAATCCCTCGCTCCACTAAAACCCGGCGGTCATAACGAGCCGCATCCCGCAAACCTGCTTTCAAAGCGGATGGTGCTTTGCACTTATGAACCCCAACGGAGGAACCCATGTTAGCGGGTTTGACAAAGAGTGGGTACGGGGCCAAAGCTTCTGCCCGCTCCACTACAGTTTCTATATCTTCCTCGATCTCGCGGCGTAAAACGAGTTCGGATTCAACGACAGGGATATGATTGGCCACCATAACGTCCTTGAAAACACCTTTGTCCATCCCGACAGACGAGCCCAATACGCCTGCCCCAACATAGGCCAAATCAGCCATTTCCAACAACCCCTGGAGCGTGCCATCTTCTCCAAAGGTGCCATGCAAAACGGGAAATACTACATCCAATTTGGTAAAGAACTCTAAAATTTGTCTGCTTTTATGAGATTTCAGGTATCTTTTCAATATTCTGGGGAACGATTCTGTAGCCGGGGTTTCTATACCCCGCAAAAGCGAGATTTGGAAATCTCGGCTACAAATTCCCCTATTTTTTAAGAAGATACATTTCAGGGCGTATAAAGTTGAAGGCCCAGGGATGGGTAAGAGAGCAGCCGGGGTCAATTCTTCCACGTTTCCTTCCTGGAAGGCTTCCCACACACCCTCGCCGACCAACCACGCCCCCGTTTTGGTGATGCCAATCTGAATGATGTGGTATTTAATAGCGTCGAGAGCATCGAGAACCGAACGAGCCGAAGATAAAGAGACTTCGTGCTCACCGGAACGCCCTCCAAAAATAACGCCTACCTGTAATTTCTTGTCTGCGGTCATAGTAGTTTCCTTCATTAGACCAACATGCAAGTCAATCTCCAAAAGTTGCTAAGTAGGTATGCAAAAGTATCTTTATAGAATTATGTCCTCAAGAACCGAGATATGGCTGTGTTGCGTAGCATGCCTTTGGCATCCTGACCAGCCATCTAGTCCTGACCGCAGGTCTCCAGGTAATTGAGCCACATTTTTTCCCAAGAGGGGAGACCTTCGGTCACTTCAGGTGCGCGGTCGGGAGACTCTGCGCAC
>JAANWX010000081.1 GCA_018263575.1 Chloroflexota bacterium | reverse complement strand
AAGTGGTTGCCAGTTTGGTACATGGCGCCGCCGCTAACGAGACCTTCATGAACGGTTTCTCCAGTGCTATGGAAATCTTCCTCAGCTCTGGTGATGCTGCGGCTACGTCTGAAGCACTCCAAGAACTCAGTGTTGAATCGGGTATCTACACCGGCGAAGCTCCTGAGGCCGAAGAGGAAGAAGCCGCAGGCCCAAGCGGTGAACTAGAAATTTTCTCGTGGTGGGCTGGTGACGAAGGCCCCGCGCTCGAGGCCCTCATAGACCTCTACAACGAGAAATATCCCGATGTGGAAGTCGTCAACGCTACTGTCGCGGGCGGGTCAGGCGTCAACGCCAAAGCCGTGCTCAAGACACGTTTGCTAGGCGGCGATCCCCCCGATACTTTCCAGGTTCACGCTGGCCAAGAACTGATTGGCACCTGGGTTGTCGAAGGCAAAATGGAGGACCTGACCTTCTTGTATGAAGAGAATGGTTGGTTCGATAAATATCCTCAAGGTCTCATTGACCTGATGAGCACCGAAGATGGTATCTGGTCCGTCCCCGTCAACATCCACCGCTCCAACGTGCTCTGGTACATTCCCGAAAACTTGGATGCGTGGGGGGTTGATGTTCCTCAAACCTGGGACGATTTCCTGGCCATTTGCCCCACCCTCCAAGATCAAGGTGTGGTCCCCTTATCCTTGGGCGCCAACTGGACGCACAATCACCTTTGGGAAGCTGTGGCCATTGCCGAACTCGGCGTAGATGGTTGGGATGCCCTGTGGACTGGCGAAAAAGCCTGGAACGACGATGATGTTGTCGCCGCCTGGGATAAATTCGGCCAAATCCTGGAATGCACCAACGAAGATGCCACCACGCTCTCCTGGCAACAGGCCAGCGATATGGTTATCAATGGTGAAGCCGCCTTCAACGAAATGGGCGACTGGGCCAATGGCTACTTCGAAACCACCAAAGAATTGGTTCCCAATGAAGATTATGCCTGGTCAGCCGCTCCCGGCACCGAAGGCGTTTTCGTTGCCCTATCTGACTCCTTCGGCCTCCCCGAAGGCGCTCCCAACCGAGAAGCAGTACTCGCCTGGTTGAGCCTGATGGGATCCGTCGAAGGCCAAGACACCTTCAACCCGCTGAAAGGCTCTATCGCTGCCCACATGGACAGCAACTTAGACCTGTACTCAGCCTACAGCCAAAGCGCGGCCGATGATTGGTCCTCGGATCAAGTGGTTGCCAGTTTGGTACATGGCGCCGCCGCTAATGAGACCTTCATGAACGGTTTCTCCAGCGCTATGGAAATCTTCCTCAGCTCTGGCGATGCTGCGGTTACGTCTGAAGCACTCCAAGAACTGTGTGTTGAAGCGGGTATTTGCCAGTAGATATTTGCCAGTAGATATTTGCCAGTAGATTTTTGCCAGTAGATTTTTGCCAGTAGAATAAGACTGTTCCGGAGACTAGCTTCCAGAAAAACTACTTGCTTACAAAAAGTGCTGTTTTCTGGTAAACTTAGACTATGGAACTCGTCAAATCAAAATGGTGAGGTGTCCTTTCGGGGACACCTCACCTTGCTCAAGGAGGTCATGCTATGTCCATCCTCAATAAGATAAAAAGAAATAAAGACCGAATACTATCCATCCTTGTCCTTCTACCTTCCATAATTTTCCTGGCCATTTTTGTTTATGGTTTTATTTTCCAGACAGGTTACCAATCACTCACCGATTGGACAGGGGTTGGCGAACCAGAGGAAAGCAATTTTGTAGGCCTCCAAAACTACAAAAAATTATTTACAGGCTTATTGGAAATCCGCTTCCGGCAAAGCTTGGTGAACACGCTCTTTTTCACGTTTTTCTTTATCATTGGGTGTTTGTCGCTCGGTTTATTATTCGCTATTTTAATCGATCAAGGCATTCGCTTCGAAGGCTTTTTCCGACTCATCTTCCTCTATCCTATGTCATTATCCTTTATTGTTACTGGGACTGTCTGGAATTGGCTTCTCAATCCAGTTGGCGGCGTTAATCGCCTGCCAACGCTCTTCAATAAAGATGCCTGGGAATTCAGATGGATAGCCAGCCGAACACAAATTTTCCAATTCGATTGGCTCCAACTCCCTAAAGGCATAGGAATTATTTTACTTATTACCTTAATTTATCTCTCGTACCGCTACTGGAAAGAAGAAAAAAATATAACCGCAATCATCACCTCCATTATCAGCCTTATAACATTAGTTTGGCTATTAAGCGGTGGGGCTGACAAAATTCAACTTCTCAAAGTACCTGAAATCCATGGCTTCAACCTCGCTATGGTTGGTATCATTCTCGCAGCAATCTGGCAAATGGCAGGATATATGATGGCCATGTACCTAGCTGGCATTCGTGGAATACCAGAAGAGCTGCGGGAAGCCGCACGCGTCGATGGGGCCAACGAACTCCAAATCTATGCAAAAGTCATTTTCCCCATGCTCATGCCCATCACACTCAGTGCCATGATTGTGCTGGGGCATATCTCCCTCAAAATCTTCGACCTCATTTATGTCATTGCCGGGCCTGATAATGCCACAACAGATGTGCCTGGCGTGCTCATGTTCATGACATCCTTCCGAGGAAATCAATTTGCCAAAGGGGCTGCGATCGCCATCATCATGCTCATTATGGTTGCTGTGATCATCGTGCCTTATCTGGTCAGCACTTTAAAATCGGAGCAAGAATTATGAACCCAACAAGACCTTTCAGGCGTGCTCTTATCTATGGAATTCTGATTTTTTTCGTCATTATCTTTTTAGTTCCAGCTTATATGGTGGTGGCTACCAGCCTTAAAGACCCCATTCAGATCAGCCTAAAAACAGCCTGGGACTTACCCAATCCAGTCTTCTTCCAAGGTTTTGTAGACGCCTGGATCAAGTTCAAGCCAAACATTATCAACAGCCTCAGCCTGGTCATTCCGGCCACACTCATATCCGCCATGATGGGATCTATTAACGGATATGTGTTAGCCAAGTGGAAATTCCCTGGCTCCAACGTACTTTTCATGCTCATGCTTTTTGGGATGTTCATCCCCTACCAGAGTATTCTCATCCCCCTCTTTCGCTTCTTGAAAACTATCGGCCTCTATGGCAACATTTCGGGGCTGGTCATCGTCCACGTCATTTACGGTTTACCGATTACGACACTAATATTTCGAAATTATTACGCCGAGATCCCAACCGAGATGATTGAGGCCGGAAAAATTGACGGAGCCGGTTTCTTTAAAATCTACGGAAGAATTGTCTTTCCCATCTCTTTACCAGGCTTTGTCGTCGTGATTATCTGGCAATTCACCCAGGTTTGGAATGAATTCCTCTTCGCGGTCACCTTGACCAGCGGGACGGGTAACGAACCAATCACGGTGGCGCTCTCCAACCTGGCGGGAGGGCGGGCCGTGCAGTGGAACCTGCCCATGGCGGGATCGCTCATGGCCGCCCTGCCAACCTTGTTGGTCTACCTGTTCTTGGGCCGATACTTCATTCGAGGTTTGCTGGCTGGCTCTGTTAAGGGGTAACAAAATCACACCTGAGCTTAGATCATTTGCCCACAAAGGCCACATCGCTTGGCATACCCGGTTTTAGTTTAGATTCCGGGTCGGTTACCGATAATTCGATGGCATAAACCGTTGTCGAGCGGTCTTCTTTGGTCTGAACGTTGCGGGGGGTGTATTCAGCTTCATCGGAGATGCGCAGCACGGTGGCTTGGAAGGTCTCCTCAGGGAAAGAGTCGACGCTGAGTTCAGCGCTATCGCCGACGCTGACCTGGCCGTAGATATTTTCAGGAATATAAACCGTCACCCGCAGTTCATCCAATTTCCCAATCACCATCACGCTCTGTCCGGGGATGACCAGTTCGCCCGGCTCTACACTGCGCGTCATGACGACGCCTGAAGTGGGGGCGGTGATGGTCAATTTTTGGCGTTGAATTTCTGATAAAGCCAGGGCTGCTTCGGCTTGGGCGGCCATCTTCTCGGCCTGAGCGACCCCAGCCTCAGCTTGGGCCTTGTTGGATTCTGCGATGGCCAGATTGGCTTCAACCAGGGCCACACCGGCTTCCGCTTGGGAGAGGCCAGCTTCAGCCTGCTTCACGACCGCCTCAGCCTGAGCGAGACCAATTTCCGCGGCTTCCATGGCCAAAGAATACTCCCCCGTCAGCAGGGAATTATAATAATCCAGGGCAATTTCGTAGCGCTCTTTGGCAGCCGCTAAACGCGCCCTGGCCTCTAGGACTTTCTCCTCATCGGCGTCAGAAAGCAATTGCTCAAACTCAGTTTGGGCCGCTTCTAACTCAGCTTCAGCGGAATCATAGATGGTTTGGACATAATCGTCGATTGACTCCCGGCCATTCTGGTCAATTTCCCGCTCTCGCAAATCATCAGCAATTAAAAAGGCCACTTGGGCCTCTTTGAGACGATTCTCAGCCGCTACCAAGTCCTCATCCCCGGAATCAGTTATCACCGTATCATAATTGGCCTGAGCCTTATCCAAGGAGTTCAAAGCTGCCTCAATTTGAGCCTCAGCAGCCTCGAAGATCTCCTCTTTCTGGAAATACCACACCGGCTGCTGGAACTCATTCGGGACGTCTCGATTCCAAGCCTGGGCGCGGTTGGGTAACTCCTCTAAACGAGCGGCCATCAGTTGCTGCTCGAACTGCACATGGGCCAGATCAAGGGCGGTCTGCGCCCGTTCTAGCCCGGCTTCAGCAGCCCCAACCGCGGCCTGTGCCGAAGCGGATTCCGCGCGTGCCCCTTCCACAGCAGCGGTCGCAGTTTCCAGCGCCGCCTGGGCTGTCTCGATCCCGGCTAAAGCAGAGTCATAGGCGGCCAGGGCCTGGGCGTGTTGGGCCTCCAGGCTCTCGTTTTTAAGGGTGAAGAGTGGGTCACCTTCCGCAGCGGAATCGCCCTCCCCCACAGAGATAGCCTCCACGCGACCGCTCACTTCCGGGGCCACGACCACTTCCACCACCTCCACCACCCCAGAGGCGGTGATGGCCTCCTCCCCGGTGGCATCACAGGCGGTTGTGCTAACGAGCAGCAAAAGGGCAATTCCCAAGATTAAAGTAATTTTCTTGATTTTCATTTCAACCTCCGTGGGTGATGAGTAACGAGTGATGAGTAATGAGGAAGTTTACGTTTTACTCATTACGCTTCACGTTTCACGCTCACTTCGCTTTCATGCTGGCGATAAAGACATCTTCTAAGGTGGGTTCTATAATTGACATCTGGCCCGGGTCTATGTTTGCTTTTCGGAGGCCAGCGGCAATGGCTTTTTTGTGTTTTTTCATGTTCGGGGCCACAACGTGAACCAGGGCGCCGTAGTATTCCACTTCCTGAATGGGGAGTTTGGCTTCGTTTTTTAAAGCGCGCAAAACCTTCATGGCCCGAACAGCGTCCGAAGGCTCGATTTCCAGCACCTGGGCCTTCATCATATCGGTTTTTATTTCTTCTGGGGAACCGTAGGCTATTATTTTTCCGCGCTGAATGAAAGCCAAACGGTGACAGTGTTCGGCTTCATCCATGTAGTGGGTGGTGACAAAAACAGTGATATTTTCAGAGACCAATTGGTAAAGCAAGTCCCAAAATTCGCGCCGGGAGACGGGGTCAACGCCCGCGGTGGGTTCATCCAGGAAGATGACTTCCGGGCGGTGGAGAATGGCCGCGCTGAGGGCCAGGCGTTGCCGCCATCCCCCAGAAAGGTCGCGGGTGAGGGCGTTTTCGCGCCCGGTTAGACCCGACATTTCCAGGGCCTTCGCCAGGCTTGCTTTTAGCTCGGTGTTGGTCAGGCCATAGGCTTTCCCATAAAATTCTAGGTTCTGGATCACGGTCAGGTCGTTGTAGAGGCTGAAGCGTTGCGACATATAACCGACCCGGGGGCGGATTTCACCAATATGCTCCCGCACCGGCATGCCCAGAATTTCCGCTTCCCCCGCGCTGGGCTGGAGCAAGCCAAGCATCATGCGGATGGTTGTGGTCTTTCCGGAACCGTTGGGGCCGAGAAAGCCAAAAATTTCTCCGTGGTGGACGTCAAATTGGACCCCATCGACGGCCGTGAAGTCGCCAAATTGTTTAGTGAGGTCCCGAGCGCTGAGTGCGAAAGTCATGATTCAGTTTCCAATATCCAATATCCAATATCCAATATCTAATATCTAATATCTAATATCTACTATCTACTATCCACTATCTACTCTCCAACCTTCAATCCAGAGCCTTGCGGACAAAACGCAGTGAAAAGGTGGTGATGACCAGACCAAGGAAGGCCAGACTCAGGACGCTGGGCCAGAGGACGTCTAGGCCTGCGCCTTTGAGGAGAATGCCCCGCAGGATGGTCAGCCAGTGGTGAGCGGGGACAATGTTAGCCAGGTACTGCACGGCCTGAGGCATGGACTCCACGGGGGCGGCATACCCGGTGAACATGAAGTCCGTCATGCCAATCATCATCACCAACAAAAAGGCCTGGTGCTGGGTGCGGGAAACGACAGAGATCACTAATCCTTTGCTCAATTCAACAAGAAGGTAACCAAAAGCCAATACCAAAAGAAGGGGCAATGAACCCCGGACAGGCACATCGAATGCGAAATGAACCATACCTAACATAAGGACAAAGTCCACAAAGCCTATGATCACTACGGGGATGGCTTTGCCTATGATGATCTCCAAAGAAGAGAAAGGCATGACCAGCAATTGCTCCAGTGTGCCCAGTTCACGCTCACGGGAGAAGGAAAGGGCGGCGAAGAGCAGCACGGTAAACTCCAGCATGAGGCCTAACTCCGCCGGGGTGGTGTACAAAGCTTCGTTAAGGCTTTCGTTGAACCAGATGCGAAGACTGGGCGTAAAACCAGAGAATTCGCTTTCATCCAAACCCAGGCGTTGTATGGTGATACGCTCGCCCATATCGCGGGTGACGCCCTCCACTGCGCGGAGAGCGGCCGTGGCGGGGATGCTTTCCGCGCCGTTGAGGAGCACTACCAGGGTGGGATGTCCGGTCGAGGAAGCCATATCTTCTGAAAAATCGGGGGGGATGATGACGGCCGCGTTGATCTCACTCTGAATGAGGGCGTTGGTGATGGTTTCCCGGTCGGGGGGCTGATCTTCCAGGTGGAAGGTGCCCGTGTTGACCAGGGCGGTAACCACGGCCCGGCTTTCCGCGCTCTGGTCCTGATCCAGCACCATGAGCGGCAAGTTATTGATGGGGCGGGAAGTGGCCCACCCGATCAACAGCAACTCCATCAAGCCGCCAATGAGCATGAAGGCCGGCATCCACCAATCACGGCGGAGGTGGATGAATTCTTTGGTGATGAGGGAGGAGATGCGTTTTAACATGAGAGAAAAGGCGAGGCAAACATAGTGGACAAGGTAAACAGGGTAAACAGGGTAAACAAGGTAGGCAAGGTAGACAGGGTAAACAAGGTAGGCAAGGTGGACAGGGTAAACAAGGTAGGCAAGGTGGACAGGGTAAACAAGGTAGGTAAGGTGGACAAATCGGTAAACCGAGTAAAAGGAAAACGTTCAGTTCGAGTGTTAGAATTAGTCATTGGAAGTATAGGCATGGTAAGCCGCAAACTCTTCTCGAATGTTTTTGCTTTTTGATGTGTCTTTCCCTTTTTCTTGTTTGCGTATGTAAGACATAAAGCCATTGAGAGCGACTTCTGTTTTTCGTATAAGGCCATGAATTTTTCTGTGATAGGCCTGCTGAATGTAATTTAGGGCAAGAGCATTATTAAAATGGGCTAAAGTCTCATTCAATTCACCACGAGCTATGGATAAATAGCGCAAACTGTCCTTGTAATGGTATCGACCATATCCTTCGGCTATATTCGCAGTAACGCTCTTTGAGGATTTGCGAATTTGTTGGGCTAAGTCATATTTTTCTTCAGGAGGCAAGTTTCTCGCAAGCTCATGAGCGTTTATAACAACATTCAAAGCAAGTTTGTAACAAGCTAAATCTTCAAAACCACTCTTGCCCGAGACACCCGGAGACTCATAATTTGAATCTTTAAATTGGATTGTCATAACAACTCCTTATAACGATGCTTACTCAGTCATCTTCCATAGCGTGTATGCCATTATATAACCTGTTACCCTGAATACCCGTTTGTATACCCATTTTGTATACCCATTTTGTATACCCATTTTGTATACCCATTTTGTATACCCATTTTGTATACCCATTTTGTATACCCATCTGTATACCACATGTTTACCCTCCCTCACCCCAACTTCTTCCTAAAAAACAAGGCCGCTATCCCCACAAACACCACGCCCAGGCCAAACATCATCACGGTGTAGGGCCAGAGGATGTCGAGGCCGACGCCGGGGAGGAAAACGCCCCTGGTGATGATGGCGTAGTGGGTTCCGGGGAGAAAGAGGGATTCCATGCGCACGAGTTCAGGCATGGAACTGATGGGGAAGAAGATGCCGGTCATGAAGAAGCCGGGGAAGAAGATGACCAGAAAGGAGAGGGCTAGCGCGGCGGCTTGGGTGCGGATGAAGACGCCGATAACAATACCAACGCCCAAGATGGAAAACAGGAATACGGCGGAGAGGGCAAAAAACAAAAGGAAGCTGCCATTGAAAGAGATATGGAACCAGGCAATGGCAAAGAGGGGTATGAGGACGACGTTGACGAGGCCAACGAAAATGTAGGGGAGCATCTTGCCCAAAAGAAGCTCCGTGCGGGTGATGGGAGTGGCCATCAATTGCTCCATGGTGCCATGCTCGCGTTCGTGAGCCAGCGTGAGGGCTACCGAGAGGGCCGGGAAGCCGAGCATAATGGAAATCATGCCCGGGATGACATCGTTGCGGGGCTTTAGGCTGGGATTGAACCAGGTGCGGACGCGCAGATCAAGGGGCTGGAGTGTGTCTAAGGCAAGGCCCATGGTCTGCAACTGGTCAGAGAGGGCGGTGTTGATAAATTTCTCGGCCCGCCAGCTAATGTGGTCAACGGCGAAACCGCCGCTCTCAGGTTCGGTGCCATCGATGATTATTTGGAGGGGCATCCCCCGCAGGGCTAAGAGGTCACGCGAGAAATCAGGGTGGATGATCAGGGCGGCTTTAATCTCCCCGCGCATGAGCAAATCTTCAATTTCATCCTCGGAAGCAACCTGGGCGTATAAGTCAAGGTCGTCGCCGGCCGTGATCTGCTGGACAAAGTCGCGGGAGGTAGCGCCCCGGTCGTAATCCAGCACGGCGATGGGAATATGCTGAAGTTCTACCGTCAGCGAGTAGGCGAAGATGAGAAGCATGGCGGTCGGCGTTAACAAGACAAGAATTAGGGTCGCCCTGTCTCGCAGGATATGCTGGATTTCTTTGCGGGTCACAGCCCAGAGGTGTCGGAAGGACATAGGTGTTGAAAGTCAGCAAGTGGAAAGTGGCATGTGGCAGGTTACAAAGTGACTGATAACTAAATCACTCTTCTAAATCGCGGATAAGGGAAATGAAGGCTTCCTCCATGCGCAGGGGAGCGGGGCGCAGGCCGTTATAGGTGAGCTTATTTTTCCTGAAAGCCTTCTTTATTTTAGGAAGACGTTTTTTGGCTTTATCAACCAGTACATGGAGACTCTCGCCATAGGTCTGGACTTCGAAGACGCCGGGGAGGGTGCGGAGTAAGTCCTGGGCCGCCTGCCAATCGTGGGGAAGGATTTCGATCATTTCACCCTCAATTTTGGCCCGGATGCGGGCAGGGGGAGCGCATTCGATCAGCCGCCCGGCGTACATCAACCCCACCATGGAGCAGCGGTCAGCCTCGTCCATGTAGGGCGTGCTGACAAGGATGGTCGTTCCCCCGGCGTGGAGTTCGGAGAGGATGTGCCAGAACTCGCGGCGGGAGACAGGGTCTACGCCCGTTGTGGGTTCATCCAAAAGGAGGATTTCCGGCTGGTGGATGAGGGTGCAGGCCAGGGCAAGTTTTTTCTGCATCCCCCCAGAGAGATGGTCCGCACGCCGACCGGTGAAGGCTGTCAGCCCGGCGAAGGCCAGCAAGCGTGACGTGCGTTCAGCCATCTCGGCGCGGGGAACGTCGAACAAATCCGCAAAAAAGAGTAAATTTTCATGCACAGAAAGTTCACCATACATGCTGAAGCGTTGGGCCATATAGCCAATTTTGGGTTTGACAGCTTCTGGTTGCTCCGATAAATCATGGCCGGCCACAGAACCACTCCCTTCGGTGATATCCAGCAAACCGGCCAAGATGCGCAGCGTGGTGGTTTTCCCGGCCCCGTCAGGGCCGACCAGCCCGAAAAGTTCCCCAGGTTGAATCGACAAATCCAGGGCGTCCACCGCCCGTGTCTCTTTGAAATCACGGCTAAGAGCCTGGGTGAGGATGATGGGAGAAGTCACTTCGCCTTCCTGATAACCCACAACACGAGGAGGACACTCAGGGCCGGCTCGGTGGCAACCCCAGCCCATTTGAGGGTGTCGCTAAAGCCCATGGCGGGGATGACGTAAAAGTCGAGCAAGCCCACAACGATGGCGGTTATGACGGCCACAATGTAGTCGCCTTGCACGCCGATGGGGCGGTTGTCTTTCCAGATTAGGCCAGCAATATAGCCCATGATTAAGCCAACCACAAGCATTGCGAGGATCAAGTATAGAATAGTCATGCTGCTCTCCTTTGGGCCGTTAGCCCGTATATAAGAAATTCTCGTACTCACTTAGCATTCCAGCGGAACAGACTTCAAAAGTCTTCAAAATAACATTTTTTCACTTCGTAATTCGGAAACGCTCGTGAAATTTCTCCAAAAGTGTCCTCTGAGACTTTTGAAGTTTACTTGGGGATGAACGCTTGTAATCACGACGTTTTCAATCCATCCAACAACAATTGTGTCCCAGTTTTTATGTGTGTCTCAAAATCCACCAACGTGGAATCATAAGCCCATAATAATAACGTGCCCTCAAAAATAGCGCCTATGGTGAGGGCCGCTTCGCGCACGTCTACGGGGCGGAGCTCGCCGTTATCAATGCCCTGTTGAACAAGGTTTTCTATAATTTCAGTGTACTCGCGAAATGTCTTTTTAATGACATCGTGAACAGCTTCCCGGCGCATGGCCATTGCCATAAAATCAAAATATAAGGAAAGGAGGGGTTTTATTTTCTTCAAATCCTCCAACATGGCTTCGGTGAGCAGATCAAGTTTTTCTAGCGAGGTTTTTTCTACCGCTAATAAACGGCGAGCCATCGATAACTCTCGGCCTAGAATGGCTTTTAGTATGGTTCTTATTATGGCATCTTTCCCCTCTTCGAAATAGAAATAAAGTGTGCCTTTGCTCACCCCCGCCTCATCCGCTATATCGCTCATACGCGCTGCGTTAAATCCCTTCTCGGCGAAGACGGCCATGGCCGCTTCAATGATTTGGGTGGTGCGCTCTTCTCTTCTGTCGGGACGAGGGGACATGAGAATTGCTCCTAAAAATAACTGACTCGCCAGTCAGTTATAATAATACAACCTTTTTTAAGGAGTGTCAAGTACTTTGTAGATCATGTGTGCGCTAAAATGTTGTTGTAGTTTTTTTGTACACGGAGAACACGGATGGCACGGAGGCTTTGTTTTAAGTTTTTATAAGTCTTTTTCCGTGTCGCCTTGGGCGTGCCTGCGGCATTCCGCGCATTCCGTGTACAAAAGTTTTTTTGCGCCAACAACATTTGCGCACACACGTTGACACGACACTAGTTTGCGAAAAAATAAAAATACGATATACTTTGGTAGCTTTTCTCCCGAAACCCAGCATTAAAGGAGTTGCCAATGCCCTCGAAACCCACTTATATCGTCCTTCTTGGCCCCCCGGCCTCTGGCAAAGGGACGCAGGCCGCTCGCTTATGTGAAGAGTTGGAATTACCGCACATTGCCAGTGGTGATCTTTTCCGTGAAAACTTCAAACATGAAACTGAATTAGGCGCTAAGGCCAAGGCCTACATAGACCGGGGCGCGTTGGTACCCGATGACATTACGATAGCCATGGTCATGAAGCGCTTGGGTAGGCCAGATTGCGCCCAAGGGGCCATCTTAGACGGATTCCCGCGCACCATTCCCCAGGCCAAAGCCCTTGACACAGCCCTAGCGGAGCAAGGATTTCGCGTCAGCATCACGCCCTACATTGCTGTACCGGACGAGGTGATAATCGAGCGGGTGAGCGGCCGCCGCGTTTGCCGAACGTGCGGGGAAACCTATCATGTCAAATATTATCCCCCTCAAGAAGCAGGGCTTTGTGACCAAGATGGGGGCGAACTCTACCAGCGCGACGATGACAAACCAGAAACGGTCCGCGAGCGGCTGAAGGTCTATTGGGAGCAAACCAGCCCGCTTATAGACTATTACCGGAAACAAAGCACCTTAGTGGAAATCGATGGCAACCAACCGATTGACGCTGTGACCAAAGATTTGCGCGCCGTGTTTGGCGCTTAAGGATTCAATCCCAGCTCCCCACTTATTCCCTTCATGGCCTCGAGCACAATCCCCACAAAATCTTCCAAGGGAATATCTAGTTCCTCTTCGCAGAGTCTAATCCTGTCCCTATCTGCGCCTGCGGCGAATGACTTTGAGTCAAATTTCTTCATGACCGACTCCACAGAGACGCCGGCTATCTTGGTAGGGTGCACCAGGGCCACGGCCACAATCAAGCCTGTCAGATCATCGCAAGTCACCAAGGCCCATTCCATCTCAGATTTCGGCATAATATTACTATGTTCGTAATTATGAGCTTCGATGGCCCTGACAATATCCTCTGCAATTCCTGCTTCGGCCAGTTTTTCGGCCATTACCAAACCATGCCGATGGGGATCATCCTTGGTCTCCTCATAATCGGCGTCATGCAAGAGACCCACGATCTCCCACTTAGCCGGATCTCCGCCCAAGTTTTCAGCCAACACCCGCATCGCCGCCCCCACAGCATAGTGGTGCTTGCGTAAATTCTTATTCTTAATGTTGGCGTTCAAAATTTCTAAAGCTTTCTCTTTTGTGACCATTTTTATACTCAACTCCTTTTTTCCACTCAATTTGGTACAATAATAACATAACTCTTTAATTATTTACGCCCTTCATCCTAAATGTTATGAAATCCCCTAGCACTCCCTTAGCTGACTTTTCTGAAAAGAATGTGCAAATCTTTCTCATTCTTTTGAGTTGGGTCGTTTATATCAGCGTACTGATCTACTTACCCACTCATCTCCAAAATATAGAACTTCTGGGTTTGGCCGCAATCCCGGTGATGACCACCTCATGGGTAGTAGGCACACGCAAGGGATTGGTAACAGCGCTTTTGGCGACGACTTTGCATATCGCGCTAATTGTTGTATTTGAATTCAATAAGACCAATTGGTCTACCTTCTTTCTCCAAAATCTAATCGGCCTTATCATCCTCGCTCTAGCCAGCACCTTTGCAGGGTATCTACGAGATTTAAATGAGAAAAAACACTATGAGATCAGTGCCTTACAAATTACCGAGCAAAAAATATCTCGTTACGGAAAATTATTAAAGCTCATCAACCAATCAACGTCCCAATTCCTTACCACGCCGCAATGGGAAAATAGGGTTGAAGATTTTATAACTCATTTAGGAAAAGCAGCTCACGTTGACCATGTATATCTATGCGAAGTTACCTCCCAGTCATCAAATTCCTTTTTACTCTATCTACGGCATCATTGGTTCGCAAACAAGGATGACAACCTGAAGCCCAAATTACAAAAATTTTCAACAGCCGAGGCTGGGATCGGGTTTTGGGTCTCCCAGGCTGAGGAAGGCGGATCTTTCTCAGGACAAACTTCCCAACTTCCCCAATTGGAGAGCGCTTTTTTGTCTTCCATAAGGCCTGGAAGTTTCCTTATCTTTCCGATATTTACCAAACGTGAGTTATGGGGATTTCTCGGTCTCGAAAACTCACAACCCACGCCCGATTGGGAAGAATTCGAGGCAGACGCTATTGGCTCACTCGCCAAGACTCTAGGCTCCACAATCCACCACCAAGAGATCGAAGAAACCCTCAACGAGCGCGCCAGAGAACTGCAAACACTCCACACGACCAGCCAGCAACTATCTTCTACCAACCAATTCGAAACTTCCTTGAATACGATTCTCAAACAAGTCCTTACCATCAGCCCGGCCCATGAAGCGGAAATATATCTCTACGCCAACTATAAACTAACCCTGGTTGGTCACCTCCAGGACCAAGAGCAAAGAACGCCTCACCTCTCCTCATCTGCAAGCAACGAATTGGCTTATTCAGCGGCTCGAAAAAAAGAAACCATTCTCATCTCGAACCTCAGAGACCATCCCTTATTCCAAGACATCATGGGATCAGGTGCAATCTCCGGAGCGGCCATTCCCCTTAGGATCGCTTCCCAGGTCATTGGGGTAATGAATGTCTGGTACCCTATAGAAAGGCCATTCTCAGAAGAAGAAACTCAAATACTGCATCTCTTTGGCGCCCAAGCCGCTACGGCCATTAAGAACACCCAATACTTTAAAGCGGAGCACGAACAACGGAAATTAGCAGAAGCTTTAAGACAGGCTAATCTAAAACTCACCACCAGCCTGGAACTCACCGCCGTCCTGGAAAGTATCCTCGAACAAACCTTAAAACTTGTCTCAGCTCAAGACGCACATATTTTCCTTTATGATGGAAACGCCTTGAAGCTTGGGGCCGGAAAATGGGCCGACCCTGAGAAAAATACGATCTTCGCCACCCCCCGAAAGAACGGGCTTACTTATAATGTCGCCCGTAGTGGAGAACGGATTTTGGTCTCAGATATGAAACATCACGAATTATTCCGGGATGCTCCGCCCGATTGGGAGGGTGCGATTGTTGGCCTTCCGCTTAGTTTTCAAGAGAAAGTAATTGGGGTCATGAATGTCGCTTTTGGCGTACCACGCTCCTTCACGGATAAGGACCTTCGCATTCTAGACCTCCTGAGTGACCAGGCCGCTCTGGCCATCAACAACGCGCGCACCTTCGAGGAAGAGCAAAATCAGCGAAAATTCACAGAAGCCCTCCAGGCAACAGGGAAAATTGTCATCTCAACCTTAGATCTTGACACAGTTTTCGATCATATTCTGAGTCAATTAGAAAAAGTTGTTCCTTATGACACAGCAAACCTTATGCTCGCCGAAGAAGGAAAGCTACATGTCGTTCGCACGCAAGGATATGATCAATACAATCACTTCCCAGACGTCAAAGACCTTGTCCTTGAGATAGCCGATTTTCCTACATTTTGTCAAATGGCTGAGAACCAACAGCCAATGATCATTACCGACACAAAGACCGATCCCCAATGGACAGAGACGGATACCACAGCATACGTTCGCTCCTGGGCAGGAGCGCCGATCATCGAAGATGAAAAATTGATGGGTTTCTTATCCCTTAACAAAATGGAAACTGATTTTTACCAATCCAAACATGGCTCACGAATAGCGGCCTTTGCCAGCCAAGCAGCCATCGCCGTGAAAAATGCCCGCCTATTCGAAGCCGCTCAAGCCCGCGTTAGAGAATTAAAAGACTTACATGAAGCCACTTCTTCCTTGGTCACAACCCTAGAGATCGAAAAGCTCCTAGAGAAAATCATTCACGAAGCCATTCAAGCTATTCCAGGGGCAGAGAAGGGCACCCTGATATTGGAAGACCCCAAAACCGGTAAACTGCAAGTGCGGGCAGCACAAGGATACACTTACCAACACATCACTTCGCTCTCCTTACCGCTAACCAACGGTTATGCCGCGCAAACCTTTCAAGAAAAACAACCTAAACTCTTCAACAACATTCAAGAATCAGAGGATATCGCTGTAACAAATGATCACATCACAGAGATCAGTTCTGTTCACTCCGCCATCTGCGTCCCCCTTCTCTCGAAAGGCACCCCTCTCGGCGTACTGTCCCTCGATTCCACAAAAAAGGATGCCTTCACAGAAGCCGATTTAGAGCTGCTCGCCAGCTTTGCGGCCACAGCCACCAGCGCCATCATCAATGCCCAACTTCATGCCAAGGTCCAAAAATTAGCCATCACCGATTCTCTCACCCAAACCCTCAACCGGCGCGGTCTATTCCAGTGGGGAGAATACGAGCTAGAACGCAACAAACGCTTCGAACGCCCCATAGCCGCTATTTTCTTTGACCTGGATCATTTTAAAGAGACAAATGACAACTACGGTCATGGTGCGGGTGACCAAATATTATCGCAAGTTGTTAGTAGATGCCAAGCCGTCATCCGTCAGGTAGATATCCTGGGCCGTTATGGGGGAGAAGAATTCGTCATCATCCTTCCCGAATCAGGCCAAGCGGAAGCCTTCTTAATCGCAGAACGGGTGCGGAAAAGCATCGCTGCCACGCCCTTCACCATCGATTCACAAAAAATTGACATGACCTTAAGCTTAGGCGTAGCCGAAATTACCCCAGAGACTAAAACCTTATCTGACCTCATCAAAGCCGCCGACCGGGCCATGTACCAATCCAAACAAAATGGGCGCAACCTAACTAGCAGCTCGTCAAGCATGAAATGATGGTTTGTCATAGCGAACGTGATGAGTGCCAAATGACACTATCGCTAGTTCGCCCAGCACATGAAACAGACACTCGCGTGCCCAATTAAGAACTTTTGCCAATTACAACTAGTGCAGTACAGAAAATACCTATGCCCACAAAAACCAAACTACTTCTAGGACTGTTTATTATCATAACTCTAGGGGGAATTTTCCTCATCTACCAAACCCTCACCACCTTCCAAAAAGCAGAAATCCAAATCGAATGGGAAACCGCCAGCGAAGTTGATACAATAGGATTCAACATCCTCCGCAGCGAGAACCCCGAGGGGGACTTCACGCAAATAAACGCCCAGCTTATCCCCGCTTCTTCCGACCCCCTCAGTGACAACGTCTATCGTTATAAAGACCCAAACGTCCAAGCTGGAAGGACGTATTATTATCTCCTGGAAGACTTAGAGTCCAGCGGGGGTACCAACACCCACGGCCCCATTGAAGTCAAAGCCACCAATCAAAGATGGATGAAACTAGCCTTAGCCGGGATGATGTTTTTCGCCGCCCTTTTGGGGGGATTACAACTCACACCTTACCAGGAAGAAAACGTAGATGCCGGCCTCTAAACATACACCCTTCACACTATCCATAGCCGGTCTCCGTGTCGCCATTTCTTGTCAACCAAAAACCTTGAATCAAAAACTTCAGGAGCGTTACCAGGTCTTCCTTTCTGAGGAAAACGCTCACCTCCGAGCCCAAATTCACCTTTCGGGGGATTTGCGCCCCCACCCCCTCCTGGAGCGTGGGACTCGCTTCGAGGGAGATATCCTCCACTTCACCGCCCCCGGATTCCAGGGGGAGATTGCCCCCCAGCGCAACATGGCCCATCTTCAACTTTCCGCCGCTGCCCCCATTGAAGAAATAGACTACTTCATGCGCGTCATTTACGCCCTGCTGGCCTTCGAGGCGGGAGGATTCCTCTTCCACGCGGCAGGCATCGTCCGGGAGGAACGAGCGCACCTCTTCTTCGGCCCCTCTGGAAGCGGGAAAACCACCGTCTCCCGTCTCTCGGCCGACGACCTCCTCCTCAACGATGACCTGCTCGTCCTCCTCCCTGACCGGGATGGCTGGGAAACCCACGGGACTCCCTTCTGGAACCCGTCCCAGGCCCCACCCGCCCGCGGGCGCGAACACGCCCCGGTAACGGCCCTCTTCCGCCTCGTCCAAGACAAAACCGTCTATCTCCAAAAAATGAACCCCGCCCAAGCCCTGGCCGAAATAACCGGAAGTGTCCCCATCATCCCCCTCTCCACCCAATACCTCCCCACCCTATTGACGAGGTTGGAAACCATGCTCAGCGCTACCCCCGTTTATTACCTGCACTTTCTCCCCGACGATTCCTTTTGGGAAGTGATTAGGGAGACGGGAATCAGGGAGCAGGGAATCAGGAAATCAGGAATCAGGTGACCAGGAATCAGGTGACCAGGAATCAGGGTCTAACCTCCTAACTCCTAACTCGCACCTCGCCAACCCCGATGTCTCCAGGTCTCCTGACCGGAGACTTACCCCGACCGCAGGTCTCCCCCGCAACTCGCACCTCGCACCTCGCCTCCCATGCCTACCAAACCTCCTTCCCCCTCGAAAACCCACCGCCTCCTCCGCCGGGTAGCGAAGGGGAACCAGTCCGCTTTCGAGGAACTTTACCAAGCCTTCAACGTCCCCATCTACAACTACCTGCTGCGCCTGACCCACAAACGGGCCATCGCCGAAAACCTGTTGCAGGAGACCTTTTTGGCCGTCTGGGAAGGGGCGGGGGATTTTCGCAGCGAGGCGCGGGTCAAAAACTGGATCTACGCCATCGCCCACCACCAAGCTGTCGCCTGGCTGCGCAAGACCCTGGTAGACGAGCAGCCCCGCGAAATCCCCCTCACCGAGAATCACCGCCAAGAAGACGCCCTCGCGAACCCCGAAGAAACAGCCTTCGCCAATGCCCAAGTGAAGGACATCCACCACGCCCTGGAAGGTCTTTCCCCCACCCACCGCGCCGTGATCGAATTATCCTACGTCCACGACTTCACCTACCGGGAGATCGCCCGCATCATGGACTGCCCGGAAGGGACGGTAAAGAGCAGAATGAGCTATGCCCTGAAGAGATTGGAAGGGATATTAAAACGTGGGGAACGGTAAATTGGGAAACTGGGAGACTGGGAAACCAATCTACCAATGTACTAATATACCGATATACCAATCTCCAACCACTTTTGAACCTTTTCCCCCCCTTTTACTACTATACTAACAGAACGCTAAATATCTAATATCCAATACCCAATATCTAATATCATCTAATATCCAATGCCCAACAACCAACACCTAAACCTAAAAACCGCCCTCACCGCCCAGGTTGAAGAACAGCCGCCTTCGGGGGTAAAAGCGTGCCTGATGTCTGAGATTCAAAAACCGGCGAAAAGTTGGCGTCAACCTGCCCTCAAGCTGGCAACAGGACTCGCTTTGGTTTTTCTATTAATCTTAACCATATCATTCGTTGTAAAACCTTTTTTAGTATCCGTTTGGAACAATCAAAGCAGCTCACCATCAATGGCTTATCACAAAAATCATAACGAACCCGCCGCCATTATTCTCTCCAATCTTCGGGCTTGGTCAACCTTTCAAGCAATTTATTCAATTGTTTTTGGGATAATTACCATTTTTTCTATCGTCAGCACATGGGTAATGCAAGATAAAAATTCTATCTCAAAAACCTGCTCATAACGGAGAGCTTATATGAATCAGGACACTACCCGAAAGCCTTATATTAAACCAGAGATCAAATACGAACTTGATCTAGAAACCAAGGCCGGTACTCCGTTGGGCAACCCGGTTGACCCGCTCAACCCTGGATCGCCAGAAGGCTAAAATTGCCTTTGGCTTTGAAATAATCAAGAAAACAACGGGCTTCGAATCTGCTCCGAGGTCCGTTGTTTTGCCATATTGGAACGTATGAAGTTAAGTGAAACCTAACGAGTAAAACGTGACCTCACTCGTCACTCTTCACTCATCACTCTCCACATCTCTCAATGCTATGAAACGGATCATATTTCTGTTCCTTGTAGCCAGTATCACTTTTTCGGGATCACTTCCAACCTCCACACATGCCCTGACAAGCGAAGACCAACCACCTCCAGGGCTGCGTCTTGTCCATGAGAGTCCCGATTCGTTGGTTTTCGAGGTTAACACTCCGGGCTATGAGGTAAACAGCACCCCCTTTTCCGAGACCATAGCGCATCAAATCCAAATCCCCAGGGGGCAAACGCTGGCCCAGGCGGGTTTCCCCGAACTTTCCTTTTATAGCACATTGATCAATATCCCCTCGCAGGCCGAGGTACATGTTCAAATAACCGCTCAAGATAGCATCCCCCTCCCAGGGCCATTCTACATTCCCCCTGCCCCTTCTCCTCTCCCCCCGGAAGGTGATCTATCCCCAGGCCAAACCCAGCGCGTCCCCAAGGAAAGCATTTACGCCCAAGACACCCTCTTCCCGGAAAATCCCGTCCAACTTGGCGAGGATGCCTGGATGCGGGATCAGCGCCTGGTTCCCCTGCGAGTCTTCCCCTTCCAATACAATCCCGTTCAGGGTGATTTGGTTTGGTACAAAACATTGCGAGTGGAAATCACCTTTTCAGAAACTGCACGCAACGCCCCTTCCGCCTCTCCTCTAGGAGATGTTTCCTCTGGCACGACCGCCAATACCCCTCAAGCCCAGGTTGGAGCGCAATCGAGCCAAGTCCCCCTCAGCACCCCGCTCACAGAGCCTACCCTTACCGAAACAGCCTACAAGATCACCGTAAATCAGGACGGCATCTACCGGGTGACGTATGCTGATCTCCAGGGGGCAGGCATGGACGTGGACAACGTTGACCCCGCCCAATTCAAGCTCACCTGCCAGGGCCAAGAGATTGCCATTCACGTCGAAGGAGAGGGGGACAACGGCTTTGATGATGGCGACACAATCACCTTTTATGGGCAAAAATTCCGGGGAGACCGCCTGGCCACCCTCTACGCTACTTCCATGAAAGATTGGACTACGACCTGTCCGAATTGCGAAATTAAAGATCTCATCGAAAAGTACACCGACGAAAACGTCTATTGGCTCCACCTCGACCCCGCTGGCGGGGCACGCATGGGCACCAGCGACGGCACCCCAGATGGCTCCACTGTGCCGGACTACTACATGGCCACGGCCCACGCCGAAGAATCTAACGAATGGTATACCCATCATTTCAGCAGCGCCGATACCTGGCTATGGGAAAAAGTCCGCGATACGGCTACCTACACCTATGAAGTCACCCTCGTAGCTGTCGCGGATACTGCTCCGGTCAACCCGGTCGTCAGTGGGGAGCTGATTTCCCGGCAAAATACCGCCCATGATACGCACATTTTCCTTAACCGGGACGACACCGATCCAAGCCCGGTTCCCGTCGATGAATCCACCTGGAGCGGGATTGGGGACCATGATTTTTCCAGCCAAGTGGCCCTCAGCGATCTCCAGGAAGGCGTGAACCAACTCCTCTTCCGGAGCGAAAATAACGATTACCTCTACTTCAACTGGTTCGAGGTCGAATATCCCCGCCAATTCCAAGCCGAAAATAATCAACTTCACTTCGAACGGGATGAGGCCGGTTCAAATTGGCAATACGAAATCGGCAACTTCACCAGCCTTAGCGCAGATGTTTATGACATCACCGATCCTATTTCGCCCATCAGGATCACCGGAGCGACCTTCAACAGCGGGACACTGACCTTCACCGCCAGCCACAGCGCTGAAGCTGACTATTTTGCCGCTGGTGGAGACGGAATTCAAAGTCCGGGGAGTATCACCTCCTACACGCCCCCCGATTTCGCTACCCTCCCTGAAGCCGACTACATCTTCATCACCCCCCCGGAGTTCGAGACAGCCCTCGACACCCTGGCTACCCATCGCCAAAACCAGGGCCTTAGCACCATGATCGTCGACATCAACGATCTCTACAATACCTTCAACTATGGCATTTACCACACGATTGCTATCAAGAATTTCTTGGCCTACACCTTCTCCAACTGGAACACGCCCCCCAGTTACGTTCTCCTGGTCGGCAACGGGCACTGGAACTTGAAAGGCTACACGGACACAAAGTACGGTGCTCCGTCCCCCAACTATATGCTCCCCAACCTGGCCTTCGTTGATCCCTGGCAGGGGGAAGTGGACAGCGCCAACTTGCTAGCCACCCTTGTCGGCGATGACCCGCTCCCCGATCTGGCCATCGGCAGGATTCCGATCAGCAGCGAAGCAGAGTTGAACACCTATATCGATAAGGTCACCACCTACGAACAAAGCGGATTCCAAGACTGGCAATCCAACATCATCCAGGTTTCTGACGATGTACCCGATGACGCAGGAAATTTTGTGGCCTCCTCGGATGCCTTGGTTGATACCTATATCACCCCTTCACAGTACGAAGCAACCAAAATCTACCTTGGCGAGGATTGCACTGCAATTGGCCATGATTGTTCAAACGCTGATGGTGTTACAGCGGCCATTTTAGACACTTTGAACAACACCGGCGCCTCGCTGATGACCTTCATTGGGCATGGCTCTATTGAACGCTGGACGCATGAACAAATCTTCGTCAGTGGCGACGTTCCCAACCTGACCAATATCGATCAACTTCCCATCGCCCTCTCCTTAGACTGCCTGGACGCCTATTGGGTCTATCCCAACACAGAGAGTCTGATAGGCGAACTTGTTCGGGCTACCAACGGGGGCGCGGTGGGAGCGTTCTCTCCCACTGGCTTAGGTGTTGGCACCGGGCACGATGCCTTGGCAGAAGGCTTCTATGAGGCTCTCATCACCAATAACGTCACCGATTTTGGAGCAGTAACACTAGCCAGCAAGCTCTACCTCTATCAAACAGGCAACAACTTCGATCTCCTCCACACCTTCACCCTCTTTGGCGATCCAGCCCTGCAAATTCAAGTCCCACCCTACTACAAGGTGTTCCTCCCCTTCATCAACCGCAATCCTTAGTAGCGAGGACAAAGGAAGTAAAAGATGCAGAGGCGACAGAGGAAACAGAAGAGACAAAGGGATCAAAGGAAGCAGAACGCACGGCAACTGTCAGCCAAGGAAACAATTCCCAGCTATGACAATACTATCTCCCTTCTTCTCCGAGAGATCATCGCAAGCGGCACCCCGCTCCACTTGAAGGTCACCAGCCAAAGCATGGCCCCTCTCCTGCAAAGCGGTGATATTGTCTTTGTAGCACGGGCTTCGCAGACCAATTGCCTTCCCGGTGACCTGATTGTCTTCGAGAAGGATCAAACCCTCACCACCCACCGTTTGTTGGCTAAAAAGGAAATCTTCTGGGTGTGTAAGGGAGATAAAGCACTTTCCTCAGATCCTCCCCTAAAACCAGACTGCGTCCTCGGCAAGGTCAGCGGCATTCAACGTGGAAAACGCACCTGGTCAATGAGCGCCCATCCCTGGCCATGTACAAACCGGATTCTGGGGAGGATCCATAGCCATCAAATCCACCTCGTGAACCTTGTTAAAGGCATTACCTCGCGTCTGTTCGGCGGAAGGCAAATCAGGGGTATTTCCTATCTCCATAAGTTGCTGGCTATCCCATTTCGACTCTTAACCAAAATCCTGATACAATTCAGCGTGAAACGCTGTGAAATGTGAAACCTAGTGGCATACGCTACTGCGTTGTGTTTCCAAATTTATCACTTTATAATCTCATCACCGATCACTCCATCACCTGTAGCCCAGGAAGGCGATCATGTTTACCCCAGAGTCAAATCCTAAACCCAAAGCAGATATCGTCGCCCGCATCGTTGATGACGAAGCCGTACTCGTCCTCCCTCAACAGGGCAAAGTCAAAGTCCTCAACGAGGTCGGCGCCCGTATCTGGGAACTCCTCGACGGCCAACAAACAGTCAAGGATATTGCCAGGACCATCCACCGGGAATATGAGGTACCTCAAGCCACCGCCGAGGCAGATACGTTAGAATTCCTGGGTGATCTGGTAGAGAAAGATATGGTCGATGTCAGTTGACTGGGGAACAGTAGACCAGGAGATCAGTAGATCAGGAGATCAGGAGATCAGGGATCAGGGATCAGGGATCAGGGATCAGGGACTAGGAGACTAGTGCCAAGTACAACACGGCGCAAGTCCTTATGCGATTCCAAGGTGCGTTGCACTCCCGTTTTCACGGTGTGCACCCATGGTGGGGAGTGCATTGCACCTGAAGCACAAATATCAACCACCAACGAACTTATGCCATCGTGTACTAAGCACTCATCACTCTCTACTCCTCCCATGCCAAAAAGAATCTGGATAGCCCTCACAATACTCTTACTCACCATTACCTTAGCAACCGTGGTCACTACCACCCGGGCGGCCGTAGACCTGCTTTATTTCGAGGCCACCTTAGAAACCGGCCCCCAAGTCCGCTTAGAGTGGGAAACAGCCTCCGAACTTGATCTTTCGGGTTTTTATGTCGTCCGCAGTTCAGCCCCAGAAGGTAATTATTCGCGTATTAGCAACTTTATCGACGGCGTGGGTGATAGCATTATTGGCGCAACTTATGACTTCATTGATGTCAATATTAATTCAGACACCAATTACTACTATAAACTAGAAGACATAGATATTAATAATGTCTCAACCTTTCATGGCCCCGTCGTGGTCGGCCCCGCCACGCAGACTCCCACCCCCACCCCAAGTGACACACCACCCGAAAATTCCCAGCCAACCAACACACCCACCTTTAATCCTTCTGATACCCCCTCCCCTACGCCAACCCCTACCATAAGCCTCACCCCTACAAACACGTTCACACCAACCATAACCCCTACGGCAACCCCACCTGACGCGGATTTCACCGTTCTCGAAGCGTTCCAGTTTCCAACCCCCACATTAACGCTCACCTCTTCCCCTACACTAACGCTGATACCTTCCCCAGCTCCCCCCTCACTGGTGATGAAAATCCTACCCAACTTTGGAATCATTGGGGGCGTGATCCTTTTCTGGACCCTTTTAGGAATTGCTTACTTCAAATTCATCGCCCCAAAAACATAAACCATGCCCTCAATCAAAAAACGCCTTCTCCTCTTCAGTCTCATCCTGCTCTTGGTCGCTAGAGGGTGCACGCCCCAAAACCCCTCCTCCTCTGAAACCTCTTCAGAAATAAACGGCCTAAAAATATACACAACCCAGGAGGGCATCTACCACATCACGGCCCAAGAACTAGGCTGGCCTGAATTGCCCTCGAAACTAAGCCTCACCTTACGCGGGGAGCCGCAACCTTTTTGGATAACAAAAGAGACCCACCCGCCCACGCTCTACTTCTACGCTCCCGAGCCTGACAACCCTTACACAACCTACGCGATTTTCATCCTCACCCCAGAGAATGGAAATCAAAGCCGCCCCACGGAAACCTACCATCCGGCAGAAACCTCAGCCCGAACCACCTACACTGCCCACCTGCGCCTAGAAGAAAACATCTCTTACCAACCACTCGCCCTGGAAAACCCATGGCTCGGCCAACGCATCATCGCCCCCCAAACCCTCACCCTTCCCATCACCCTCCACAAAGTCGCTTCCGGCCCTGGATCCCTTCAGGTCAGACTGTGGGGGAAGACCCAAGCATCCGCCGAACCCGACCACCACATCCAACTCACCCTCAACGGGGAGCCTATCGCCAACCAAACCTGGGATGGACAGGCCCCCCAAATCATCTCGGCCCCTATCCCTGAAAACACGCTCACCACGGGAGAAAACACCCTGGAAATCACCGCTCCAGGAGACACCGAAGCCCCAGTTGATATGATCTTTTTGGACTGGGTGGAGATCGCCTATCCCCGCCAGTCGCAGGCTTCGAACGACACCCTCCGCTTCGAGGGAGGTGACACCCCGCTGCGCCTGACCGGATTCGGTACGACTCCCGTTATCTATGATGTCACCGCACCTGAAAAAGCCCAACGCCTGGTCTCCGCCGACGCTGTCCCGGACGACCCAACCTTCACGGGGGAAGCAGGCCACCGCTACCTGGCCATCGGCCCCGGGGGATACCTCTCTCCCGACCAAATCTCCCCCCTCACCCGCACGCCAGACCTAACCTCCCCCACCCAGGGAGCGGACTACCTGGCCATCGGCCCCGCCCACCTGCTCACGCCCCTGGAGCCGCTCCTCTCCCACCGCCAAGACCAGAACCTGACCACGCTGGCCATCCCCGCCGCGGCCATCTACGACCAATTTGGCGACGGTTTCCCTGACCCTGTGGCTATACGCAACTTTCTCCGCTATGCAAACCAATCATGGGAGAGCGTGCCCCAATACGTCCTCCTCGTCGGGGATGCCACGTATGACCCCAAAGGCCACCAATTCTCCACGGAGGGCCATCTCCTCCCCACCCTGCCCATCGACACGCTCCATGGCGGTCAAACGGGAAGCGATGTCCCCCTCGCTCAACTCGATGCCCCCAAGACCCCTGGCCCGACCTAGCCCTGGGACGTGTCCCCGCTCGGGAGCCGGAACAAATACAAGCTTTCGTCGAGAAAACGATCGCTTATGAAAACGAGCCACCCACTGCAGCATGGAACAAACATATCGTAGCTATCGCCGATGGTCAGGAATCCGGCTTCAAGGATGACGCTCAGGCCTTTCTAAATCTCTTTCAGGAATCCTACCAAAGCTCTCTCCTCACCCCAGCAGCCGGTGAGACGGATGGCGCATCGCAGATCCAAACTACATTAGAGGAAGGCGCCTTCTTGACGGCCTATTTTGGACACGGAAGCCTGAAAATGTGGGGCAAAGACAAACTTTTCACCACCGAAAACACCACACAGCTAAACAATAAGAATCGACTTCCCATCATCTTGAACTTCACCTGCCTGACCGGGCTTTTCACCCATCCTACGGAGGAGTCTCTAGCCGAAAGCCTGCTCTTCCACCCCGCTGGCGGAGCGGTAGCCGTCCTAGCACCTTCTAGCCTAACCTTGCCGACCAATCAAAGCTACCTCAGCGATGCCATTGCCCAGGCCCTTCTCTCCGGTTCACATCAGCGTTTGGGGGACGTTGTCCTCGAGGCTTGGCGACAAGTACCCGTTGATGATCCTAATTCCCGTGACGTGCTGGGGACTTTCATGCTCTTCGGTGACCCCGCCTTGGTCATTAAGTTTGAATAGCCAATATCTAATCCCACCCTTATACCAAGGACCACAAAATGCCCCAAACAACCATCCGCCAATTAGAAATCAAGGAGAGCCCATGGATATGAAAGCAGCCGAATCATTAGGCAAACGAATCTCCCCATTATTACAAAAGGGGAAATCAACCGGGCCTACGAACTCCTGGCGCCCATTCTGGCCGAACGCACCCGCTTTCCCCACTTGCAGCGGATTGGAAAAACTTTTGGGAGCGGCACGCTGGAAGAGGTTAATCCCTTCTTGGAAAAAATCGCCAGCCAGAAAACCGAGGGGGGATTCGAGGAGGCCAGACATCACCTGGAAGGGTGGCGCGAATCCCCCAACGCCTGGGTGCGGCGCAGCGTGGGCGTGGCGGTTCACTTCTGGACCAAGCGCTCCGGCGGGGAGCCGGCCACCATCCCATTTACATCCTCTGCAAATACTCTTGTACTGCTCGGACAAATTGCTCTGCTACTTTAAGAGCATTTATTGAGTCTTCGTGCGATATCAAGACTCCCCCGTAATCAGCCGTTTGTCGGTCATCAAACACATCAAATTCTTGACCACACTGTTATTCCCTCTTTTTCGATATTAGACTTCAACCCGGCGCTATGCTTTGGAAGCTTTTGCCAATCTTTATAGGAAAGTAGCAATAAAGAGAGTAAGGGGTGATACTGGTTCTGAGCCATGATGTCGTACCGTGCTGCTCGAGCCTCTTCGATGACAGACGGAGAACTATCATCCAGGACAACCAAAACATCAATATCCGAACCTGTCGCAGCCTCACCGCGCGCATACGACCCATAGATCACAATGCGCTGGATGATACCTGGCAAGCGTGAAAGCAAAGTATCTCGCAAGTCATTGATTGGGGACAGATCTACATCTTTTATCATGACCATACACTTCATTATAACCCATCTATCATCCATCACAACCCTCATATCCACGCCTGTTTATACTCAGACTTCTTTCCACATGTAAATCTCCGACTTGACGCCTCTCGAAACCCTTGCTACCCTATATTTGCCACCAACCAACATAATCACTAACAAGGTTTTTCCCATGGCCACCGTCTTCATGAAATGGCTGGAAACCAGCCCCCAAAACTATGATCGCGGCATCTGGCTCCTCACCCTGGGGCGGATCACGGCCCTCAAAAAACACATCGCCGAGAACTACATCCAACCCGGCGCCCGTGTCCTGGAGATTGGCTGCGGGACGGGCACACTCACCGCGTTGATGGCCGAGAAAGGTGCCCACGTCACCGGCATCGACATCTCCTCCGCTATGCTGGCCGAGGCGGAGCGGAAAATCGCGGAGAAAGGTCTGGGGGATCGTGTGACTCTGGGCCAGATGGCCGCCCTCACCGTGGGCGAAAAATACTCGCCCGGTTCCTTCGACGTGGTGGCCGCCACCCTGGTGTTTTCGGAGATTCCGCCCAGGGAACGTCTTCCCGTCCTGGAAGCCTGCCACCGTGTCCTGGCCCCAACCGGAAAATTGATCATCGTCGACGAAGTCCTCCCCCACAAATTTCTCCCCCGCCTGGGATACCGGCTCCTCCACGGGCTGGTAGGGGCTCTCACCTGGCTGCTCACCCGTACCGGCACCACCCCCCTGCGCGACTTCGAAAACGTTCTGGCCCAAAGCGGATTCCAAACTCGCAGAACCCTCTCCTACCTCAGCGACAGTTTATGCCTATACGAAGGGCGACCGGTGGAGAAAACCAGCCAGGCCGCGCCTCCAATCCCCCAACTCTCCCCCAAAGTCACCCTCATAACGCTGCTCAGCGACCTCTGGCTGCTCTTCTTTCGCATCATCCCCCCCTACCCCAAAAAGGAGCCCGGCCTCTACGCCATCGGTGATCCTGGGACAGATTCCCCCGTCCTCGTCACCGGGAACTTCACCCTCACCGTCCGGCGCGTAGTGCAGGCCATAGCGGGAGAGGTGGACGCCTGGCTACTGGTCGCCGACAGCGCGGGAATCAACGTGTGGTGCGGGGCGGGGGGCGGGTTCTTGACCGCCGAAAAGATCATCTCAACCCTTAAAACTTCCCCCTTGGAGGATCTCGTCACCCACCGGAACTTAATCCTACCCCAACTAGCCGCCAACGGCGTGGACGGTTGGAAACTCCGCACGGAAACAAAATGGAACGTGCGCTGGGGACCCATCCGCGCCGAGGACATCCCCGCCTACCTGGCCACCGGTCACCAAAAAGACGCCTCCATGCGCCTGGTGACCTTCCCTGTCAAAGACCGCTTGGAGATGGTCACCGTTACCCTGGGCTTTTACGCTCTGATGATCCTCTTGCCCGTTTTCATCTTCTGGCGGACCATGTTCTGGCCCGTCACCGCCAGCTTGCTGGGACTCTCCTATTTCTACGCCCTCCTTCATCCCTGGCTGCCCGGCAAAGACGGCCTCCAAAAGAGCATCCCCCTCACCGTCATCGCCTTGGCCGGGCTAGGCCTTTTCAACCTCTTCAATCCTCTTCCCACCGAAAGCCTCATCAACTGGGCCATCGGTCTCACCGGGCTTTCCGTCTTCTCCGCCGCCGAACTGCAAGGCATGTCCCCCCTCATGCGCGGGGAGCAGGCCAACTGGGGGTGGGAGGCGGTGATAGGGGTCGGGCTAGGTTTGATTTATTGGCTAGTTAATTTTTAATTGGGAATTATTAATTTTTAATGGTTAATTTGACAATGTCACATCCATGGGTAGTAGCCTAATCGTATTGGGCGATTGGCATCTGGCTACTGGCTTAGCCGCCAACTCGGTCGGCTCGCTACTGATTAATTCTTAATTGTGAATTTTTAATTGCTAATGGTTGTTGGAGGTAAGATGATGGCAAAGGGTGACGATATTGAAGAACGGTTGATTTCATTTGCAGTTAGAACCATAAAGCTTTGCGGGCACTTACCAAAGAGCCAAGCCGGAGGGCATTTAGCAGACCAACTCCTCCGTAGTGGAACGGCCCCGGCTGCACATTATGCGGAAGCTCGTGGAGCAGAAAGCAAAAAAGATTTTGTCCATTAACTATGACAACCTCACCCACCTTATGGAGTTCTCTCACCGAACACTGGCATCTCGCCCGCACGCTGCGAGGTTTGCGCATCCACTTTGACCAGGAGGGATGCACAGCCTGCGGGGAATGCTTCGCGGTCTGCCCCACCGGCTGTTGGACTTTGAGCACAGAGGGAGAAATTGCTATCTTTGTAGACAGGGGGTGTATTGCCTGTAGTGCATGTACCCTTCAATGCCCAGAGGGGGTGATTGAACTAAAAAGCCAAAAATAAGGAACTCTTCTATATCGAAAAATTAAGGGTTTCCCGAACCAAGAAGGCTGATATAATACCTGGAATTACACCCATTTAACCAAGGATATACTCAACATGAATCCATTTCAAAAACTCAAAACTATGAACCGGGAGCACTTGGCCTGGTACATGTACGACTTCGGCAACTCCGCTTACGCAGCGGTGATCCTTTTGGCGGTTTACTCCGCTTATTTCAAGGGAGCCGTGGTGGGGGGAGCGGAAGGGTCTCGTCTGTGGGGCATCTCGGTGGGCGTGGCCATGTTGGTGGTGGCCGTTAGCTCCCCCATCCTGGGCGCTATCGCCGATTTCTCGGCCTCCAAAAAACGTATGTTGCTTCTCTTTTCGGGCATGACGTGGATTTTCACCGGGCTGCTCTTTTTTGTCCGTGAGGGAACCATCATCATGGGCATGGTTTTCTTCATCTTAGCGGAGATCGGCTACCGGAGCGGGCAAGTTTTTTATAATTCCCTTTTGCCAGAAATTGCCGAACCAGAAGAAATGGGCCGTGTTTCGGGCAACGCCTGGGCAGTTGGTTCTTTTGGCGGCATTTTAGCCCTCTTGATCTTGCTTCCCTTGATCATCTCCATTGAGGGTGACCTCATCATCCGCCTTTCCATGGTCTTCACCTCCCTCTATTTTGCACTTTCAACAATTCCTACCATTCTTTGGATCAAAGAGAAAGCCGAGCCGAAACCACTCCCTGAAGATAAAAATTTTCTCACGGTGGGCTTCATTCAACTTATTGATACTATAAAATCCCTGGGCGGATTCAAAGATTTTATTCGCTTTATGGTTGCTTTCTTGATCTATAACGATGGCATTTTAATGGCTCTTGACTTTGCCGCCATTATCGGCGCCGTGCTCTTCGGAATGAAGCAACAAGAAATCATTATTTTCATGATCGTCGTCCAGGTAGCCAGTGTCCTCGGCGCTTGGGCCGCAGGCGTTGCAGGAGACAAGATTGGTTACAAGCGCTCACTGATCATTTCTCTCATTTTGATGACCGCGGCTGTACTGGCCATGATCTTTGCCCAGAACCAAGTTCATTTCTATCTGATTGGCGCCGTTGCTGGTTTGGCGCTAACAGGCGTACAGTCCATCAGCCGCGCCCTGATAGGTTACTTTGCTCCCAAAGATAGAAGCGCGGAATTCTACGGCCTATTTGCTGTGACCGGACGCACATCCTCTTTCATCGGCCCCACCATCTACGGATTTTTGGCTGCACAAATGGCCTGGTGGTATGAAGGTCGGGGTGTAGAAACCCTCCTTGCTGAACAATATGGCCAGCGGGTGGCCATAGGCTCCATTGCCATCTTTCTAATTGCTGGCCTTTTGGTACTCCTGAAAGTTAATGATCCCACCAAAAAATACATAAAATCATGAGTGAAAAATATCCCTATCCTCGCAGACAAATAAGTCGAAAACTAATCCACTACTTGACCATTGCCGCATTCAATATCCTGACCGATTTCCAAATTGAGGGGCGCGAAAACCTCCCCAAAGAAGGGCCGCTTTTAGTTGTGGCCAATCACTTTTGTTTTGTTGACCCCGTAGCAGTCGTGCGCACTGTACCCTGGCCCATGGAATTCGTGGGCGGCGCTGAATTCCCGCACGCCCCAAAAATCGTCCAATCCCTCCCCAAGCTGTGGGGCTTCTTTCCGCTCCGCCGGGGGACGGCCTCCCGGGACGCGCTCCGAGCCGCCGAGGCCGTCTTGAAGCAAGACGGGGTTCTGGGCATCTTCCCCGAAGGTGGGAGTTGGGCCGAGGTGCTGCGTCCCGCCCGCCCCGGAGCCGCTTATCTCTCCTCCCGCACGGGGGCAAAGATCCTTCCCATCGCCCTGTACGGCTTCAACGACATCTTCCCCCTCCAACTGGGCCAACGACCCACAGTGCATGTCCGAATAGGGAAGCCGTTTGGACCGTTCACCACCACCGGAAGAGGGCGAGAACGCCGCCAGCAACTGGACGAGATCGGCCAAAAAATTATGCAGCGTATTGCGGATCTTTTGCCCGACGAGTTTCGCGGCTACCTGGCAGAGGACCCCGAAACGCGCGCCGCTGCAAAAGGCACTGAGATCTATCCCTGGGAAGATGCTGTGGAGGGAGAAGTTGAGGGGGAAGTACATTGACGTAATGTGTGATGAGTAATGAGTAATGAGTAATGAGTAACGAGTAATGAGTGACCCGTGATGATTAGTAAGGTACACCGCATTGGGTGGCAAGGATAGGTAATGCCGCGGGAATCATCGGGGCCGCGATTTGACCAGCGGCAACCTGCACCGTAATATCTGGTACCTGGCCGCTCCCATGATGCTCGAAACCGGCATTATGAACGTGGCGCAATTACTCGACACCTACTGGGTTGGCCAATTAGGCTCAGCAGCACTGGCAGCCGTCACCATCAGCACCACCATCCGCTGGGTGCTCAACAGTCTTTCCAACGGCTTGGGCGTGGGGGGACTGAGGGGGGGGAATGCACTCACACTCAAAATGTTAGTGGTGCATTGCATCTATTATTAGATGCGTTGCACCACGAATCTGCCCATGAGACCCGAACTGCAACGCACTTCCAAGAGCATGAAGTGCAATGCAGTTCTAAACAACTATCTCAAAACCAATAACTCGTTTATGCTTTAAATCAATAATCTCCGGCCCCAAGCCTGCCAATATCAGTCTAGGAAGCGTTCAGACCTTGCCCTCACCTCAATCCTTGCCAAGGCACAGCCTGCGGGCTCGCTCTGCGTGCCGTAGGCAACACCGTACGCAAAGCGTCCCAGAGGGAGAGGAGGCTTTCCCCCTCCTTCTGGGACGCCAAAGGCGTGCAACGCAAGGGTTAGGGTGAGGGGGGTAGCGGTTACTCAATCTACCCACGATCCTGATCCCTGATTCCTGGTTTCCTGATCCTGGTTTCCTGATCCCTGTTTCCTGGTTTCCCGATTCCTGCTTCCTGGTTTCCTGATCCCTGCTTCCTGGTTTCCCGATTCCTGCTCCCTACCCCCTACTCCCCCTTCACCACCTCGCTGATCTTCAGCTCCTCCTTAGCCATAATCCTTTGAATATTGGCACGGTGCAGATAAAAGCAAAGGATGGTCAGGCCCACGCCAATGGCGGTGAAAAGAAGCGGGTAGCCCTTTACATAAGTCACAATGGGCAGCGCGATAAAGGTCGTGAATGACCCCATCACAATGTAATCCGTCAGCAAGGCGGGAACAATCACAAGGAGAGCAAAAAAGAGTCCCAGCTTCCAATTCACGCCAATCATCATACCCACCAAGGCGGCCACGCCTTTTCCCCCTTTGAATTTCATATAAAAAGGAAAGATATGCCCAATAATGGCCATGATACCCGCCAAATAAGCCAAATCGGGATTCTCGGGATAGAGCCACTTCACCACAAGAACAGCAAACATCCCCTTTAGGACGTCCACCAGGCCAGTTAGGATACCAAACCCCCATCCCATGATGGCTGTCACGTTCGAGGCCCCGGCGTTACCAGTCCCATGTTCGCGGATATCGGTTTTCCCCACCGTCTTGCTCAAAATATACGCCGTTTGAATACATCCAAAAGCATACCCGATGAGAATGGCGATTAGTGTTTGTGTGGTCATTTTCTCTCCAATATACCAGTTTCCCAGTACACCAACCCACTACTCGCAGACGTGGTTCTGGTATACAATAAGGCCTCATTCGTTGTAGATTTATCAATCAGACTATGGAACATTATCCCATCCCTGCCCAGGAAACGCAATCTGAAATCCGCGTGTCCAACTCCCGTTTCATTGCTACGCTGGCGCCAACGTTTAGCGTGGAGGAAGCGAAAGCCTTTATCGACCGGGTCAAGGATAAGTACGCGGACGCCACCCACAACGTCCCGGTTTTTTTGGTGGGATATGGGGCCAGCGTCACCGCCCACAGCAGCGACGACGGAGAACCTTCCGGGACAGCAGGACGCCCGGCCCTGGCCGTCCTGCGGGGGAGCGGGCTGGGGGACGTGGCCGTGGTCGTCACCCGCTACTATGGCGGCACCAAGCTGGGGACAGGCGGCCTGGTTCGCGCCTACGGGGACGCCATCCGCGCCGTGCTAAAGGTCACCCCCCGGGCGCAGAAAGTCTCCACCCACATTGCCACGCTGGTCACCCCGTACCCACACTTCGAGCACATCCAACAAATCATCGGCCAAAACAAGGGGAAACTCCTCAACGCGGAGTTTGCCGCCGAGGTGACCATCACCTGCCAATTTCCCATCGAAAACTTCGAAAGTTTCCAAAGCCAACTCCAAGAGATCACCAGCGGAAGCGTGCAAGCTGAGATCATCCAAGAAAATATACACGCTATCATGTCTTCGCGGTAAATTCACCATGCCCTTAACCCTCACCGAATGGGATCAACGTTTCCAGCAACAGGCCACCTGGACTGAAGACCTGCGTGCCTACCTCTACCCCCAAATCGAATTGGGGAAGGCCCAGCGCGTGCTGGATATCGGCTGCGGGACCGGTGTCCTCGTCCCTGAACTCTGCGCCCAAAGTGAAGGTCAGGTTTACGGCGGGGATTGGGATTTGGCTCGCCTCAAATTGGCTATACGAAACTCTCCGGCGGGAATCTTCTTCGGAGCCGATGCCCATGCCCTCCCCTTTCCCACGGCTACCTTCGACCTGGCCTTGTGCCATTTTCTGCTCTTGTGGGTGGATGACCCCGTGGATGCCGTGCGGGAGATGTGCCGCGTCACCACCCCGGGGGGATCGATCCTGGCCCTGGCCGAACCCGACTACGGGGGACGCCTCGACTATCCTCCCCAACTAGCAAAACTCAAGGAGATTCAAACCAACGCCCTGCGGGATGCTGGAGCCGACCCCCACCTGGGCCGGGAGCTGCGCAGCATCTTCACCCGCGCCGGGTGCCGCCAGGTCACCACCGGAGTTCTGGGCGCACAATGGCGGCAGCCACCCTCCCCTCGTGACCATGCCCTGGAGTGGAAGGTGATCGCTGAGGACGCTGGGGAGACCCTCTCCGCCCAGGAACTTCACGACCTTAAAGAACTTGACAAACTAGCCTGGGAACGAGGCGAACGTGTTTTGTACACCCCCACCTTCTATGCCTGGGGCAAGGTGTAGAGAGCTTGTTATTAGAGTGTCAAGGGATAATGCTCATTTGTAAATAAGGCGCACAATACCCAAGTAACCAAATAGTATTTTTTTGATACTAACAAAGATCTATGAGCACCCA
>JAANWX010000080.1 GCA_018263575.1 Chloroflexota bacterium | reverse complement strand
TGGCTCGCGACCCTGAGAACATTGATTGGAACCGCGTTCCTCATCACCCCATCCCTCGTCCCTCCTCTCCTCATTACCCCATCACCTCACCCCTAATCCACTGTCAGCGTCTTGCTCAAATTGCGGGGGAAGTCGGGGTCGTAGTCCCTCGCCAGGCTGCTCTCGTAGGAGAGCAACTGCAAGGGGATGACGCTGAGGAGGGTGGCAATGGACGGGCGCAGCGCGGGGGGAGCATCCACGCGGGGGATGACGATCACATCGTGAGCGTTGGCACGCAGGCGGTCGTCCTCCTCGCCGATGACGATGGCCCGTCCCCCCCGGCAGGTGACCTCGTTGATCCCGCTGATGATGAGGGGGACATCCTCCGGCCCAGCGACGAAGATCACCGGATACCCCTCGGTGACGGCCGAAAGCGGCCCATGTTTGAACTCAGTAGAGAGCATTCCCTCGCAATGGGCATAGGTGATCTCCTTGAACTTCAGAGCACCCTCCAAGGCGATGGGGTAGGTCAGCCCGTATCCTAAACAATAAAGGTCGTCCCAAGGGGTAACCCGCTCCTCCACGGCGGGAATCTGATCTTCCACCCCGGCAATCGTTTCCTCAATCCACGCAGGCAGGGCACGCAAGACAGCCGTATCATGCCCGCCCATACGCAGGGATAGGTAGAGAAGGGCAATCACCTGATTCGAGAAGGTCTTGGTAGCCGGGACGCTGATCTCATAACCGCAAGTTAGGGGGATGTGATACTCACTTTTCCGGATCAGGGCCGAGCCGACCACATTCACCAACCCCAAAACGCCCATTCCCCGCGCCTGAGCCAGGCCCACGGCGTCGAGCACGTCCTTGGTCTCCCCGCTCTGGCTGATGAAAATTCCTACATCCTCGGGGCCGATGGGCGAACCATATTGGGCCCGAAACTGCGGGGCTAGACCGGGAATAGTGGGCAGGCCGGCCAAACGTCCCAGGTAAACCGAACCCAACATCCCGGCGTGATAACTCGTCCCGCAGGCCACAATGTAGACATTCCTGGCCCCAGCCAGACGTTCCAGGAAAGGGTCAACATCGGGGGAGCTGTCCAGGAGATGAACCAATTCACCCGCCACCTGGGCCTGCTCGTGAATCTCTTTGAGCATGAAATGGGCATAGCCGCCTTTTTGGGCCACCTCCATGCTCTCCTCGACCAGTTCCGGTTGGCGCTCGACGAGGCTGCCATCCTCCACCTTCCGGATCTCATATCCGCCCGCCCAGAAGGTGATAATCTCCCCATCCTCGAGGCGGACGATATTCCGCGTTTTGGGTAAAACAGAGGGCAGATCCGAAGCGATACAAACCGTATCATCTGTAATACCAGCTACCAAACCGGAGCCTTTTTTGATAGCGTAGAGCCGGTCCTCACCGACTTTGCCAATCACATAAGCATAATCACCTTCCAAGTCGTGGGAGGCGAGGCGCATGGCCTCCACCATATCATGTCCCTGATCCACGTAGCGCTCCACGGCGTGGACACAGCTTTCCCCATCATTCTCGGAGCGCACGGTCATGCCTTCGGCCATGAATTCCCGGCGCAGCTCCACGTTGTTGACCACATTCCCGTTGTGGGCGCCAACCATGTCCCCATCCGAGTCGAGGTGGGGTTGGGAGTTCGGCTGGGAGGGCGCCCCAAAGGTAGCCCACCGCAACTGGAGGATGGCCCGGTTCCCGTACATTTCGGCGAAGTTATAATGTTCCGCCACCTCCTCGACCCGGCCAGCGTCCTTGCGGAGATCAATCTCCCCCGCCTGGGGGATGGTGGCCGCCCCCACGGTGTCGTATCCCCGGTACGATAGACGACGCCCGGCTTCAATCAGCGTGGGGCCTAATAACTGTTCTTCTTTGGTGACAATGGCAAAAATTCCACACATGTTCTACTCCTATAAAAGCCCAACCAAAGAAAACTTTGATAGGGCTTTATATAATCAAATTATCAAGCGTCCTGCGCCTACGTCCCCGACTTCCAGGAGTTAAGGTAAGCGTGCTGTTCTTCGGTGAGGGTATCAATCTCCACCCCCATGGCCTCTAGCTTGAGACGGGCTATTTCGGCATCGATTTCTTCGGGAACGCCGTAAACGGTGTTTTCAAGCTCCTCTGAATGCTTGACCATATACTCCGCGCTGAGGGATTGGTTGGCGAAAGACATGTCCATTACGCTGGCGGGATGCCCCTCGGCGGCGGCCAGGTTGATAAGACGGCCATCTCCCAAAAGATTGAGCACGCGACCATCTTCCATTTCAAATTGCTCCACAAAGGGACGCGCGCGGTGCTTAGAGACTGCCATTTCCTCCAAAGCGGGGATGTTGATCTCAACGTTGAAGTGTCCGGAGTTGGCAATGATGGCCCCATCTTTCATGGCCTCCATGTGATGTTGGTCAATGACGTTAATGTCCCCTGTCAGAGTGCAGAAAATGTCGCCAATGGGAGCGGCTTCCAGCATGGGCATAACGCGGAACCCATCCATAACGGCCTCGAGGGCTTTGAGGGGATCGACCTCGGTGACAATCACGTTCGCCCCCATACCTTTAGCGCGCATGGCTAACCCGCGCGCACACCAGCCGTATCCACCGACGACAAAGACCTTGCCCGCCAGCAGAACGTTGGTGGCCCGGATAATGCCATCAATGGTGGATTGGCCGGTTCCATAGCGGTTGTCGAAAAAGTGTTTGGTCATGGCGTCGTTGACGGCCACTACAGGGAATTTCAGCGCCCCGTCGGCGGCCATGGCTTTCAGGCGAATAACGCCGGTGGTGGTTTCCTCGGTGCCGCCAATCACATCTGGCAAAAGCTCAGGGTAATCTTTGTGAAGAGTGCTTACAACGTCGGCTCCGTCGTCCATGGTGACTTGAGGTTTGTGGTCAATGGCTGCTCGGATGTGTTTATAATAAGTGGCGTTGTCTTCGCCTTTGATGGCGTGTACGGGGATTTCGTTGTGCATTACCAGGGAAGCGGCCACATCGTCCTGCGTGGAGAGCGGATTCGAGGCGACCAGCACCAGGTCGGCCCCACCCGCCTGAAGGGTCTTGGCCAAATTAGCGGTCTCGGTGGTGACGTGCAAACAGGCCGACATGCGAATGCCCTCGAAAGGACGTTCCTTCTTGAATCTTTCGTAAATAGAACGCAGTACAGGCATTTCACGTTCGGCCCAGTTAATTCGTCTGCGTCCGCCCTCGGCGAGGGATTTGTCTTTTATGTCATAGTTGTCCATGGTTTTCTCCTAAGGTTGGTAAGTTGGTGATATTGGGTATTAGGTAATGTATATTTGTATACTGCTCAAAAATACAATCATTATTTCAGTCTAAGTATCATCTCAAAAAATAGCGGACTGATGTAGGGCGATTTGGTAAATCGCCTTGGCAAAGTGCAACTTTGCACCGAAATACCATTTCGACCTACATTCCCCCGGAATATTGAGAAGTTGCCAGTCTAATGTGAAAAAGTTAAGCACCGACATGGGATAGTTCCATACTAGGCGGAGCAGACTGTGGTAACAGATCTGGATGTACTGGTAATTGCACAATCACATCAAGATACCACCACCAATGCGTAGCAGGCACGTTCTCATCACGTCGCCAACTAGACAAATCAGCAATACTTTGAATTGATCTGTAGAATTGTTCAGCTTGTCGCAAAAATACTTTATCCGCTTTTAATACACGCCTGCGTTCTTCGTTTGACAAATGAGATTCATTTTTAGCAATGTCGCTGCGTGTCATCAACATTTCTAAATGCTCCATACCGCTTACTTCAGGAAATTGCACATCTGTTTCATAACTAGCAATCAACTCTTTATAATTCATCATTCACCTCGCTCAGTAATCCAATCTCCTCAAATCCGGGCTTGTTCAAATATCTACTTGGTCGTTCAAGTACAAAAGCGCTCTCCAGCACCCCATTATAAGCAAACATCACCAGCCATTGCTGTTCCTCAATTTCTGAAACTACAGCCACATACGCAACACGTTTATACCAATAGAGATATACATGTGCTGCTTTATCTTGCACTACATTCGATATTATGTGTTCGTACTCTTCAAGTGAGGCGGTTAATGGTAAGTGTCCTCGTCGCTTACGTTTCTGCAAATGACGTGTAGCACTGTTGGGTTTCCAGCGTATCTTTGAGCGTACCGATTTGATCGCTTCAACTATCTGAGGATATTTAGGCATTGTATCAAAATCCCTTCACCAGTTTCCCAGTTTCCCAGTTTCCCAACCTACCAGCTCAGTATATCAAGTTTCTTCTCATCATCAAAGTGTTCCCGAAAACGAGCAACGTACTCCGCAATCGTGTAATGGTGACTTTGGGGAGAGTCTGTCTCCAGGCAATAGGTGGCGGCGAGAGCGCCCATTTGACCGCACAGCACCCAATCCAGGCCGTGGCTGAACCCGGTCAGGAATCCGCCCCGGAAGGCGTCCCCCACGCCGGTGGGGTCGACCACGTCACTGGGGGGAACGGTGGGGATGTGGTGCTCGTCACCATCCGCGTAAACGGTGGCCCCCTCCTCCCCCCGGGTCACGACCAGGAATTGGACACTATCCACAATTTCTTGGGGCGTCATTGCGGTGCTTTTTTGCACCAGGCTGAATTCATAGTCGTTGATACACATGCCCAAGGCGCCCTCCACGCCCCGGCGGATGTCATCCCCCTCCAGACGGACAAGCTGCTGGCTGGGGTCGTAGAGATAGGGGATTTTCAAGGATTGGGCCTCTTCCACAAAACTGACCATGGCGCCGGGGTCGGTGGGGGAAATGACCACCAGGTCGGGGGTCTCCGCCAAATCTGCTAGGGATAGCCGCGCGTCGTAGCCCATGGCGCCGGGGTAGAAGCTGGCAATTTGATTGTTGTCGCGGTCGGTGTTGGCGAAGAAGGAAGCCGTGAACTCATCGGGGATGACGCGAATTTCCGAGACATCCACTCCCTGCTCCTCGAGCCAGGCCTGGTAAGCGGCAAAGTCTTCCCCCACGGAGCCAAAAATCAGCGGGCGCTGCCCCAGGAGGGACAAGGTGTAGGCAATGTTGGGCGCCACGCCTCCGCGCCGCTTGACCATGCCATCCACCAAAAAGGATAGGCTGATGGAATCAAGTTTGTCGGGGAGGATGTGGTCGCGGAAATGGCCGGGAAAGGTCATTAGATAATCGTAGGCGATAGAGCCGGTGAGGGTTAGTTTCATAGTCGTTAGTCTCGTAGTCGTTAGTTTCGTAGTCGTTAGTCTCGTAGTCGTTAGTTTCGTAGTCGTTAGTTTCGTAGTCGTTAGTCAGGTCGCGAGTTCACGTTTCACGCAACACGTTTTCACGTTTTACGTTTCACTTATTACTCATCACGTTTCACTCTTCACTACTTTCGGCAGATTTTCGTCAAAGGGCGGATAGACAACGCCGTTTTCGGTGACGATGGCAGTGACGAGACGATTAGGAGTAATGTCGAAAGCCGGGTTGCGGGCGGAAGCGTTGGCGGGGGGGACTTGCTTCCCCTTGAGGGTCAGGGCCAGCACCTCGGCCTCTTCCCGCTCCTCGATGGGAATGTCTTCCCCAGCCGGGAGGGAGAGGTCAACGGTGGAGGTGGGGACGACGGAATAGGCCGGGACGCCATTATCACGGGCGGCCAAGGCCAGCATGTAGGTACCAATTTTATTGGCTACATCCCCGTTAGCGGCCACCCTGTCCGCGCCGAAGACCACCTTTTGGACTTGGCCCGTACTCAGGAAATAGCCCGCTGCGTTGTCGCTGATGATGTCGTAGGGAATGCCGTATTGCTCCAATTCCCAGGCCGTGAGGCGCGCGCCCTGCAAGCGGGGACGGGTCTCATCTACTAAAACGTGGATATCTTTCCCCTGTTCGTGGGCGGTTCGTATCACGCCCAAAGCGGTGCCCCAATCCACGGTTGCTAACGCGCCGGTATTGCAATGGTGAATGATCGTATCCCCATCGTCGATTAATTCCGCACCGTGGCGGGCCATGCGCTTGTTGATTTCCACGTCCTCATCGGCAATGCGTTGGGCCTCGGTGAGAACGGCTTGGCGGAGGTCGTCGGTTCCCATCCCCGCGCCGGCCCTCACCCCCGGCCCCTCTGCCCTCACCCCCGGCCCCTCTCCCAACTCCTCTGCCCTCACCCCCGGCCCCTCTCCCAAGGGGAGAGGGGGGAAGACCTCGTTTAGAACTCGGTCTAAGGCCCAGGCCAGGTTGACGGCGGTGGGGCGGGCTTTCCGCAATACGGCGGCAGCTTCTTCCAAATCCCGGCGAAGTTCCTCTGGCGTGGACGCTGACGATTGAAAGGCCGCCGCTGCCAGGCCAAATCCGGCCGCTCCGCCAATTGCGGGTGCTCCCCGGACGACCATATCGGTGATGGCTTGGGCCACTTTCTGGTAGGTATCGAATTCGGCAATTTTGAACTCGCTCGGCAACAAGCGCTGGTCAATCATCTCTACTAGGGTTTTCTCATCATTCCATTTTACGGTTCGCATAGGTGTTCCTTTTTACTGTCTTCTAAACCGATGTGCAACGCATCCAAAAGCGGATGGAATGCACATCTCCATTTTCACACGGGGTATATCTTACCATGAATCAGGAGAGATGTGAGGTGAATGAGGAGGCAGAGGGGACAGAGGGGACAGAGGGGACAGAGGGAGCAAAGGAGCCACATGCACACTTGCCCACATGCCACATGCACACATGCCACATGCAAACTCGCCACTCGCCACTCGCAACACCGCCGCCCGGTTACAAGAAACAATCGACATTGACAGATTATCAAGCAAAGGATAAAATCTGGACAGGCTAGACAGATTTGGAGGTGGACTATGAACACAGTTTGGCAAATGCAGGAAGCGAAAAATAAGCTTAGTGAGGTCGTCGACCACGCCCTTGATGTAGGGCCGCAATTTATCACCCGCTGGGGAAAAAACACCGCTGTTGTTATTTCTCATCTCGAATATGAAAAGCTACAAGCTTCCCAGAATAAGCTCTCAGAGTTCTTTCAATCTTCCCCCTTGGCCGACATCGAATTAGAACGAGATAAGAGTATGCCGCGCACTGAGGCAGAATTATGAATTATCTTCTCGACACCTGCATCATCTCAGAATTAGCCTCAAAACAACCTGCTCCTGAAGTTATCAATTGGGTCGATACCCTAGACAGCAAGCAGGTTTACTTAAGCGTTATCACCATTGGGGAAATTGCCAAAGGCGTCGAGAAATTGACTGAGTCGGAACGCAAAAAGGAGCTAAAGACCTGGCTCGAGCACGATTTATTGGCCCGCTTCCAAGACCAAATCCTTCCTTTGGATACAAACGTTCTCATGACCTGGGGTTCCCTGACCGCCCAGGCAGAACGCAAGGGACGCCCCCTACCAGCTATTGACTCCCTAATAGCCGCCACCGTCCTGACCCACAAGATGACCCTCGTCACCAGCAATGTAAAAGATTTCGAATCAGCAGGAATAGACATCTTCAACCCCTGGGAGGAGGCGTAGCAGTAACCCCATGAAACACATCGCCCGTTCCTCCCTCATTATCAGCGTTTTCGCGGTCTCCGAAAAATTATTAGGGGCCTTGCGACACATCATCGTTGGGCGCGTATTCGGCCTCTCAAGTGAGTTAGACGTCTTCAACGCCGCCAACAACATCCCTGACCTGATCTTTGCCCTCATTTCGGGAGGAGCGCTGGCCTTAGCGTTCATTCCCGTGCTCTCGGAATACCTGGAAGAAAAGGGACACACGGCCACCTGGGAATTATTTTCGCAAGTCACCAACCTGGTCTTTCTCGTCTCGGCCGCGCTCTCTATACTTGTGGCACTCCTTGCCAAACAACTCGTGGCCTGGGAAGTTGGCATCGCGCCCGGTTTTGACGCCGCCGAGCAAGCCCTGGTTGCCAACCTCATGCGCCTCAACCTGATAGCCACCCTCCTTTTCTCGCTGGCGGGATTGGCCATCGCTGGGTTACAGGCCAACCAACACTTCCTTTGGCCCGCCGTAGCCCCCACCATGTACGATATCGGCGCCCTGGTTGGCGTGCTCATCCTTTCCCCGGAGACCGGCTTCCAAATTGGCCCCATCACCCTGCCCACCCTACAACTGGGGATCCACGGCCTGGTTTACGGCACAATTTTAGGGGCGGCCCTATTTCTCGGCGTACAAATCCCCGCTCTCATTCACTATAAATTCAAATGGACGCCAACCCTGAGCCTCAAAGACCCTGGCGTAGAAAAAGTTCTCCGGCTCATGGGTCCTCGCGTGCTGACCTTCTTCTCCATCCAGCTCATCTTCATCATGCAAGATAACCTGGCCTCCCGTCTCCCCGTTGGCGCGGTGACCGCCCTGGTGTATGGATGGCTTTTCATGCAAGTGCCCGAGACCATGATTGGTACAGCCATCGGAAAAGCTATATTGCCTACCCTGTCCAGGCAAATCACGCGCGGAGAGGAAATGGCCTTCCAAAAAACTTTTAGCACCGCCATAAGGGTAATCCTAAGCCTCATCATACCCAGCGCAATTCTCTTAGGCATAGGCCTGTGGCCACTAGTAAGTTTATTGAATTTCGACGCAGCCGGCACAGAATTAGTCGTCTGGACGACGCGCGCCTACCTAACAGGCATGCTGGCACACGGCTTAATAGAAGTTGCCGCTCGGGCTTTTTACGCGCAACAAAAAGCGCTTATACCCCTCCTGGCAACTGTGCTCTCAACGCTTACCTTCCTTCTCTTTGGGATACTGCTCGCCCCGCGTTTAGGCGCGCCGGGCATTGGGCTGGCAAATTCAATCGCCTTTTCGCTGGAAGCTCTCGTCTTGCTGATGCTCCTCCACCGCTCGCTTCCCCAGGGGCTTCAGCTAAACTCGACAATAACGCGCACCATAGCGGGCACAGGGCTGGGTGGGGGCCTCAGTTACTTTTTGCTGCATACTTTTCCAATTCAGGCACTATCCCTCCCATTAGAAATACTGGCCACGCTGGGCATACTCTTGGTGGGAGGGGGCGTGGTGCTCCCCTTCATCTGGCGGGAGATGAAGGCATTGTCCCGCTTGTAGGGATTTGCCCTCACCCTACCCCGCACCAGTGCCCTCACCTTTGCCCTCACCCTAGCCCTCGCTCTGCGCGCCTGCGGCGTCCCATGGGGAGAGGGTATGCGATTCCCCGCTCCACCAGCCCATCACCCCGGGGGCGACTCCCCGCTCCACCGGCGCGGCCACCCCAGTCCCGGACCGGCCACGCGGGGCGGCATCCCCCAAATCCGCTTACGTTTGCATCTCTCTCTGATACAATATACGAAAGCATAGCGCAATTTATCTTTGGAGAAAGCGAATGGAGCACAAAATTTATCGGCAATATTTGCACGAATATGTTTTAGAAGCCCTTGAGAAAGAAGATGATGATGTATCGGCCGCGGCGGATTATCTACTTGACAAGAAAAAGCCCTTTTTGTTGGCCAAAAACCGCAAAGAAAAACGAGCGGCTCTAAAACGCGCTCAAAAACTTTTCCAAGAAAGCCGAGACCGCCCCGCCTGGATTGTACTAAAAAGCATAGGGCTAGATGACTTGGCAAAGGAAAAGATTTAACCCGCTCCCTTATCCGCCCCATTCCTTAATGAAGCCCTATCCCAAATAAACCCACAATGCCCCCGCAAGCACAAAACTATGTCATCGTCCTTATAGCATCTGCTATCGTAAATTTGGCGTTAGCGGTCTACTCCTGGCGAAGCAGGGAGGTCAAGGGGGCCAACGCCTTGGCTGTCCTCCTCCTTTTAGTGGCGGAGTGGACATTTATTGGCGCGCTCAAATGGGCCACGAATGACCTGCAGCGAGAAATTTTCCTGACCAGGCTGGGGTTCATTGGCGGAACCACCAGCGTTGTTGCCATATTCATCGTCATCCTCACCTACCTGAATAGGGACAAGTTCCTCACCAGGCGCAACATAGCCCTGCTATACTTTATTCCCGTCTCTACCATCATCCTCGTTTGGACAAACGACCATCACCATCTCATTTGGACAAGCGCAGAGCTAAAATATGTTCAAGATGGCATCGCTAATCTTGATCCCTCTTATAGCTTATTCTATTGGCTACAAATCACCTACGCTTATAGCCTCATGGTGATTGGCGTGGGCCTGTTAATTGCGGCTTACTCGAAATCCTCCACGCTCTATCGAAAGCAAATTGCGACCCTATTATTGGGGGTAATAGCTCCGTGGATTTTGCACGTCTTACACCTGTTCACCGGTATAGACCTGACCCATTTATCACTTTCTATCACCGGCATTACCATGATGTGGAACTTGTTTCAGCATCAACTTTTTGACATTGTTCCCATCGCCCAGGATATTGTGGTCGAAGGGCTCGAGGATGGGATTATCACCCTAAATACTGCTGGCATTATCACGGACGTCAATCCGTCGGCTCAGAAATTAATTGGCAAATCTCTAGAACACATCCTAGAACAACCCCTGAGAAAAGTTTTTCCTCAAGGTCATATTCTGGGCGATAGCGTGCCTGGGCAGCGTGAAATCACGCTGCGGGGAAAAAACGGCAAAAAACATTATGATGTAAAAATTTCTCCCATCCACGGTGAGGAAAACTACACCTTGGGAGAAGTTTTGGTGATGCGCGATATTACAGCCCGCAAAGAAATGGAAGAAAAGATTGCCCAAGCCCGCGATGAAGCGGTAGCCGCTTCGAATACAAAAACCTATCTACTCAACAATGTCACCAACGATATCCAAGAACCGCTAAACACAATTCTGGGCCACACAGAGAGCTTAGAAACAAGAACGGAGAGCGGGATTAATCCAAAACAAAAAGATATTCTCAAGAATATGCATGAAAGCGCCGAGCAATTATTGAACTTTATCAATAAACTCGTTCACCAGGCCCAACTGGAAACGGGACGGTTAAAATTACACTATGACCGTATTCGTACCGCCACACTAATCACTGAGATTCAAAATATTGCTCGTCCCCTCCTCCAAAATAAACCCATAGATTTCATCACCACAGCTTCTCCCGGCATGCCAGAAAACTTAAGGGGAGACCTATATTGGCTCAAACAAATCATCGCTAACCTGGTAAGCAATGCCGCCAAATATACCGAGAAAGGAAAAATTGAAGTCACGTTACAACTTGAAGAGGAAGATTTTTGGAGCCTGAGTGTGAGCGATACAGGGAGGGGGATTCCCAAGGAAGCCCAAGAGAAAATCTTCGAACCCTTTCAGCGAGATGAAACTTCCCTGGTGAGAGCGCAAGATTCTGGGGCGGGGCTAGGACTTGCCATTGTCCAACAACTCACCACGCTCATGGGCGGAGAAATTACCCTGGAGAGCGCCCTTAAGCAGGGAAGCACATTCACCATCTCCTTGCCTTTCGAACCTCAGGATGGTGCGCTATGAACTGGCAAACCCCACCCCTTCTCATTCCGCTGGGCATTGCGTCTGCGATATCGGCCGTGCTATTCTTCTATATCAACCGCCGCAAACGGGACTTGACTGGGGCTTTGCCCTTGATGATATTGCAGGGCTTGGTGTTTGTGTGGACGATGGGTCATATGCTATCATGGGCTAGCGCAGATTTAGAGTTGAAAGTTTTTTCATCCCACATCCAATACATCCCCGCCGCAGCCGTTCCCCTCCTGTGGTTGGTATTCACCGCAGAATACGCAGGGTTCAAAAACCACCTCTCACGGCCCAAAATAATACTTGCGGCCGCAATCCCTCTCACGACTATCCTTTTAAAGTGGAGCAATGAATTCCATCATCTTATCTGGCAGGAATACACCCTGGCCTATGTAGGCCCGTATACAAGAAACAATATCACCAGCTATGGGGCATGGTTTTGGGTTCATACCGGCTATTCCTACCTCCTCATGGTTACCGGGACAGGGCTTTTAGTTTATAAGTATATCAAAGCCTCGGGACGACACAAAAAACAAGCCCGTGCGCTCCTCCTGGGTGCTGCCGCGCCCTGGATTACAAACTTCCTTTACCTGACCCGAATGAGCCCCTTCGGATTGAACCTTACCCCCTTCGCCTTTACCTTAACGGGAATAGCTTTCACCTGGGGACTGCTCTACTACCAAACGACGGACTTAGCCGCTATTACCCGAAGAGCTATCGCCGAGAGCATCAACGACGGTCTGATTGTCATCAACAATAACGACCATCTCGTAGACATGAACGCCATTGCCGAAAAATATTTAGGGCAATCAAAAGATACACTGATTGGAAATACTATACTTAAGGCGATACCCCAATGGGAAAAACTAGACAAATTCCCCCACGAGGAACTGGAATTCAAAGCAGAAAACGAGACCCATTATTATGATGTCAGCATCTCGTTAATCACCAACAAACAAGGGCGAAAGCTGGGCAGAGCAATAGTCCTGCGGGATATTACAACCCGCAAACTCATGGAACAAGAAGTCACTCAGGCGCTTGAAAAAGCATCCACAGCCTCACAAATGAAAACACGCCTCATAGCAAACGTTAGCCACGATTTGCGCTCCCCCATGGGAGCCATCATAGGTTATTCGGAGATACTCCAATCCGGGGCCTTCGGAGAAATAACGGCCAACCAAAAAGCAACCATTACCGATATACTGGAAAACGGGGAAGAACTCCTCAACTTCATCAACAATCTTCTGGGGCAATCACAACTTGAAACAGGGGCCTTTAAGCCAACCCCAAAATCCATTCCAACGGAAAGGCTCTTTCTAGGAATTCAATCCAGTGCGCGTTCCTTGGCCAGGGCCAAAGGCGTGGAAATAGCAACCGACATTAAACCCACTATGCCCCAAACCATAACAGGGGACATCTATTGGTTAAATCAAATCATCATTAACTTAATCAGCAACGCCGTTAAATATACTGACCAAGGCTATGTGAAAATCTGGCTAGAAGCCGAAAACGAGGATTTCTGGTCAATCAACGTGGAAGATACCGGCACAGGTCTCCCAAAGGTTGTTAAAATGCAGCTTCTCGAACCAGGCGAACAAAAAGACATCACTTGGCAAGACCGCCTCCCGAAATCCGGAATTGGGCTTAACATCGTCAAGCAAGTTGCTGAACTTATGGGCGGAAAGATGAATTTTCAAAGCACCGCCAATCAAGGCAGCGCGTTTACCGTCACCTTACCCTTCACCCCTAAGGAGGGCTAAACTAATGCACGCACCATCCCATGCCGCACTTATCATTGAAGATGACAAAAAACAGGCCAATATTTTCCGAGAATCGCTTTCCCTGGCTAATTTTGAGGTTGAGGTCATTACGAATGGCTCAACAGCCATGCAGCATCTCCAAACCGCCTCCCCAGATTTAGTGTTATTAGACCTGCACTTGCCTTTCATCTCAGGAGAAAAGCTCCTCAGACAAATACGAAACACAGCACGCCTAGAAAAGACAAAAGTCATCCTCACTACTGCCGATCCACAAATGGCAAACATGCTTCAAGATGAGTGCGACCTGGTGATGATCAAACCAATTAGTTTTCTTCAATTACAAGAACTAGCACCCCGCTTGTTCGAAAAGTAGGTTACCCTGCCTCTGCCCTCACCTCAATCCTCTCCCAGAGGGAGAGGAGGCTATCCCCTCTCCCCTTGGGACGCCGCAGGCGCGCAGAGCGAGGGCTAGGGTGAGGGATAAACGTTTACAAAGGAAGACACCAATGCCCATGACACCCAAAGAACGAGTACTAACCACCCTTAACCACCAGGAACCCGACCGTGTCCCCATTATCATAGGCGTCAGCAACGCCACGGGGATAAAAATGAAAACCTGCCAGGGGATTAAAGAACTGGCCGGAATCGAAGCGCCTGACGAATATATCTACCAATGGCCTGAGCTGGGGACGGCAAAAATAGACGAGGCCACCATGCAGCGTTTGCGCAGCGACGCGCGCGGCGTCCGTGACCTGGAACCGGCCTCCACGCTGGAGCGCAACCGGGAGCGGGAACCACACAGCCCCTGCATCGACTCCTGGGGGTCCGGCCAAAAAGAGGTTGAGCCCGGCCAGTGGTATCCCGGCATTCACCCTCTTCCCGATGCGACCACTATCGAAGAGATTGAAGCTTACCCCGGTTGGCCAGACATGAGCGACCCCACCCGCATCGCCCACGTTCAATCACAAGCCCAAGCCTTGGCTCAAGAGAACCAATACGCGATCATGGCCACGCCCTGGCTCCTCTTCCCCCTAGAGCGGGCCTTTGCCATGCAGGGCATGGATGTCTTCCTTCTCAACCTGGCCATGCGCCCGAATTTCGCTAAAGCCCTGCTCGAAAAAATCGCCCAGAAGTGCAAAGAGTTGATGGGGCCATTCTTGGCCGCATTGGGTGAGAACGTAGACATCATCAAAATTGGCGATGACCTCGGAACGCAGGAAAGCCTGCTCATGTCCCCCGCTATGTACCGGGAAATTCTCAAACCCATCCATGCAGACTTTATCGACTTCATCAAAAAACGCACGGCTGCGAAAGTCTTCTTCCACACTGACGGGGATGTCTTCCCCCTCATCGAAGACTTCATCGAAATCGGCGTTGACATTCTGAACCCCATCCAAACCTCGGCGGGGAGGATGTCGAATTTGCGTGAACTAAAAACCCGCTTTGGGGATGACATCGTCCTATGTGGGGGTATCGACACCCAGCGCATTCTCCCAGAGGGGACGCCCGACCAAGTCCGGCAAGAAGTGCGCCGCGTGATAGACATCCTGGGGCCGGGGGGCGGTTATCTGGTCTCTTCCGTGCACACCATCATGAACGATGTCCCGCCTGAAAACGTGCTGGCTATGGTGGACGCGGTGGAGGAGTTTGGCTGTTATAAAAAACAGCGGCATATTGCCAAATCAACGAATTAATGAAGCAATACACGTGGAGCAATGCTATACATTTGGCGACAAATATCAAGCAATATAAATATGGTAAAATGTGGGATGGTTCACTTAAGGCTAGAAATTAATTGACACTTTTTTTGGTAACCAGATGTCATCGCGAGTGGAACGTAGTGGAGCGCGGCGATCTCGCGGAAGGTAACCATTCAGCCCCTGCCCTCACCCTAGCCCTCTCCCTCAGGAGAGGGGACAGCCTCCTCTCCCCGTGGGAGAGGATTGAGGTGAGGGGTGTGAACGGTTACCGCGGAAGGCAATACCCCTCCGTTATCCGGGAGACTACGGTGTACAGCCCATAGGCTAGTGCCACAGCGCACAAAACGCGCTTCGCAGTGACATAGTAGTTTTGAAAGTGTCTACACATTTATGAACCATCCCTAAAATGTCTTAAGAAACCTAAATGTAGGGCGGGTTACATCTACTGCCATATGTGGCGGGTATCGTACCTCTTCAGGCACACCAAATGGGGGCACACCGTGTGGCTACGCGAAAACCCACCCTACATTGACCACGCTAAAATGTGGTTCTACCGTTTACGGTTAAGGTATTTCTAAGTAACTATTACCATTAGCGATTAACGATAGGAAAAACCATGACAGAACATACTGGAAAGCTACTATCAAAGGACGAAGATAAGATTATTGCCATTATACATAGGTTGCCCCCAGAGAGCAAAGCACAGATTCTTTCATTTGCCCGTTTTCTCGCATTTGAAGAATACCAGGCATCAGAGCATGATTTCCTTGAAGAAGAAGCGGACTTAGGAGGCGCTCCCACTGAGTCTGACGCATATTGGGACGATCTCTTAACATCGGAGGAAGGGCAACTTGCACTGGAGAAACTAGCGGATGAGGCATTGGCGGAAATCCAGGCAGGTAAAGCCAACCCAATAATTTTAACCGAGAATCGATGATGATACTATTTACTGGTTTTGGATTGGCCCACACGACGAATATGAACGTATTATCAAATCGATGTAATTATGGGGTTAGATCATTTTTATTGTTTTTCATACGGTTTCCCTTCCTCAGCGGGAGGTCGTGAGCGGCCCACCACGCCGGCAACGACGATGATGGTGAGAATATAAGGGGCGGTCTGCAAGAACTCGTGGGGGATATAGACGTTCAGGAAGGGTAAAATGGGACGCAAGATTTGCATTTTCACTTGAATAGCGTCCGCAAAGCCAAAAAGGAGGGCGGCCAGGAACCCGCCCACGGGGCTCCAATTTCCGAAAATCATAGCCGCCAAGGCGACAAAGCCCTGCCCACGGGTCATGTTATCCTCGAAGGCCCCTACCACGTCCAGGGAGAAGTAGGCGCCCCCGATCCCGGCAATGAGTCCACCCAAGGTCACGCTGACATAACGCATAAGGTTGACGTGCACGCCAACTGTATCCGCCGCGCGAGGATGTTCCCCACAGGCCCGCATCCTTAATCCCCACGGGGTGAAGAAAACGACATAATTGATGACCACCACTAAAATCAACATAATGAAAACAGTGGGTGAGTTTTCAAATAAGATAGGCCCGATAATGGGAATATCAGCCAAGAGGGGAATACGTATTGCGCCCAATTGTCCGGGTGCGCTCAAGCCAGAGGGTTCAAGAAGGCGCAAGTTCAAAAAGCGGGTTGCGCCAGCGGCCAATATATTGATCACCGTACCGGAGATGATTTGATCTACTTTATATTTTATGGATAACACGGCGTGGACAGCGGCCATAAGGCCACCCACCAAGCTAGCGCACAATAAGCCTAGCCATAGGTTGTTGAAAATCCCGGCAAAGGCCACAGCGGCAAAGGCTCCGGAAAGCATCATGCCCTCGATGGCTATGTTGATAATCCCCGCCCGCTCGCAGAGGATGCCAGCCAAGGCGCCCAGGGTCAAGGGGGTAGCGGCGGTCAACATGCTCTGCACCATACCCGTGATGTTTAGCTTCGTGCCGCTCGTAATCCACACCAAAAAGCCAAACACCATTAAAAAGATGCCCCCCCAGGTGAGGACAGACTTAAGGGAATCTAAAGCGCGTATTAATCGTAAACCACCTATGAGTATTGACATGCTGCCAATGGTATAAAGCGTGCTACGGGAGGCTAAAGAAAACAAATCTCCTAAAATTTGGTCGGTGAAAATTGCCCTTTCGCCTGGCTGGGTCCCAAATCCGCCCAGGACAAGGATCAGGCCGCCCAATATGAGGAAAAGCACGGCAATAACGAGGTCTTTGCGGCTAAGTTCAGTTGCTTTTGGTATATCTATAGATTGCGCTTGTGCTGTCATCGATATCTCCTTACGATCCCCAACCGCGCGAGAACACAGTCTGTCTGCTTTCATCACCGTCATCTTTGAGGCGATAGACAGCCTTAATAATGGCTGGGGCTGCTATGAAGACAATCACCAAAGATTGGACGATTTGCACGATTTCGGTAGGAATTCCAGCCAAAGATTGCATGCGTGCCGCGCCAGCTCGCAAGACGCCAAAGAGAATACTAGCGCCAACCACACCCACCGGGTTACTTTTCCCTAACAAGGCCAAGGCAATGGCGTCAAAACCATATCCTGCGCTAAAGCCAAGGGCAATGTTATGGGTTAATCCTAATCCCTGGCTAACACCGGCCAGCCCAGCCAAAAGCCCACTAAGGAACATGGCTAAAACATAGGTTCTAGAGACGTTCATTCCTCCATAACGAGCGGCATCGGGATTGGTGCCCACGGTGCGCATCTCATACCCCCAGGTAGTTTTAAAGAGTAACCAAGCGGTAGCCGCAGCGGCTAGGAGGGCCAAGATGAAGCCCCAGTGCATGGTGACTGGATGATCTAGAAATTTAGGCAAATAGGCCGCAGGGACAACGTCTTTAGTCCGACAAGTGCCCTGAACATTTTCAAGCGGCCCACACAATATCCATTCACTCAAGCGAAAAGAGATATAGTTGAACATAATGGTGGTGATAACCTCATGGGCTCCCGTCTCGGCTTTGAGCAATCCGGCCAACGCCCCCCATATCCCGGCCGCCAAGGCCCCGGCTATAATAGCCATCGGCAAAAGGATAATGCCTGGCAAGGAGGGGAATGAAAAGCCAACTATGACTGATACCAGCCAACCCACTCCTATTTGTCCTTCTGCCCCAATGTTGAACAATCCAGAACGAAACCCCAAAGCCACAGCTAGCCCAGCAAAAATATAAGGTACAGATTGAACCAAACTATCGCTAGGGCCGCGCACAGCGCCCATAATAGGCTTCAGGCCTTCTCCACCTATAGCGCCGCGAAAGATGGCTGATAGAATTCTTGCCGGGCTTCCCAATGCTCCCTGATAGAGGGCAACATAAGCGCGGACAAGATTCTTAAACGCCAAGCCTATTCCCTTTCCTACCTGACCAGCTCCTATTGCTTGATAAGCGGCATTATCGGTGAGCATAATCACAAAACCACCAAGGATAAGAGCTGCCAGAACAGCAAGAGCTGGCAAGACCAATGGCTTTAACTTGGTACCCAACCATTCCTTCATCCATGGCCATCCCCCGTGACGCGTAGACACAACCCCTAAAATGCCCAGGCCCAATAAAACCAAAATTGGCCAAAGACCCAAGGCAACCAATAAAAGTAAAATCAGCCACTTGCTAACCAATACTATGACGCCCAACAAAGCTGCTACGGAAACTAACTTAGCCCACGATGGCCAAGCGGCTATGCGGCTCTTGAACAAACCCAAACCTTGCTTTTCTTCTGTCAAGGCTCATGCCTCCTTTAGTGTATCCAGACTTGACCCCGCCATAAGCAGGCCAAGTTCTCTACGAGTAACTTTATCCGCGTCAACAGTGGCCACAATTTCACCTTCGTACATCACGGCAATGCGATCAGAAAGGGCCATGATTTCATCGAGTTCTACCGAGACCAATAGTACAGCCGTGCCCTCATCCCGTTTTTCAATGAGACGGCGGTGAATGTATTCGATGGAGCCAACATCCAAGCCACGGGTAGGTTGAGCGGCAATGAGTAATTTTATGGGGCGAGAGAACTCACGGGCGACGATAACTTTCTGTTGATTGCCGCCGGAAAGGGATTCAACTAATAATTCCTCATTAGGCGGCCTGACATCAAATTCTTCAACCAGGCGATGTGCGTAGGCATGAATCTCGTCAAATTGAAGCATAGCTCTTTTGGCAAAGGGAGGTTTATAATAGGTGTTCAAGAGCAGGTTATCGAAAACGGGTGATGGCAAAACCAAACCAACTCGCTGCCTATCCTCGGGAACATGGGCCACACCCAATTCGGTAATGCGGCGGGGGGAAGCGTTGGTCATCTCCTGGTCAAGGATGTGGAAACGCCCCGCTGTGGCGGTACGCAACCCCGTCAGCACCTCGACCAACTCTGTTTGACCATTTCCTTGCACCCCGGCCACGCCCAAAACCTCACCATAACGCACAGATAAACTGACATCACGTAAAACGGTCTGTTGCCGGTCGTCTTCTGCAGAGATGCCCTCAACCTCTAAAACGACTTCCTTGGCCTCAGCAGGTTCTTTATCGACCACTAGAGAGACCTCACGCCCCACCATCATTTCCGCCAATTCTCCTCGAGACGATTCCTCAGGCGTGGTCTCACCCACAACCCGTCCATCTCGCAGAACAACAACGCGATCAGCAAAGCTCATGATCTCTTTTAGCTTGTGGGTAATGAAAATAATAGATTTCCCTCGGTCAACCAACGTTTGGATAATTTCGAATAATTCCTCAGTTTCTTGGGGGGTAAGCACAGCCGTAGGCTCATCTAAAATGAGAATATCAGCTTCGCGATAGAGCGTTTTGAGTATTTCCACCCGTTGTTGGATGCCAACGGGGATATCTTCGATCAGGGCTTTAGGATCCACGACCAACCCATATTGCTCCGATAGCTCGCGGATGCGCCGGGCCGCCGTGTGCCTATCCAGGGCGGTGGCTAAAACACGCAGCGCTGGGTAAGAGGCGGCCGCAAAAAGTATGGACAAGATGATGTAGAGGGGAATCTGCCCTGGCATTCCTTGGCTCAAAGCCGAAACCACGCCGCCAGTAATGCCAATTGCAGAGATTACGGGAATATAAACTCCTGCTTTTTGGCTGCTAATCCGACCTAGAAGATAAAATAAAAGATAAGAACCTGCTACAATCCCACCTCCGGCTAAGGCGGCCAATAACCATTGCCCTACATTGTTTAGGCCTATCATGGCTCCTAAAAAAGAAAGCAGAGCCACAATTCCGCTGCTCAAGCCAAAGGCGAACCATGAAAACGGGAACTGGGTAGGCTCCGTCCCCATGACGATATTTTCTGCTACTGTAAAAACTGGGACAAGCTGGAAGTGCTGGTGAACCATGCCTATGCCAAGTTCAATAGCATCGCTGGGGCCTTGGATGTCGACGGAATTGCCGCGCACTTTTACTTCTCCTTCATCTGAGCTGTACAGCCCATAAAGGATGTTCATTAAAGTACTTTTTCCGGCTCCGTTCTCGCCCAAAAAGGCTAAAATTTCTCCTTTGTTCAGCGTAAAGCTAACATCATCGTTAGCCAACACGCCAGGAAAACGTTTGGTTATATTCCGCGCTTCAATAATTGGAGTCATCTAATTTCTCTCTGGAGGGGAATGATGAGTGATGAGTAAGGAGTAATGAGTAATGAGTAATGAGTAATGAGTGATGAAGAAGTAGCTCGCAAAACGCCCACTCGCTTACTTGCAAACCTGCCACTTGCCACTTGCCACTTGCCACTTGCACACATGCACTCAGTTAGAACAATGGTGCTGGGGAAAATTCCTCAGCACCATTGGAAAAATCACACCGGTTAAAGTCTACCAACCAGTATCAAGTTCACCGGCTTCAACAGCATTTAGAATATCTGAAACCTCTTGCTGTAGATCTTCTGGAACATCAACATCGTGATAAGGTGCTAAACCAACGCCGCCATTGGCCAAGGCGCCAATATAAAGGCCGCCGCCGGGGAACTCGTCATTGATCAATGATTCAATAACGGAGTAAACGGCATTGTCGAGGCGCTTCATGGTAGAAGTAATGAGAATGTCTTTCTCATTGGGGAGCGTGTTGTATTGGTCAACATCTACACCAATGCCTAGCTTGCCACGTTCTTTGGCCGCAGCGAGACCACCGTTACCAGTCTTACCGCCACAGCCCATGATCACGTCCGCGCCTTCGTCAATTAGTGAGTTGCCCTGGATCTTGCCTTGGTCAGGAGCTTCGAAGTCACCAACATAAACGCCCTTGAATTTTACATCCGTGCCATGTTGTTCATTGTAATAGTTCACACCAGCTTCATAGGCAACAATGAATTGTTCAACAGGGGGGATTTGCATACCACCCACATAACCAACTTGGGGATCATCGGAGTCTTGTTCCACAGCCATACCAGCGGCCAAGTAGCCAATGGGGAAGGAAGCTTCATCAACATTGAAGACAATACCAGCCACGTTGGGGATGGGGGGGTCATAAGCGAAGTCGATGATGCCGAAATTGACATCAGGATATTGTTCGGCCATTTTTGCCGTGGCATCACCCAGCAAGAAGCCAACGGTGATAATCAGGTCATAGTCCTGCTCGGCAAACTCGGTAATGTTCTTCTCGTAGTCGGCCTGTGCCTGGCTCTCAATGAACTTGGCACAAACGGCTAGTTCTTCATCCGCACGCTCAAGGCCTGCCCAGGTGTTCTCGTTGAAGCTGGCATCATCAATACCACCTACGTCGGAAACCATACCAACTTTCAGGTCACCTTTTTCACAACCTTCGGGTAAGGCGGGGCCGCAACCGGACAACAAAACTAAAGCAACTAACAAAATACTAATCAAAGTATATTTACGCATTTCTAATTCTCCTCTAATACTAAGTGAAATTTATATACTACTAGCGCATATTCAATTATCAACTTTTTTGAGTAATTTCACCTCCCGATTGTATACATCTCATGTATCTTTTCAATATTCTGGGGAACGATTCTGTAGCCGGGGTTTCTACGCCAAGGGCGCACACCGTGACCCCGCAAAAGCGAGATTGTACCCCTTCGGGTACACCAAATGGGTGTGCTGTGCATGCCCTGTGGGCAACACCGTGTGGCTTCGCGAAAATCTCGGCTACAAATTTCCCTATTTTATAAGAAGATACCATCTCATAATCAAAAATTGGAGCGATTCAACGCTTAGCAAAAAACATTTTGTAGTACGTAGTAAATGCCCAGCTTTCGACTCTTGGTAATTATATCACAAGACTCCTCTGAAAAAAGGGTACTTTTGAAAAGTTGATCGCTGTCTACGCCTTCTATGTGAATTTTTTACGAAAAAGATGCACTCCCTTTACACGAACCGCCAGGATGCGTTTCTGGCTCTCACAAGCCTAATCTACTGGTCGCTCTGCCATCTTTTGGCGCATCTCAAAAAGTAGTTATTTCAGTGGAGTCATGACAAGACACAGAACGTAGAAGAGTTTAATGAGGAAATGGAGGATTATCACATAGATGATTTTCACAGATTGCAATGAGAGGGCGGTGTGGGAGCGCAACCCGATCTTTATGGAGTAACTTCAATAAAACCGGCTACAACCTCTTCGAGTATTTTCTCGGCCAAACGCTGGCGGCCAGGGCTTAGTAAATCTGAGTTAATGTCAGCCAAGGTGAGCGGAACCTGGACGCTCGCACCCACCGCACCCTCCACAAACTCAGGCCAATGCTCCTCAACAACCTGCAGGAGGTCAAAGCGCAGTGAGACAACCCAATGCTCAGCGATTGTTTCTGTCACTTCCTCCCCGCCTCCAATAAGGTTCACATCAGATTGGACTAAATATTGGCGTAAGTCATCATCCCCAGCCCCGGGGACAAGGTAAATAGTTTCTACGCCCTTGTTGAGCAAAATGTTCGCGGCCGATTGCCACTGCGAAGAACTGGCCTCAGCATCTAGCTCCACGAAGAGGGGATATTCAAAAAATGGCGGATATTCGGAGCGACACAATCCACAAAAATAGATAGCGCCGGCGGTAAACCCCTCTCGGGCCGCCTTCCCAGCCGGGTCATCTGCGAGGCCTATCACGCCCACGCGCCAGTCAGGGGTGATCATGGCGGCGATATAACCGGCCATGAAACCTTGCTGATCGAAATGAGAAACTCCCGGGCGAATCACGCTCAGGTTACCGGTGGCTTCGAGGTCAGAAAAGCCAACCGCCAAAAAACGTGTTTCAGGGGCTGAAGCGGCTAAACCCTCCAAGTTAGAAAGGGGCGGCAGGGCGACTACCCAATGAATATCTTCCGCCACAAAGTCATTTTCAGATAGCGTTTCGCGAAGTTGGAAACGGAGACCATCCTCTTCGGCCCAAGCGGAGGTGAGGGTGCGTAAATCCTCCCCGAGGACAGCGTCAGCATTAGCAGGAGCAAGGAAAATGCCCAAGGGTGGCAGGGCGGGGGATGGGCTGGGAGCAAGAGATGGCGAAGGGGGGGGAACGGTCGCAGCCGGAGGGGAAGACGTGCCAGAGGGGGCAGGAGGAGGGGTCTCCCCTGGGGTGGCCACTGCGCAACCGGCGATGGATAAAAGCAGTAGAATACTCAAAAATCGGAATTTCATTAATTCTCCTGAATTCAGGATAAGGGTGTGGCAATCTATTTTGTCATTAGCCCCTATTTTATCGCATCTTCTCCCAAATAGAAGAAAGAAGTACAATAACCCTCAGGGCAGTTGCACATAGAAACATACTCCCAACCTGAGCGGCTCTCTCCCTAAAAATGTCATTTGGAGTATAATATAAACATGTCTATTCCAAAAACCAACCACAACCCAGAAAACCTAGATGAGCTTCCTCCCGCTCGCCGTCGTCGCGCAGAGCGCCACCTGGTTCCCGATGACTTGGATGCCGAAACGAAAGGGATTGACAAAATCGCCCAACGCACTTCCCCGTCCTTCGATTTTTTCTTATTTTCTCTTTTGTCAGCAGCCATCCTAGCGGCAGGCATTATGCTAGACACCCCAGCGCTGCTAGTTCTAGGGGTTCTGACAGCCCCCACCTTAACGCCCATTATTGGCATCTGTTTGGGAACAGTGACCGGCTCGTTCAAGTTTTTTGGGCGACGTCTGCTGGCCACGCTGGTGGCGAGCGGATTGGTATTTTTGGTAGGCTTTTTGGGAGGTTTGGCGGGAAGGGTTTTGCGCCCCCAAGTCTTGATTTATGCCGTCTCACACGCCCAGGTTTCTTGGTCGCATCTGGTTTTACTCGTTGTAGGAACGGTGTTCACTGTATTGGCAGTGGCGCGTAAAAAGGGCAGCCCTGTTTTGCCAAGCGTAGCCCTGGCTTATGAATTGTTCATCCCCTTAAGCGTGGCTGGGTTCGGGTTAGGGAATGGCACGCCTCACCTTTGGCCCGATGGCCTGGTAGTTTTTGCCACGCATTTTGCCATTGTCTCCTTAGTTGGAAGTATTATTTTCGTCGTTTTGGGATTCCGCCCCCTGACGTTTTTGGGATACACTTTGGGGAGTGTGGTGACCATTTTGGGGATTATTTTGTTGATTGGCCTAAGCGGCGCTGGGGCTATTTTGGGGGGAAATGTTGCCCTCCCCACGCCGTCCCCCACCCCGCCAACCCCAACGGCGACACCGTCCCCCGTCCCGCCATCGGCCACGCCCACACCCTCTCCGGTCCCCCCCACGGCGACCCAATCCCCCATCCCGACCACCACCCCCACACCATCCCCCACCAGCACCCCAAGCCCCAGCCCCACGCCCATCTATGCAACCATCAACGCCTCAGAAGAAACAGGGGGAGCCGTTATCCGCACAGGGCCAGGTTTTGACAACCCTCGGCTGACATCTTTGCTCAACGGAAACGCGGTAGAAATTATCGACACCAATCCAACAGAAGACGAGGACGGCTACCACTGGATCCATATCCGTTTATTCACCGAGGAACAGGAAGAAGGTTGGATTCTCGAATCTTTACTCTTGGTCGAGCCGCCGGATGCGGATTGGTAATAGGCCTAGGAGTCCGGTAAATCTCCCCCACTGAAAGCACCTGGTAAAAGTGCCTCTACGGTAGTTTCCCGAACTATCTTTTCCTCTCCATCCACAATCAAAACCTTTATATCAAGGCCAAACTCCGCCAGAACTTGCCGGCATGAACCGCAGGGTGTGCCACCGTTATCGGTTGCCACAGCGATGGCATTGAATTCTTGTTCACCTGCCGCGACAGCACTAAAAACAGCCGAGCGTTCAGCGCACATAGTCACCGGATAAGCGGCATTTTCAACGTTTGCCCCTCTAAAAATTTTTCCCGAGGAAGTAAGCAGAGCGGCTCCAACGGCATAGTTCGAATAGGGGGCGTAGGCATTGGCGCGCACGCGATTTGCAGCCTTGATTAATTGTTGGCGCTGTTTTTCTGTTATTTTTCTCATTGTACCCGTTCAGCCCCTTTCCCTAGAGTAAACTTCAAAAGTCTCAAAGGGCATATTAAAAGAAGTTTCACAAGCGACCTTGAACTTTTGAAGCCAAAAACCGATATTCCGAAGATTTTTGAAGTCCATATTATCCTCCTTCTATAAGGAAGTTAATAGCGATGGCTACTAACCCAGCGATCAATGTACGTATCCCATATCCAATGAGGTTGCGTTGTGAGATATGACCCAGGAAAACCCCTAAGCCAAAAAGACTGATTAAGGCGACACCAATGGAGAGAGCGTAACTCACTACGGCGTTGCCAATCATGGGATCAAAAAAGAGGGGGAGTAAGACCAATATAGAACCTAGAAAAGGAGCCAGGCCATCCACAATAGAAACGATCACCACAGCAAAACGAGAAGCCTTACCAATTTTGGTATCGTTCTGGTCAGTGAGAGTAATCATCTCCAATTCGGTTAGCTCGCGCTGGCGCTCAGCCGCTTCTGTGAGATAAGCTCCCCATAAACCAGAAATACCCATGGCTACCGAGGTGGCTAGCCCAATGCGGATGGGGACGGAAACGTCACGCACGCCAGCGAGATAATTCCCAATCAAGACACCAATTGTCGTCAATACACCATCGAATGCATTCATGGCAAAGTACCGTCTGGCAATCTCTGAGATACCGACCAAACGATTGTAGCTCTGTACTTCACGAAAGAACCCTGTGACTTGATCTAGGAAGTCTTTGGTCTTATGCATACTCAGTCCTGATGTGTGATCACGTCTTCAATCAAAACATCTCCAGCCGCGACCTCGTCAATAGAGTGAATGGCGCCGCCATTGGCTTCAATCAGCTCTTTCATATTTCCATAAGACAAACTCTTTCCCTCTACCGTTATCTTGGCATTTTCTACTTTATGATCAATTTCATAGATAGAGATGTTGACGCCGTCAACGCCTTCAAGGGCGGCTATCAGTTGTACCAATTCCACGATACTAGGTTCCAAAGGCTTTAAGACATCCAGAACCAGCCTACGTAAACGTCCCATTTTAAAACTCCTTATTCTTCATTTTCTAGTACTCGAATAGAGCGGGCAGGGGCACCGACAACTACGTTTTTCTCCGGAACATCTTTCGTCACCACTGCTCCGGCTCCGGTTCGCGCTTTATCTCCTAATTTGACAGGGGCAACCAGCATGGTATCGCTGCCCAGGAAAACTTCGTCTCCAATTTGTGTTTTATGTTTTTGTCTGCCATCGTAATTACAAGTGATCGTTCCAGCACCAATGTTCACGTTCTTGCCCGTGGTGGTATCACCAATGTATGAAAAATGTCCCATTTTGGTGCCCGGGCCCAAATAAGAAGCCTTTACTTCACCAAAATTCCCCATGTGAACGCCCTCAGCGAGATGCGCGCCCTTACGAAGATGACCGAAGGGACCAATATCAACATGGTCTTCCAAAATTGCATTTTCGACCACAGAGGCTTCAATCTGACAGGAATCGCCAACTTGAGAATCCCGGACGATTGTATTCGGGCCTAGCACACACTGAGCGCCTATTTGGGTATCGCCCTGGAGATGCGTACCAGGTAAAATGGTCGTTTCGGGAGCAATCTTCACGCTTGGCTCAATATAGGTGGTCAAAGGGTCAGCGATAGTGACTCCGGAAAGCATCCACTTTTGGTTGATCCTGGCCCGAAGAAGTCTTGCCGCTTCGGCCAAATGCACCCGTGTGTTCACACCGATTAATTCGGAAGGCTCATGCGTGGAGACTGTCTGAACGCTCAAATTCTGTGAGACAGCGATTTCCACCAAATCCGTAAGGTAATACTCTCCCTTGGGGGATAGTTCTATTTGGTCAAGGGCGTCCCACATCCATTCAGCGGAAAAGCAGTACACGCCCGCGTTTAATTCTTTGACCGCAAGTTGTTCCGGAGAGGCATCCGCTTCTTCTACAATGGCTTGGACTTCTCCTTCTTCGTTCCGAACAATGCGCCCAAACCCTCGCGGATCATCGACCTCAACGGTCAACATTGTAAAAGGGCCAGGGTGAGTTTTTTGGGCCTCCACCAAACTGCCCAATGTCTCTGGGCGCAAGAGAGGCATATCGGCATAAACTACCAAAATCAAATCGGACTTATTTTTTAGGAGGTCCTCAGCCTGTTGTACCGCATGCCCCGTCCCCAATTGTTCAGCCTGTATAGCATAACGCACACGGTCTTGCAGGGTCTGCTTGACTTGATCTGCTTTATGGCCCACAACCAAGACCGACTTCTCACCCGAGACAGGAGAAACCGCATCTAAAACATATTGAACCATTGGCCTTCCCAGAGCGGGGTGGAGGACTTTAGGCAAGCCCGAACGCATTCTTATTCCTTGTCCAGCGGCCAAGATCACAGCAGTAGTTTTCATAAATGCTCCATAACATAAAAACAGCGAGCATAGTGTACTAGAAACAGTTACACTAGCTCGCTTTTTTGAAAATTATCTAATTGCCATCTACCAGGAGGTTCTTCCTCGAACATCATAATTTATTTAGAAATCAGGCTGGGGAGCCCGGACTCGAACCAGGATCAACGGCTCCAAAGGCCGCTGTGCTACCATTGCACCACTCCCCAGTGAAGCTTGGGCAGCCAAGTGGTCAGCATTCTAACATACCAATGGAGATGTGGCAAGTTGAAAATTGGAGGGTGGAGCGCAGAAGCGTTTATTCGTCATCGGGGGTCAGGCCCAATTGGCGAGCTTGCTCATAGGTGAGAGCATCTGCACTTTGGGGGCCAGTATTTTCTTCTTCGCTCGTGGCGGTGTCCCAATAGGCATTAAGTTCATCAGTAACAACTTCTTCCTCACTGTGTAGCATTTCCTCGATTTGGTGCTTATCCTCTTCTGTGAGATCTTTCGCACCAAGTCTCTCAACAATAAGCTTTTCAGGAAGTTCCTCTTCACGCGTTGAAGTAACTCCCAGTTTGCTTAAAATCTCAAGGAGATCCCGCCCGGCAAGCTTAACGGCGCTAATCACGACTGCCAAGTCCTTCTCTTGAAGAATGGGATTAGCGATTACCAACAAGCCATGTAATGAGCCTACGTGCGCCCAGAAAAGATCATATTTCGTTCCTGAAAAATACCACAAATCCTCAGGCTGCTTTTTTCCCAAAAAGAGAGAAATTTTATTCACAGCACTAAAAGTGGCCATCAAGGTAGGTAAAACCTGAGATTCTTCTAGCGAATCTGGCAACCCACCAGCGCTTGCCAAGACTTTGCCATGATCATTCAACAAGACTGTCGAAAAAGCATCCAACTCTTGGCGTAATTCTACTAAGCGAGCTGAAACATTTTTAGTGGAAGCTTTTTTTACAAGATGAGAAGTATCGCTAAGAGAAGGTTCATCATCACCTAGCAGCCCCAGGCTGCGCTCCACAGCATCCAGCAGATCAGCCATTTCAACTGGTTTCAAGAAAAAAGCATCCGCTTTCGCGTCGGCCACCTGGCGTCGAATATTGGCATCTACTAAGCCAGTAACCAAAATGATCTTCATATCGGGGTTATAATCCCTTATCTTATCGATCAACTCAAGGCCTGAAAGCCCCGCAAGGCGCACATCGGCAATCAGAAGGTCTATTTGCCGAGTAGAGATTTCGAGAATGGCCTCCTCACCAGAAGGGACATCAATAACTTCCAGGTCAGCGTCCAATAGCTCAATATTCGCCCGGTATGCGGAGCGGATTTCACGATGATCGTCAACGATGAGAATTCGATAGGTAGTCATATTGAGATATATTCTATCATATTTTTCTTGGAAAAGGAAAGAACCCGGGCCAGGAACCTATCCTGGCTGACCGAGTTAATACGAAAATCAGGGGTAACTACTCACCCATGTCATTTCGACGAGGTTTCGGCGTGGTTTTCGCCGAATAACGAGGAGAAATCTTTGTTTCGACCAGCGATTCGCCTCTATGAGCGAAAGATTTCTCACTCCGTTCGAAATGACACCTGAGTAGTTACAATCAGGGAAAGAGTATGCATTACCTTATTTATCAGTTTTTGAAGATTTACAGGAAGAAGTTTATACATGATACAATACAGAGACAAAAAACTTGTGAAGCATCAAGCTAGTAGGTTGTCAAGGATGAGTTGATGGAAAACACATTCGGAGGTATCATTCTCTAAATTTAGCTAACGGAGGAGAAAGATGCCTAGAAAAAAGATGTATGAAGTTAATTTATCCGAAAAAGAACGAGACCATCTCATAAATTTAGTTTCATCGGGTACAGAAAAAGCTCGCAAATTGACCCGTGCGCGCATTTTGCTAAAAGCAGATGAAGGATGGATTGATAAAGACATAAGCGAAGCGCTGAATGTAGGTCGAGCTACAGTAGAGCGTATTAGAAAGAAATACTTTGAAGGAGATTTAGCGAAAGCTATCAACCGTAAACCAAGTAGCCGCCAATATGAGCGTAAAATTGATGGCAAGGTAGAAGCACATTTGATCGCATTATCATGTGGAGAACCGCCCAAAGGATATGCTGATTGGAGCTTACGTCTATTAGCCGATAGATTGGTAAAACTGGAGCAAGTTGACATAGAATCGATTTCGCATGAAACAGTGCGTCAAGTGCTTAAAAAAAAACGATAAAGCCATGGCTGAGTGAACAGTGGGTCATCCCACCTAAAGCAAATGCCCATTTCGTGTGTGCGATGGAAGATATACTCGATTTGTACCATGAACCATATGACCCAATGCGCCCAATTGTTTGTTTTGACGAGGCTACCAAGCAACTAATCCGTTCATTACGAACCGCTTTGCCAATGAAACCTGGGCAACTACAACGTTATGATTATGAATACGAGAGACTTGGAAGTGCTAATATTTTCATGTTTTGTGAGCCTTTAGCTGGATGGAGGCATGTAAAAGTGACAGATCAACGTACGATGATTGATTATGCTCACTGCATGAAATATCTAGTTGATGAAAAATATCCAAACGTAGAAATCATTCGTGTTGTCCAAGATAATCTTAATACTCATACCCCAGCATCTCTTTACAAAGCCTTTCCACCAGAAGAAGCTCACCGTATTTTGCAACGGCTAAAATTTCACTATACGCCGAAGCATGGTAGTTGGCTTAATATAGCTGAAATAGAACTAAGTGTTCTGAGTAGTCAATGTCTCAATCGTCGTATAGATAACAAAGTATTTCTGATTAAGGAAATCACGGCTTGGAATGATGACCGTAATAATAAAGCCAAAGTCGTTGACTGGCAATTCACGACAGAAGATGCTCGCATAAAATTGAAAAGACTTTATCCATCATTTCACTCTTGACAACCTACTAGTACGACTCAGCGGAAATCCTTTGGGGGTTCCCAGGTGCAATGCACTCCAAACACAGGAGTGCAACGCACCTTGAGCACAAATAATGAATTTTTGCCGCCATGTACTAGCAACATATATAGTTCATCAATTAATGGCCTGAACGCGTTCTTATGGGGTTGAAAAAACGCGATAAATGAGAAATTATTATGACCAAATATATCATCAAGCGTCTGTTCCGCGGACTAATAACCCTGATCACCTTCCAAAGTATTCTTTTTGGATTAATTCAGATTCTGCCTTATGACTTCACAGCATTTCTGGTGCTCTCTCCTTTAGAACAGAGGCTGGCACAATCAACGCTTGGGTTAGACCATCCCGGGTGGCAGCAATATCTTATTTGGTTAAATAATTTTTTTCATCTAGATCTGGGAAAATCCTTTCTGGCCTGGCCTACACCAGTTCATGAAATCATTTTTGCAACTGCTCCCAGAACATTACTCCTCTTTCTAAGCGCCGCTATTCTAGCATACTTTCTGGGAATAAGTCTCGGGAAAATCATCGCCTGGAATCGGGGAGGATGGCTCGAATTTTCCCTCACGCTTGGAGGTGTGGCCAGTTACACTTCCTTTGCACCTTTTTTGGGCTTTGTGATCCTGAATGTTTTCGGTCGTTATCTCCATTGGTTTCCCTATCGACGATTGGTGGATCATACTATTTGGTTCGATGCTCCTGTTAGTGTTAGTTGGGTACTTAGCTGGGTGGTAATTACCGCCCTGTTCTCAGTAATTATCATGTGGGGTATCTTTCTGATCACCCGTGGTTTTGGCAACACTCTTATAAAATGGGGAAGCCGACTCGCTGGTTTATCCCTTATAGGGTCTGGGATCTGGATTTGGTGGAATAAGATCGGCCACGGGAAATTAGCGCTGGATATTCTCTATCATCTTGCCTTACCCTTAAGCACAGTTGTTTTAATGTCATTTGGAGAAACAATGTTATTAATGCGGACAACCATGCTGGAAACCCTCACAGAGGAATATGTTTTGATGGCAAAAGCGAAGGGTCTTCCCCCTCGTGTAATCAGGGATAAGCATGTTGCCCGGAATGCTTTTTTACCAGTCCTTACCAGGTTATTATTGAATCTCCCTTTTGTTTTAACAGGAAGTTTAGCAATTGAAATTATTTTCAACTGGCGGGCAATGGGCACCGTTGTCTTCCAAGCGATTGAATATCAGGACATTCCCCTCATTATGGGGATCCTGTCCCTTGTGGGAGCTCTCACCCTTTTGGGACATATTTTCCTGGATATCTTGTATTTATTTTTAGACCCCCGTTTAAGGTATGCAGAAAGGAAATGATGTATGACCCCAAACCCTAAAAATGAAGTTAGTTCTAGTTCTTGGTCTCTCTTCTTAAATCTTAATAAAGCCCGACTTACCCAATTAAATAAAAATTGGATGAGATTCCGGGCTCATCCGACAGGAATGATTGGGCTTGGATTAATTTTCTTTTTCTTGCTGATGCTCGTCATTCATCCAGTGTTAATGAATACTATTTGGAGACCTTCTATCTACGATCCCTACATTGGATTTGATCAGGTTCTTAAGATGCATCCGACGCTGCCCTCCTTAAAACACCCATTGGGGACTGATGGCATGGGGCATGACATCCTTAGCCAATTAATGTACGGAGCACGGATGTCATTCAGCGTCGGTATCACTTCAGCAATTACTGCTGTCCTTATCTCAACGCTTGTGGGGGGTGTGGCAGGCTTTTCCGGCGGCATTGCTGATGTAATTCTAATGGGGATCTCGGACGTTTTTATCCTGCTACCAGCTTTGATCGTCTTATTGCTCTTGGGAACATTAGTCCGTTTAAGTTGGTGGAGTATTTCGATTATTTTCGGCATTCTGATGGGCCTTGGAAGTCAATCCATTGTGGTTAAAGCCCAAACCCTGGCAATGAAATCCAAGGTTTATATTGAAGCCGCACGAATAGCTGGCGGAAGCGACTTCCATATTTTCTTCAATCACATCCTACCAGGACTGATTCCTTTAGCTATAGTCCATGCCGTCATGACGGTAGTAGGTGCAGTACTTACAGAATCATTGCTGTCATTTTTCAGCCGAACACACGATTACATGACCTGGGGGTCTATGATCTGGGTCGGGCACAGAACCTTCCGCTGGTTTAATTATGGTGGTCAATGGAGCTCCCTCATTCCCCCCGCCATGTCCATTATGCTTTTCTGCAGCGCATTTTATCTTGTAGGCCGATCATCAGATAAAATCTTTAATCCCCGCTTACGAGAAAAAGAAATAGTAAACTGATAGTTAATCTAAAAGATAGATTTTTACCGAGTACTGTGCAAATCCGGATTCGCTACCCGGTGTAATCCCCTGGAAACCAAATAGAATCCAAGAGCAAATAGCGTAAAACAAGAAGCCGCTTCTAAAATTTAAAAGGAAGCGTCCCGTAGTTTTACGAGAGTCCGCTTCCTTTCTTTAGATATTAATGCAATGTGCGTGCTTTCAAATAGCGTGGCTTCCTCAAACGAGGATCCATGATATCTCGGACAGCATCGCCCAACAAATTCCAACCCAAAACATAAAGAGTAATCGCCAATCCAGGAAAAACGATAATAAACCAATATTGATCCAGAACGGGTATCCGATTTCGAGCAAAATTAACAATCTGCCCCCAATCTGAATACCCTTTTTGTACACCTACACCCAGAAAACTCAAAGCTGCGAAACTCAATACATAAGAGCCAATATCCATGGAAGCGACTACCAGGGTGGGGAAAATCGCATTTGGCAAGATATTCTTAATAATAATACAAAAATCATCTGTACCAGCCACGCGTGCTGCTAGAACATATTCCCTTTTATTAACAGAAAGGATATCTCCTCGAATCAACCGGGCATACCCTGTCCATCCAAAGACAATCAATGCTACCATAGGTGTCCAGAGGCCCTTACCTAACTTCGGCTGTAAAACTGTTGCTACAGTCAATGCAGCAAGCAAATAAGGAAAAGCCATGAAGACTTCAACAACTCGCATTATCACTTCATCTAAAATGCCCCCGTAATACCCCGCTACGGTACCTGCGAGTAATCCCTGAAATAAGGTGGCAAAGGTTACTATCAACCCAGCCTTGAAAGCAGTCCGAGTTCCCCAAACAAGACCATAATAAACATCATATTGTCCTTCTGTTGTGCCTAACCAAGGCTATCCTTCATCACCTTGAGAAAGATTCTCCTCATCATCCGCAAGCCACGTAGGCTTTTGAGGTTCAGCTCGATAGACATCTCGCGGCATATCATAGGGGTCATCAGGATCAACAGGAGGAGCAAACACAGGTGCAAAGATTCCAATTAATAAGAAAGCAACAACCAAAATAAGTCCCGCCTTTCACTCTTAGTTGCTGAGATACCCTGCTTTTTTCCAAAAGATAGCGTTTTAGTTTTTTTGGGCAATAAATTAGTCAAAGTCTAATCATAAATACGCACACACTTTCTACTCTTGCAACCAGCAAGCGACCCAATGATCAGGGTTAACTTCTTTAGCCATTGGCTCTTTATGAGCACAATGATCCAGCGCTACAGGACAGCGAGGGTGGAAACGACAACCACTGGGAGGATTCAGTGGGCTGGGCACATTGCCCTCGAGAATAATACGCTCACGCTCCAAGGTAGGGTCAGGAATAGGTATAGCTGACATTAGTGCTTGAGTGTAAGGGTGCAAGGGGTTACGATAGAGTTTACTCTTTTGCGTTATCTCTACGATCTTGCCCAGGTACATAACCGCCACCCGGTCTGAGATATGCTCCACTACACTTAGGTCATGGGCAATGAATAAATAAGTCAGACCAAACTCTCTTTGTAGATCTCTCATGATATTCAACACTTGCGATTGAATCGAGACATCCAAAGCAGATACAGGTTCATCCGCCACAATGAAACTGGGTTGCAAGGCCAGGGCGCGAGCAATACCGATCCGCTGGCGCTGTCCACCGGAGAACTCATGGGGATACCGCCGGTAGTGATAATCCTCCATGCCTACTTTTCGGAGGGTTTCTATTGTAGATTCAAATCGTTCGCGGGAAGAACCAACTTTATGGATTTTCAGCCCTTCAGCAATAGATTCACCTACGGGCATACGCGGGTCTAGTGATGAAAAAGGGTCTTGAAAAATTATTTGCATATCCCGACGCATATTTTTCAATTTACGACCTTTGAGGCTTAATACATCGACATCACCAAAGTATACCGAGCCTGCAGTGGGTTCCAGCAAGCGGAGCATAGTGCGCCCAACCGTAGTTTTGCCACACCCCGATTCACCTACTAGTCCCAGGGTTTCACCCTCATAAATCGAAAAACTGACTCCATCTACCGCTTGAACCCATGCCTCCACGCGTTGCAACAATCCCCCGCGCACAGGGAAGTGCTTTTTCAAGTTCTTTACCTGGATAAGTTCTCGTTTGCTATTTGTTTGTTCACTCATTCGTCGTTTCTCCTAGATAATTACTCGATTCCTGTGTCTACGGCTTGCAAAGGAGCCAGGTGTTCGTCGTGGTTCTGATAAAGCCAACACCTCACGGCATGATTTGGTAAGTTGTTAATTAACTCAGGTTCAATTTCGGTGCAAATAGATAATTGGTGCTCTATTCGGGAACGGCACCGGGGGGCAAATTGGCAACCTGATGGAAGGTCAATCAGATTGGGAACAGAGCCAGGGATTACATCAAGCTCATCTTTCTCTTGTCCCAAGACAGGGATGGAAGCTATCAAACCCTGAGTATAGGGATGTAGCGGTTTAGCAAAAAGTAAGATCGGA
>JAANWX010000008.1 GCA_018263575.1 Chloroflexota bacterium | reverse complement strand
CCGCCCGGGGCGTACCACCGTTTCGGTTCTCCCATCTCTTAACAATGCGCTCCAAAGAACGAACGCGCTTCTGAAGATCCAGATTGATGATTTGGAGAACGGTTGTTGCGTGGGCCTCAATTTGCCGAGTTCTGGCTTGGTCCTCGTTAGTTTCAAGCGCCCTATACGCAAATATCATTACAATAGACAGTAAAAAAATGATTGAGATAGGAATCAACCTATTCTTTATTGCATGAGCACCATCATGTGAAAGATTCTTTTGCTTAGTCATTTGTTACCTCTATTAGCCCTGATTGTTGATTGTGACGTTGTTTAGATTGCTGTTTCATTACGCTACTCCTTTCCGGGGTTGTTGATTAGAATGATCTCTCCATTTTGTCCGTATCTGCCCATTACAAAATCATCCTTTGAGAAATCTATCTGCTCGATTGCGGCAATCAGCAGGCGTGAGTCTTCCGGTAATGACGCCATAGCCCGGGCAAGGGTTTTGCCTTCCGGTGTGTTGATAAACTCCTTATTCGCAAGCAATGGCGGCGAGTGCAGACCGGAAAACACAGTTAGGGCCCGGTCATCAGCAAGAAAGGTTTCCAGGTGTTTTTTGCTGCGCCGGCTGTTACCGTGACGGAAAAGCTCAGGCGTGCCGCGGCTTATCCGTGGAGCCTTTGTTGAGAAACCTTCTCACGTAAGCAAATCGAGCCGCGATACAAGGCCGCGAAGCGGCGTCGGCTGCAGCGTGTTTTTAGCAGCGCAACGATGCAAGGAGAGAGATGATACATCCAAACCCCTCCACCAAGTGATGCCCTCAGAAAATCCCCTCTGCATACCAATAGAACTAGTGGTATGGAGAGATACACCACAACTAAACCGATCCACTGGCGAGGGGACGCTGTTTGAACCGGCTTTTGATTATCTGATTTCGATACCATGCTATTTCTCCGAACCACGTATCAGTCCGAGTGATCGTGTGCTGCCCAATGGCGCGGCGGATAATCCACAGGCTCGAAATATAATATTGAAAGTAGTGCTTGGCTTATCTATTCCCAAATCATGATTTTATTTATCTTTAATAATTCACAAACAATAGTCATACTAAGAAGAATATTAAAATATACGGGTATTTAATACTCTTTATGGGATTGTTTTTCCCAAGTTTGTCATTTAACAAATAATTATACCATAAGCATCCACACCAAGAGGGACATGACCGCGCAGCTCCCGGTGATAGATGGTTCAAGAGAAAGAGGTTTTAGATTGTGCGGGCTTCAGATACTCCTATTTTACGTGGTGCGATGTCAGACCGGACCCACTCTACTAACATGGCGTTGAATTCAGCATGCTGGTCTTGACCAAACTCTGATAATGAGCTTACTCCCGTAGCGTAAGGGGGTTCAACTTTCTTCAGCGCTTTAGGATCAAACGTGTCGCCATTGTCAACGAGAAACATACGACCATACCTGTGGCTGTTGAAGAAATAGTCCCTCTGTCTAGCCTTTCTGTTGTTCTCTATTACATCCAGGGTGAATAGAAGAGAGGGGAATTTTACACTCAGAGCGGTCATGTCCACGCGGTGGTTGAACCACGGGCCAACGTGAGTGAGTAGCGCGGGCTTGAAGAGATACATTTCTGCAATCTCATTCAGCGTGGTTGTTACATCCTGCATTACGTCACTCCTGACATCAAAGTATTTGTGTAATACGCAGAATGATAGCCCCCCACTGTGTTTCTTGCTCGGGTATAAATCCGTGACATTTTCAGTTCTTGCATCTCTAACTGTCAAGATAAATGTGTTCATACTTCCTCCGGGACATTCTTATAAAATCCAATAAAATAACCGTCTTTTGGGGATGGTTCACAATTGACTTT
>JAANWX010000079.1 GCA_018263575.1 Chloroflexota bacterium | reverse complement strand
TTCCGATCTCCCGACTAAAAAATATCACCTTAACCTTTGGGGGATGGGGGGACATGACCGCTGCGGGGAGAATTTCAAGCCGAGGGAAAGTTATGGACATAAGCCACCAATTTATGATACTATTATTCTATATGCTAGAATCATTGCATGACAAAGAAATCGTACACTAAGCGTTTTGCTTAGCACACTTTACCTCGTGGAGGGTGAATATATGTCTACTGATATTTTGATCGTTGACGATGAAAAGGCTGTTCGCGAGTCGCTTCAAGACATTTTGGAATTGGAAGGCTATGCTGTAGAAGCAGTTTCCAATGGGGAAGATGCTCTTGAAAAACTCAATGAAAAAGAGTATGTCCTCGTCATCTTGGATCTCAAGCTGCCCGGCATTGACGGCGTTGAGGTCATGCTCCAAACCCATCTACTCTATCCCGAAACCAAGATTATCATCCTCACCGCTCATGGTTCCTTAGAGTCTGCTATCAAAGCCATTCGCGTTGGCGTTTACGACTATCTCTTGAAACCCTTCGAAACGGAGGAGATACTCGCCAGCGTCGAGGCTTGTTTTGCGGTCAAGACAGAGAACCAACGCAAAGAGAAGTTGATTGAAAAACTGGAGTCCTCGCTTGAACAATTCAAAGATATAGAAGGCATTACCACGCCTGAAGTACCCAGCCGCCGCATCATCTCCTTGCCCCAAGGCGTCATGGTGGATTTAGAGCGCAGGGAGATCAAGCGCGGGAGCACCACCGCCCACCTCACGCCCACTGAGGGCACACTGCTGGGCATCTTCCTGGAGAATCAAGGCCGGGTGATGACCCACGCAGAAATCGTCTTCTTGGTCCAAGGCGCTGAAGCTGACGAATGGGAAGCCCCAGAAATATTGCGCCCCATGGTCAGCCGCTTGCGGAAAAAGTTGGCCGTCTTCCCTGGCGTGGAAGAATGGGTACAAAATGTCCGGGGAACGGGGTATATGTTCGAGGCCATAGTTTAGCCTACAACCCCTTCCAACCCAACTCAAAACTACAAAGGATTTGCATGCTATCTATCGAGTCTTTCACCCTTGGTCCCGTGGCCACCAACGCTTACCTGATTGCCGATGCCAAAACGGGAAATGCGGTGGTGATCGACCCCGGCGGAGACGGTCGCCGTCTGGTTAAGGCGGCCAAAAAACAGGGCTGGATCATTCACCAGATTTGGCTCACCCACGCCCATTTTGACCATCTTGGTGGAGTGGCAGATATTGCTACCTCCTCCAATCCCACCGTCTCTGAGGAGTTGACCATCGCCCTGCACCCGGCCGATCTCCCCCTGTGGGAGCACAAGGGCGGGGCCGGATTCTTCGGCATGGACGTCGACCCCGGCCCGCGACCGTCCCTGGCCCTCCACCACGGCCAAACCCTGAGCGTGGGCGGCTACGAATTCGAGGTGCGCCACGCCCCGGGCCACACACCCGGCCACGTCATCTTCTACTGCCAGGCCGCAGGCACACTTTTCAGCGGCGACGTGATCTTCCAAAACAGCATCGGTCGCACCGACCTCCCCGGCGGAGATTTCGAGACGCTCATGAAAAGCATCCGCGAACAAATCCTCACCCTGCCGGATGAGGTGCGAATTCTGGCGGGCCACATGGGTGAGACAACGGTGGGAAGGGAACGGCGGGGGAATCCGTTTTTGAGATAGAGGTTTATTCAAAACATTTAAATCAAAAAGCCCTCCTGCGAGCACATCCAACAGGAGGGCTTATATTTTCTCATCCACTCAGACCACTTAGACTACTCCGACCACTCCGACTACTCAGACTACTTAGACCACTCCCCTACTTCGCATACTCCACCGACCGCGTCTCGCGGATCACCGTCACCTTGATCTTGCCCGGGTACTGCATGGTCTCCTCGATATTTTTGGAAATTTTACGGGCCAGGCGGGAGGCGGCTAAGTCGTCGATCCGCTTGGGTTGGACGAAGATGCGCACCTCGCGGCCAGCCTGGAGGGCGTAGCTTTTCTTGACTCCCTCGTAGGAGTCGGCCGCGTCTTCGAGGGCGCGGACCCGTTTCAGGTAATGCTCCAGGCTCTCGCGCCGGGCGCCGGGACGGGCCCCAGAGATGGCGTCCGCTGCTTCCACAATCACGGCTTCCACGCTTTGTTGTTCGGCCTCATGATGGTGGGAGCCGATGGCGTTCACTACCAAGGGCGGAACACCGTAACGCTCGGCGAATTCGGCCCCAATCTGGGCGTGCGTGCCTTCCGTATTGTGATCCATCGCCTTGCCCAGGTCATGCAATAACCCGCCCGCCTTGGCTGCCTCCACGTTGGCGCCCATCTCCGCGGCCAGCACAGAGCATAGTTGCGCGCTTTCTACGGCATGCGCCAGTTGATTTTGGCCATAAGAGGTGCGGAATTTTAGGCGGCCTAGTTTTTTGAGAATTTCCATATGAAGGCCGGGCACACCCGCTTCGTAGGCGGCTTCTTCTCCCGCTTCCAAGATCACTTTATCAATTCTATCTCGTTCTTTGGCGACAATTTCCTCAATATGCGCGGGGTGAATGCGCCCATCGATGACCAACTTGGCCATAGCCCGCTTGGCCACCTCCCGCCGGACAGAGTCGAAGCAGGAGACAGTGACCGCTTCGGGGGTATCGTCCACGATCACATCCACCCCAGTGGCCTTCTCGAAAGCGCGGATGTTGCGCCCATTCCTGCCAATGATGCGCCCCTTCATATCATCTGAGGGGAGCGCCACTGTAGAGGACGTCACCTCGTCCACGTGTTCGGAGGCCACCCTTTGGATGGCGTCGGCGATAAGTCTGCGCGCCTTGCGTTCCCCTTCGTCGCGGGCCTCAGCCTCGATCTCACGCACAATGCGCGACATATCGTTGCGGGTCTCTTCCTCTACCTGGTCTAATAAAATCTGGCGTGCTTCTTGGCGTGTTAAATTACTGACCTCTTCAAGCTTCTTAGAAACCTCCGTATAAATACCTTCTACTTGATTGGCTTTTTTATCAAGCGTGCTTTGGAGTTTACTCAAGGCGTGTTCTCGATCTTCGATTTTTTCTGCCCGGCGGTCAAGTTGGTCGCTCCGGCTTTGTAAACGCTCCTCGTAGCGGCCAAGCTCCATCCGTCGCCGGTTGGCTTCCTTTTCTGCGCTTTGGCGAATTTCTAAGGCCTGGTCTTGAACCTCTTTTTCAATACGGGTGGCTTTTTTCTCCGCTTGGCTGAGAATATCGTTAGCCTCAGCCCGCTTTTTCTCGTTTTCTTGGATGACCTGATAGTTTTTATAAAAGTATCCAATTGCTGCGCCTATTGCTAATGCAAATAAACTTATCAAGAATGGTAAAAATCTAATATTGTCCATAGAAACCTCTTTTTTATGTTAATTCGGTACCTTCTCAAAATCTTGGGGTGGGGCTGAGATGATACTTAATTCGGCCTTAAAGCCGCCTGATTGGGGGGAGTAAGAAAACAGATTTACCGCTTCACGTAGAGGAAACCTGGCTCCTTCCCTTTATTGAGACGCTAACTTCAAATCTTCATAAAATTAAAATAATTCCGACTAACACCAATGCCCAATACCCAATACCCAATATCCAATATCCAACATCCAACCTCCAACTTCCAACATCCAACATCCAACCTCCAACCTCCAACATCCAACCTCCAACATCCAACCTCCAACCTACCAATCTCTCTCATCCCACACCTGGCGGGTAATCTCGGCCGTGACGCCATAAGAAAAACCACGCCGTCCCAGATACCCGTTCAGCTTCTTGCGGAACTCACGCCATTCCAGTCCCTGTACCCGCCGGAGTTTCTTTTGGGCCACCTGATAAGCCATTTCATGCTCATCCACGTCGGCTAGGACCTCATCTATAATCGGCCTAGAAATCCCCTTTTGGTAGAGCTCCGATGCCAGTGCCCGGCGGCTGCGGGGGTGAAAAGCGGCCCGATTTTCTACCCATTTTTCTGCGAACCTCGTATCATCGACAAGAGTATTGCGCCGCAAACGCACTAAGACTTCCTCAATGGCAAGCTCTTCTACATCATGTTTTCGTAAATTACGGCGTACCTCTTCCTCAGACCGCTCCCGATAACTAAGATAATTGAGCGCACGTTGATAAGCTTTTTCAACTTCATCCTTAGCCTTCAATTCAGCAATCTTTTCGCTGCTTAGCTCCTTGCCTATTTTCAGCCAGGGAGCAACCGCGCGCGCCACCCCAAAGGCAAATTCGCCATCCAAATAAACGTTGAAGCGCTGAGAATCGTGCTTTTGTGTTTTAATGTCGGTAATCTTAAACATAAAACAGCCGTGACCCTGCCTTAACAGGCCACGACTGCGTATAGAACGAACCTTTTTTGCTCTCTACATGCTTAGTGGTAACTAACTTGTTTTGGGGTAACTTATGAGTGAATCCCTAAGTGAAACTTTAAAGACAAAAGTCTTTTTTGAACTGGGTTGGACATAGCATTTTTCACACAAAACTGTTTTAAAAACAAGTGATTGTTTATACCACTGAAAGTGATTTGAAGGTTTTATTTGAGCTGTCGTGGCCGCGGGCGGTGAGAATATACCGTGACCAAATATTTGTTTTATCAATCTCTCATGGACATAGGCGGCCTGGGCAATAATTTGTTGCGGAGCACCTGTTCTAACTCTCGCGCCACAACTGGGTTCTCATGGAAAAACTTTTCTGCTCCCCGGCGGCCTGTTCCGAGATTTCGCTCTCCGAACCATACCTGAGCGCCTCGCTGAGTGATTATTTTTTCTCTTAATCCCAAGCGCAGCAGTTCGCTGTTCTTGGAGATACCTATATTATACACCAAATTTAAAATTGCGCTACGGAAGGCGCGGCCAAGTGTGTTTTTTGTAACCAAGGCTTCTATTTGCGAGCCAATCACCTCTTCATTTTTGCGAAGAATCTTTTTCGTCTTCAGGCTGATGCGCACAGCAGCGTGAAATTTGACACTCAACCCTCCCGGCGTTGTTTCCGGTGGGCCATAACCGCTCCTGAGTCTCGTGCGGAGTTGGTTGGTGAAAACCAGGGAAGCGCTGTTGCGGATGCAGGCCAGCGAGAGTTCACGCAGCGCGGTGGGGAGGATTTGGCTGACCCGGCCCGGCGGAAGATTCCGCCGGGGTGACGGCCCCTCCGCGCGGGGAGAGAGGGCGGCCAGGGAATCCATCACCACCAGGTCAACATTCCCTGATGCCACCATTTCCTTGATAATCTGCAAAGCCGCAATCCCCGTCTGAGGCTGCGCCAGGAGCACATCATCAAGGTCTACGCCGCAAGTCTTGGCATAAGCGGGATCTAAACTGTGCTCCACATCAACAAAGAGAGTCGAAAAGCCGCGCCGCTGCGCCTCCGCAATCAGAGACAGGCCCAGCGTGGTCTTCCCCGAAGCGGGCGGCCCATAAATCTCCGCCATCCGCCCCCGTGGAATCCCCCCCACACCCAGGGCAAGGTCCAGGTTCAACGACCCGGTTGGAAAAACCTCCACCCGCATAGGCCTGAAATTGCTTGACATCATTTTCCTCGTGATAAAGATTGGATAACTACTCACTCATGTCATTTCGACGAGGATGTTTCGGTCAAACACAGACCGAATTGGGAGAAATCTTTGCTCGTGGATGCAAGATTTCTCACTTTGTTCGAAATGACACCTGAGCTGTTAGAGGATTGGTATAATTGAGTGTACCGAAATTTTTATTTTTCGCAAGGGTGAGGATGTGGAGGATACAGAAGAACCAGAGGAGCGAAAGGATACCAAAGAACCAGAGGATTGGCAGCTATCCTAGCCCCTCATCACCTCATCCCCCGTTACCCTATCACCTCATCCCCCGTCACCCCATCACCTCATCCCCTAACCCCAGTTTCCCAATTTCCCAATTTCCCAATACACCAACTTACCAATCTACCAACCCACCAACCCCAGGAGACCCCCATGCGTCTATGCTTTGTCTGTTTAGGAAATATCGTCCGCAGCCCCTTGGCTGAACATTTATTCACCCACTTGGCCGAAGAAGAGGGCCTGGCCGAGAAGTATCAGGTCGATTCAGCGGGGACATCCGCTTACCACGTGGGGGAGAGTCCCGACGCGCGCATGCGCAAAGTGGCCCGGGAGCATGGCCTGATCTACGATGGCCGCTCGCGTCAATTTCGGCGGGATGACTTCGAGCGCTTTGACTTGATCATCGCCATGGATGCGGACAACCGTCGCAACCTGCGGCGCTTAGCCTTCACCCAGAAGGATAAAGACAAAATTCGCCTCATGCGGGAATTCGATCCCCAAGGCAGCCCCAACGCCGGTGTTCCCGATCCCTATTACGGCGTGGGTTTAGCGGGCTTCGAGAAAGTGTATAAGATTGTGGAGCGCTCTTGCCGGGGATTGCTGGAATCTCTTGAGAAAGAGGAGTCTACAATTCCTTAAGGTATAATCTAAGAAAGCGATTATCCTGATTCTCATTATGAAAGGAGTTGGACGATGGATGCCAAGATGCTAATTGAAGAGAAGCGCGAAGAAATATTAAAAACTACTTCAAAGCACGGGGCTTATAATGTGCGTATTTTTGGCTCAGTTGCTCGTGGTGATGACAGAGACGATAGCGACTTTGATTTCCTTGTAGATATGGAATCCGGGCGCAGCCTGCTTGACTTAGGTGGGTTGCTTATGGACTTGCAAACGATATTAGGAAACGACGTTGATGTAGTCACAGAAAAAGGGTTACGCTCCCGCATCCGAAAACGTGTTTTGTCGGAGGCTATCCCACTATGAGAGATGATGTAGAGCGATTACGAGACATTTTAGAGGCAATCCAAAAGATTGAGAAGTTTACCAGTAAGGGACGAAGGGAGTTTGATGTTGACGAACGCACCCAAGTTTGGTTGGAAAGTTGTCGAAGTCGATTTGCCACAAATCAAGCGAAAAATCGAAACAGTGTTGCAAGAATTGATGGATGGTGTTTAAAGATATTTGCAAGTAATACTTTCTAATTTTTAAATCTAGCCCCAGAAGGTTCTAAACACCTAGCCTTTTGGGGTTTAGATTTATAAGGAAGAGAATCGCCTGTGACCCAAATCTCAGAACGTGTTCATACCTGGCTAGAGAAAAGCGACTATGGAGTGGTGGCCTCTTCCCGCCCCGTGGGCGGGGGATGCATCAACAGCGGCGCGGTCTTAACCACAGACAGCGGGGAGACGTTTTTCATCAAGATCAACCCCCACGCGCCCCCGGACATGTTCGCCCAGGAAGCCGAGGGCTTGGACGCCTTGCGGGTCGAAAATGGCCCTACCCTCCCCCGCGTAATTTTGGTGGGAAAAGTTTTCCTTCTCCTGGAGGACTTATCCCCGGCCCCCCGCAGCCCCGACTATTGGGAAGTTTTTGGCCGCCAACTTGCCACCTTACATGCGAACATCAACCCGCAATTCGGCTTCTCGCACAATAATTACATCGGCAGCACGCCTCAGCCCAATCCCTGGATGGGGGACGGTTACCGATTCTTCGCCCAACATCGCCTGGTCTACCAGGCCCACCTGGCCCGGAAGCGAGGACTACTCTCCCCCGTAGACACCAAAAAAGTGGAGCAGTTAGCACATAGGCTAGAAGAATTGATCCCCGCCCAACCCGCCTCCCTCCTCCACGGCGATCTGTGGAGCGGAAACGCCACCACTGACTCCCAGGGGTCACCAGCCCTCATCGACCCCGCCGCCCACTATGGCTGGGCCGAAGCCGAGCTGGCCATGACCACGCTCTTCGGCACCTTTCCCCAAAAATTCTACCGCGCTTACCAAGAAGTGCGCCCGTTGGAACAGGGTTACCGCGCTCGCTTTCCCATCTATAACCTTTACCATCTCCTCAACCACCTGAATCTCTTTGGGAGGGGATACTTGGGGCAGGTGCGGGCTGTGCTAAGGCGGTTTTAGCTCTCACCATGTCAAACCAAACCTTCACCCTTACCGTAGAAGTTGTTCCCCCAGCCAGCCCAGATGCCAAACCGCTTTTGGCTGCCCTGGAATCCCTTGACGGGTTGCCTTTCGATGCCTTTAACGTGGCAACCAATCCCGTCGCCAAGCCGCGCATGAGCGCTCTGGCTTTGAGCACCCTGATCCAAGCGCGGACGGGGAAAGCGGTCATATTGCATTGCACAACGCGCGACCACAATCGCTTGAGCTTGCAGGGACTTCTGTGGGGGGCGCGGGCACAATACGCCATCACCCAGCCCCTCTATGATTTAGAAACTGTGGAAGATATTATCACCCAGATAAGCGGTATCGATCTCCCCCTTTGGATGGGGATTTTGCCGCTGCGCACCTCACGCCACGCCGAATTTTTGCACGAGAAGGTGACTCCTAATTACAATCCCCTTCCTCTACGTCCGAAACCAGTCCCCAAAGTTCGGCTCCCAGCCCTTGGGCATGAACTCGCCCGTAGCAATGTCCTGCACGTATTCGCCCTCATAGTCGTCCCTGGCAATCTTTTGGAGGGCTTCCACCACAGCGTCCACTTCGGCGCGGGTGTTGTACAAGCCAAACGAAATCCGTACCAGGCCAGGAATATCAGAACGGTCGCCTGACAGAATGGCTTGGCGCACGCGGTCGGCTTCTCTTTCAGGGACTTTCATCAACTTCAGTAAATAGGGATGAGCGCAAAAACACCCGTTGCGTACACCGATGCCAAATTCATGGCCCAAAATGGCGGCTACCAGGTAATGAGACTTGCCTGTCAGGTTGACGGGAATCACACCCAAACGCTGCCCCGCCCGGGCTGGATCGGTGTCCCCGTAGACTTCCAATCCCTCCACGCCCACTAATCGCTCCAAGGCATAAGCCGTCAACGCTGTCTCATGAGCAGCGACCGCGTCCATCCCAACCTCCCCCAGCGTTTTCATAGCGGCCGCTAAGGCCACCGCGCCAATCACGTTGGGACTGCCGGCTTCGTCACGTTCCGGTGGTTCGGCCCAGGTCACATCCTCCAAAGTGACAATACTCACCGTTCCCCCGCCGACCAAATCGGGCGCGCCCCGCGAAAAAGTATCCCTTCGGCCAATCAACGCACCAGTGCCATAGGGAGCGTACATCTTGTGGCCTGAGAGAACAACATAATCCAGGTGGCGGGGATCGTCGAGGGAAAGCATGTCGATTTTCCGGTGAGGGACCAACTGGGCGGCATCAACGGCAAACTGAGCGCCAACCGCGTGGGCTTGCTCAGCCATTTGGTGGATGGGGTTGAGGTAACCGGTCACATTGCTGGCTCCAGAAACAGCCACCAAAGCCACCCGTTGGCCATACTCCCCTAATGTAGATCGGTAGTCTGCCATGTTAAGGCATCCATCTGGAGAGGTTTCAACGTGAAGGACGGTGACGTCAGGGTTGGCTCGCCAGGGCAGATCGTTGGAGTGATGTTCCATGGCGGTGGTGAGGAGGATGTCTCGCTGCGGCGTGAAGGGGAATCTCCGGGCCAGCTTATTGAGCGATTCAGTGGTATTCTTGCTGAAGATGCAAGTGTGCGCGTTGGGGTCAGCGCCCACAAATTTAAGGGTGATTTGCCGGGCTTGCTCATAGACGTGGGTAGAAAGCTGGCTTTTGAACCCTGAGCCCCTATGAACGCTGCTGTAATACGCGCTAAACTCTTTAACAGCGGTCAAAACTGATCTTAAAGGCGGGGTAGAGGCAGCATTATCAAAATTGATATAACGCATATCAGAACCATTAAGCGTGGGGGTTTGGACGTTGAGGCCAACGTAGAGGTCTTGGTAAGAAGTATGATTTTGTTTTGGCATGTTTTTCCTGAAGTGATTATGAAAGGAAAGTGTTTTACTACGTAATAGAGGCAATTTTACCGCGAGAGGAAAGAAATGACACATGCTTTTTGACCTTCTCGTTTATGCAATTAGCCTGAATTTCGTATATATCAGGGTTATAGGTGACCCTTCTCAATGGTATAATTTAGGCTTGAGTTGTAACTTCTCAATATTCTGGGGGAATGTAGGTCGAAATGGTATTTCGGTGCAAAGTTGCACTTTGCCAAGGCGATTTACCAAATCGCCCTACATCAGCCCCCTATTTTTTGAGATGATACCTTGAGTTTATAAACTATGTAAGGAGATAGTAGGTTTTATGACCGTTCCGTATTGGGTACAAGATGCAGTTTTTTATCAGATTTTCCCTGATCGTTTCGCAAATGGGGATAAAAGCAATGATCCGCCCAACGTCCAAAAATGGGGCGCTGAGCCAACGATCTGGAATTTTCTAGGCGGCGATCTGCGGGGCGTGATCCAAAAATTTGATTATTTATTAGACCTAGGCATCAACGCCATTTATTTCAATCCCATCTTTTTAGCAACCTCTAATCATCGCTATAACATCAGCAATTATTACCGCATTGACCCCAAACTAGGGGATATGGCCGATTTTCAGGCTCTGTTAGATGTGGCACACAGCAACAATGTCCGCGTGATTCTCGATGGTGTCTTTAACCATTGCGGACGCGGCTTTTTTGCTTTCAACGATGTCCTCGAAAACCACAGACACTCTCCCTACATGGATTGGTTTCATATTAATGGCCATCCCGTAGACGCTTACTCCCCAGGGGATGCCCGTGACTACGAGGCCTGGTGGAAATTCAAAAGCCTTCCTAAATTCAATACCGATAACCCTCACGTTCGCCAATACATCTTCGATGTGGCCCGCTTTTGGATAGAACAAGGCGCGGATGGATGGCGGTTGGATGTGCCCAGTGAGATAGATGACGACATCTTTTGGGCCGAGTTCCGCCAGGTGGTAAAATCCGTCAACCGGGACGCTTATCTCTTGGGGGAGATCTGGGATGGCGACTCGCGTTGGGTGGGGGAGGACCACTTTGACGGTCTTATGGATTATCCTGTTCGGGACGCGCTCTTAGACTTCTTGCGGGAGCGCATCAGCGCTGACGTTTTCGCTGAGAAAGTGGAACACTTGCTTAAAGCCTATCCACGCTCGAACGTGTATGCCATGTACTTACCCCTTGGTTCCCATGACACGCGCCGGGTGAAAACCAAATTAGAAGGTGATATTAAAAAGTTAAAACTAGCCTTTTTATTCCAGTTCGCCTATCCCGGTGCTCCAGCCATTTACTACGGGGACGAGATTGGCCTGGAGGGCGGCAAGGATCCCGATTGCCGGCGGGCTTTCCCCTGGGATGAAAAGAAGTGGGATATGGAGCTGCGGTCTTGGGTTAAAACTCTGATCTCCTTGCGAAAAAGGAAGTCTTGTCTGCGCCGAGGTGATTATCACCGTGTCCTTCTCGACAAGAAACGCCAGCTCTATGCCTTTGCCCGCACATTAGGAGATGAGGTTATTTTAATTGCCATTAACGCCAGCCCTTCCCGCCGCCATCTGCATTTACCGGTCAATTCTTTGGGATGGCAGGATGGGCGCATTGTGAATGATCTTTTAGGCCAAGAAGAATATATCGTTTCTGGCGATGAATTAATAATCACCCTCCAGCCTTGGCAAGGAACATGGATTGGATAAAAAGATTAATTGTTCACTGCCACCCATAAGGTGATGCGTTTCGCGAAGAAGGGGATTCTAGACCTAGCATAAATGTAAATCGAATTCTATTCTTTAAGCCAAAATTGTGTTATCCTTAATCTGAGGTAACAGATGGCTATCCGATGTGCAAATTGCGAATTTGATAATCCGGACGGAATGAACTTCTGCGGCAAGTGTGGGACACCTTTGCAAGCAGAGCCAACCCCTACCCCAGAGAAGTGAAGCGTACCCCAAAAGCTGTACAAGAGTTTTCTGGTGTTATGGTGGGGCCTGATTTAATGGAACGTTTCCGTAAAGCGGGCCTTGAAGCAAAGGGAGAACGTCGTAAAGTTACCGTTCTCTTTGCAGACTTAACGGATTACACATCTATCTCGGAACGCATAGATGGAGAAGATCTCTACGAAATCATCCAACAATACATTCGCCTTTTGATGGAATGTGTATATCGCTATGAGGGAATGGTAGATAAAATTTTGGGGGATGGAATCCTGGCTCTTTTTGGGGCTCCTATTGCACATGAAAACGATCCTGAAAGGGCCATTCGCTCTGCCATGGATATGCAAGTAGCTCTAAAACGCTTCAATTGGGAACTTAATACCCAAATAGACAGTAGGCTAAAAATGCACATTGGCTTGAATTCCGGGACCGTTATCGCTGGCGGGATTGGTTTGGATGATCATTTGGACTATACGGTCATTGGAGATACTGTCAACCTGGCTCAACGAGTGGGGAGTGCGGCTGAACCTGATACGATTTTAGTAAGTGAGAAGGTATATCACCAAACTTGAAAACTGTTTGATTTTGAAAAACAATCTCCTCGAGCATTGAAGGGTGTAGAAGATCCAGTCATAACCTATCAACTCGTTGGACCAAAGGCTCGTCCTGAAGCCCTGCGAGGCATTGAGGGCATGCGTACTCCACTGATTGGACGTCAGTCAGAATTTATGCGGCTACAAAGGGCCATAGATACCGCCATTCAGGAACAGCGTGGTGAGTTGGTACTAGTGGAAGGAGAGGCCGGGATTGGGAAAAGTCGCCTGGTTTCAGAGTTAAAAGACCACCTAGGAAAAGCACCTTGGCGTATCCTGGAAGGACGCAGCCTCACCTACCGCCGTTCCATTCCATACTGGATTTTCATTGAACTCATGCGAGGATATTTTGGGATACACGGCGAACAAGCGGATGCAGAAATACGAGAACGTTTGGCCCAAAAGACATCCCGCACCCTGGGGGAACAATCCAAAGAAGTGTTGCCCTATCTAGAACATCTCTTCTCGCTCTCTCCTTCTGAAGAGAGTGATGCTGAACGTCTCCGTTACTTGGAAGGAGAACAACTTCGCCAACAAATATTTTTAGCCGTTCAGGAGTTATGGGTTGCTGAAGCGAGAAGACAACCCCTCTTTTTGATCTTGGAAGATTTGCATTGGGCCGACGAAGCTTCTATTAAATTATTTGTATTTCTATTGAATTCCCTAAAACATACTCCTCTCGTTCTCTGTGGAGTCTCTCGTTCTTTTTCTGAAGATGGATTGTCTGAAATTATCTCGAAAGCCTCGCGACGTTTACCAGAACACTTCCAGAAAATAAAAGTAAAGCCGCTCTCAAAAACGCAAAGTGAAGAATTGTTTTCAAGGTTAGTAGGAGATGCTGATTTACCAAAAACATTCGTGAAGCAAATTATTCAACGCTCTTCTGGTAATCCGCTTTTCTTGGAAGAACTTTTACGGATGTTGATCGATAGCAACCAGATCATTCGCAAGAATGGAACTTGGAAGTTAGGTGAAGAGGGGGAATCCATAGGTATCCCTGCTACCCTCGAAGCCCTGGCGCTGACTCGTTTTGATCGCCTCTTACCTGAACAACGCCGAATTGTTCAAGTTGCGGCTGTAATTGGGCGGGATTTCAATTTCAATGTGCTGTCTGAGGTAGCGGATGTTGCTTCTCAACAAGAACTAGAAACTGTATTAGCTCTTTTAGTTAAGAGAGGATTTATTCAACACAAATCCAAAACTGAAAAACAAAACTATTTATTCCGCCATGTGATTACCTCTGACGCAATTTATGGCACATTATTACGCAAAGAACGCAAAGAATTGCATGAGGCAGTTGGGGCAGCCATTGAAAAAGTATACGCCGACCGCATTAACGAGCATGTTGAGTTGTTAGCACGCCACTATTCATGGAGTTCAAATTTGGAGCGTGCTCTCCATTATTTAATTTTAGCAGGTAAGAGAGCTTCCCGCGCTTATGTTAACAATCAGGCCCGTGGACATTATGAGCAAGCCTTGGAAATATTACCTCACGTTGAGCATAATGATTTGCAAAAACTCCAGATTTATGTCGGCTTGGCAGATGTTTTACTTTTTGTGGGAGAATATGAAGGCGCCCGGAAACATTATCATGAGGCTTTGGAAGTTGTTGAACACGCTCCCGAACAAGATGAATTTATAAAGACCCAAGTAGCCGTTTGCCGTAAAATAGGCACCACATTCGAACGCCAAGGGGATTTCCAGAATGCATTATCGCATCTGGAAGATGCCCAACAACTTTTCTTTTCACTAGATAGTGAGGAAATTTTCAATGAAGGAGCTAAGATAAAAAATGAGATTGGGTGGATTCACTTCCGGCAGGGAGAGGGAGAGCAAGCCGAGCGCTATTTACGAGAGGCACTGGAAATTGTCCAGGGTTCATCTCACTATCAGGTAATAGCCTCTATCCTCAATCGCTTGGGTGGGGTATATTTCCAAAAAGGGGAATTGGCTCAAGCCGCTGACTTCCTCCGGAAGAGCTTAGTACTTCAGGAAGAGATCGGTGATTTAGCAGCCGTAGCCCGCTCTTATAATAACTTGGGTTTGCTGGAATGGCGGCGAGAGAACTGGGATAACGCCTTGAAAAATTATGAACAAAGCATGGAACTGAATGCTTCGCTGGGAGATATTGAAGCTACTATTCATTTACAAGGGAATATTGGTATTCTATACATCGATAAAGGAGATTTAAGACAAGCAAAATACCACCTTGAACAATGTTTAAATAAGGCTTGTGATATTGGGCATAGTTTTTTGGAAGGTGCGGCTTATTTACAATTAGCGCTTTATTGGATGGCTACCAGAGAGTGGGACAAAACGATAGATTATTGTGAGCGTAGTTTAAGAATCTATAATGAGATTGGTTCCCAGGAAAGCTTTGTTGATTTGTATTGGTGCAAAGGGGAAGCTTATTTGGGGTTAGGGGAATTTAGCAAAGCTGAAAAGAGTTGTAAGGCTGCTTTAGAATCCATTGATAAAGCACCAGCCGGACAATATACCCTGGAGGAAGCCAGAGTAGTACGTTTAGAAGGAAAAATTGCTTTCAAGAGGGGAGATTTGAAAACAGCTCGAAAATTGCTCAATAGGAGTATGGAAAAATTTGTTTCTTTAGGGAATAAATTAGAAATTGGGCGCACAGCGACTGTCTTGGCTAAATTGATAAAAGAAGAGGGGGATTTTGTTGACGCCCGTGTACAAGCTAGTGAGGCCCGTTTGATTTTCCAGTCTTTAGGTGCTAAGTTGGATTTGAAAGAATTGGAAAAGGTAGCGTTTTAAGAGAACTTAAAAAAACACCGCCGGATTGGGTTGTACACATCCGGCGGTGAGGAGGAGATTAGAGGATGAGGGAGCCACTCATTCTCTAGTTTTTTTATTTCTCTGTAAAGGGTTATTTGCTTATTCCAATAGAGGTGGTTGTAGAGGTAAGTGAGGGGGATTCCCCGGCCATGAAGCTGGTAACGAAGGCCTCGTCATTATAAACAGTATCGTCCCAGGGGACGCTTCCAGCCCAGGTGCCGAACCCGCCGGCCCAGGTGCCGAATCCACCCGCCCAAGTGCCAAACCCTCCGGCCCAGGTGCCGAATCCGCCTGCCCAGGTCCCAAATCCGCCCGCCCAGGTGCCGAAGCCACCCGCCCAGGTGCCGAATCCACCTTTGAGGACAAATTGCTCGTTCTCGGCATCGTAGTAAGTATATCCTTCATAGTGCTCTTTCCCGGCCAGGTCGGCTTCGATGTCCATTCCCACATTGGCAAAGCCGCTAAGGTCAGTATAAACCGTATCGGGAGCGTTGACCCTGCCCATGCCTTGTTGCCAGATGCTGTAGCCGGCCAGGTCGTTTTCCCTATCAACCCAGGGGAAGGCGGTACCCATGACGCGGAACTTGACTTCATCCGGGGATAGATCGGGATTTTCAGCCAGGGCCAGGGTAGAGATCCCGGAGACTACGGCCGCAGCCTGGGAGGTCCCAGCAATTTTGTAATAGCCCAGAGCGACTTTGGCATCTTTGTATTGATGGGCCAGATAGCTGTTGGGATGCATGGTAGAGACCATGTGGGCGCCGGGAGCAACGACGTCAGGTTTGACAAAACCATCCAGCATGGGTCCCGCGGCGGAGAAGGGGGCTAGATAATCGTCATTCCAATCGTTGGGGGTGTAGTTGTCCGTGAAAGCGCCCACAGTGATCACGTAAGGGTTATTGCCCGGGACGCCAACGGTCATCGGGTCTGGACCGCTGTTTCCGGCGGCAACCACCACGGTGATGCCTTCCGCCCAGGCGCGGGTAACGGCCTGGTTCAGGGGGTCAGCCCAGTACGGAGATTGCACCGGGGAAACCAGGGAAAGGTTCATGACTTTGATGTTGTATTTGTCCTTGTTTTTGACCGCCCACTGAATGCCTTGAATGACTTGCTCGTAGGTTCCAAAGCCTTCTTTGTTGAGAACCCGGACAGAGACGATATTTGCCCCGGGAGCCATGCCGTTCCATTCGCCGTCTTCCCCGACCTGGGAGTTGGCGATGATGCCAGCAATGTGAGTGCCATGTCCATTAGGATCCTTCGGTGATTTTTTGCCATCTACGAAATCAGCCCAGCCCACGAGACGTTGAGATGCTTCTTTATCTTGTCGGAATAAAGCTTTGGCGTTGAGGCCAGTATCGATGATGGCTACCGTTACTCCTTCACCGGTTTCGCCCTTTTCCCAGGTGGTATCAGCACCTGTTACGTCGGGGTAGTTGGTTTCGGGAACGTCCTGGTGGCCTTTGTTTTTGTCCTTGTTGTCTTTGTTCTTGTCCTTGTTGCTTTTGTTCTTGTCCTTCTTGCATCGTCATCATCGTCTCTATCTTCGTAATCATCGTCGTCATCATCATCTCTATCTTCAAAATCCTCATCGTCGTCTGATAGACTTACTTGGGCATTGGCCGTGATGGAGGTGATTTGAGGCTCGGCGAAAAGTTGGGCTAAAACATTTTCGGGCACTGTAGCGCCAACGCCGTTGATGATTTCCAGGTAAGATGTTACTTCTCCCCCGTAGCTTTCCACTAATTCGGCAACTTCAGTTGCGCTGCTCCCTTGGACAATGACATCTTTATCGTTAACAGGGGATAGGGCGGCAAAGCTGGGGGATACTAAGGTAATGATAAGTATGAAAACTCCTTTTTCCTACATATAAAGGTCTTGCCTTAAAAGCTCCTATACTACACTTAGGTTATTGCTATCAGGTTATCGCCATTAAATAGAAGTGTCAAGGCTCTAGAACGTGTTGTAAGGCTACTGTAAAGAGTATTGTAAATAAAAAAAGTTCTATGCGTTGAACTCCTAGTGTCGTGTCAACTATAAAATGACAAATATGAATTTGTAGCTTGACACGACACTCAATGTCATTTAGTTAAGGTTTTTGGCCCAGACCTGACAGTTTTTAGAGCACACTTTTAGACAGAAATATGCTCTTGGTTGCACCGAATCGAGTTAAAAATGTCCCGTCGGGAAACCTGTCAGGTCTACAACCGAGCTAAACTTAATGACATTGACACGACACTAGGTAATTTCCTTAAAATTGTTCTGTTTAGGGTTATGATAGCGCTTGTAATGTGGTAAACTTGGCAATTGTGAAATAAAAGGTAAGAATGGTATATTTGTGCACTTGGAGGCGCAGTTCTCACTCCGGTGATTTTTACCAATTTAGTTAGTTTGGAGGAGTTTTTTTATGTCAGAACGTAAATGGGTTTATACTTTCCACGAAGTGGAAGAAGCTGAAAAACATGTCGGTAACGATTGGGACAAGGTTCGTGCGTTGCTTGGCGGGAAAGGGGCCAATCTAGCAGAAATGACGCGGATTGGAATTCCTGTTCCTCCAGGATTTACAGTGACGACGGAAGCTTGTCTCGCCTATTTGGACGCGGGCGAGGAATTCCCCGAAGGGATGTGGGAACAATCCTTAGAAGCGCTAAAGGCCACCGAAGAGGAAACAGGCAAAATATTTGGTGACGCCAAGAATCCTTTGCTGTTGTCTTCACGCTCCGGGGCTGTTCAATCAATGCCGGGAATGATGGATACGGTGCTTAATATTGGCCTCAACGATGAGACTATCAAAGGTGTCATTGCCTTGACGGGTGATGAGCGCTTTGCCTACGATTCCTATCGCCGTTTGGTGCAGATGTTTGGCGGTGTGGTCTTGGGTATTCCCGATGAGGCTTTCGAGGAAGCTTTGGATGAATACAAAGAGGCAAAAGGCGTTGACCTCGACACCGAATTAAGCGCAGAAGATTTGAAAAAACTCACAGGAGAATTCAAAGACATCGTTAAGGAACATGAAGGTTTTGACTTCCCCGAAGACCCCTACGAACAGCTCCGCATGTCGACGGAGGCTGTTTTTAGCTCCTGGAATGTAAAGAGAGCTATTGATTACCGCAACGCGGCCGGCATTCCCCACGACCTGGGCACAGCCGTTAATGTGATGACCATGGTTTTCGGAAACATGGGTGAAAATTCTGGGACTGGGGTGGCTTTTACGCGCAACCCTTCCACTGGTGAGAAAAAGATATGGGGCGAATATTTGCTCAACGCACAGGGTGAAGATGTTGTCGCCGGTCTCCGCAACGCCCACGAAATTCAGCACCTAGAAGATGACATGCCAGAGGTATACAAGCAATTCTTGGATATTTCTGAAAAACTGGAAAAGCATTATAAAGAAGTCCAGGACGTGGAGTTCACTATTGAACGTGGGAAGCTCTGGATGCTTCAGACACGTGACGGGAAACGCACCGCAAAAGCGGCCGTGACAATTGCCGTTGACCTCGCTAAGGAAGGCCTGATTTCTAAAGAAGAAGCTGTCTCACGAGTTGAGCCAGACCAGGTTGATACCCTTTTACATCCCCAATTTGTGCTCGAAGCCAAACAAGAGGCTCAAAAGGCTGGCAAGCGCTTTGCTACCGGCGTAAACGCCTCTCCAGGCGCCGCTGTTGGGCGCGTATACTTCGATGCTGACACCGCCGAGACAAAGGTCAAGGAAGAAGGCCAAGACGTGATTATGGTGCGCCCCTTTACCAAGCCGGATGACGTCAACGGTATGCTAGCGGCCAAGGGCGTGCTCACCAGTGAAGGTGGGGCTACTTCTCATGCCGCTGTGGTTGCCCGCCAGTTTGGCATCCCCTGTGTGGTAGGGGCCTCGGCTATGAAAATCAACCTCGACAAACGGCAATTGACAGCCAACGGCGTTACCGTCAAAGAAGGGGATTATGTCTCTGTGGATGGCACAAGCGGGGAAGCGTTCGTAGGTGAAATAGAATCGATTGCCCCCACCCTCGAGGAACAAACCGAATTACTAGAATTATTGGGATGGGCCGACAAAATTGCAGCCGCTGATGATGTGCGTGACCTCCCCGAAGGTTGGCCGACTCGCGGCCTCCAGGTGTGGGCCAACGCTGACTATCCCGAAGACGCCCAGCGTGCTCGCACGTACGGCGCCCAGGGAATTGGCCTCTGCCGCACCGAGCATATGTTCTTCGAAACTGAGCGTTTGCCCATTGTTCAGGATATGATCCTGGCCGAGACGTCCAAAGCGCGCACCGCAGCTTTAGATAAACTCTTGCCTCACCAACGCGATGATTTCGATGGCTTATTCGAGGCCATGACCGGGCTACCCGTCATCATCCGCCTCATTGATCCCCCTCTCCACGAGTTTATGCCTGATGAACATGAATTGTTGGAAGCTGTAATCGAAAACCGTATCAAGAACGCTGTGGATGAAGAGAAGGTATCCCTCCTGGCTAATGTTCAGGCTATGCACGAGAGCAATCCCATGATGGGGTTACGCGGCGTGCGTTTGAGTGTGGTCATGCCCGAGATTGTGGGCATGCAGGTGCGGGCCATTTTCGAGGCCGCCGCCGATGTCAAGTTGCGCGGCTTTGATCCTCACCCCGAGGTGATGATCCCCCTCACCGGGCACGTGAACGAATTGCACTTCATTCAGCCTAAGCTGGAAGAGCTTGCGGCTAAGGTGATGGAAGAGAAAGGCGTTGTGTTTGATTACAAATTCGGGACCATGATCGAAATCCCCCGCGCCGGGCTGACCGCTGACCAAATTGCCGAGACGGCCGAGTTCTTCTCCTTCGGCACCAACGACCTGACCCAGTTCACCTTTGGGTACAGCCGTGACGATGCCGAGCGGAATTTCTTGGTCACCTACGTAGAAGAAGGGATTCTACCCGAGAACCCCTTCCAGACCATCGACCGCGATGGCGTCGGCCAACTTATGGACATTACTGTCAAAAAAGGCCGCTCCGCCCGCGTGGACCTCGAAGTGGGCATTTGCGGCGAGCATGGCGGCGACCCCAATTCTATTGAATGGTGTCACCTGATTGGCCTCAATTACGTGAGTTGTTCTCCTTTCCGCGTGCCGATTGCCCGTCTGGCGGCTGCGCAAGCGGCGATGAAACACCGAGGGCAGTGAATAGTAATCAGTGAACAGTAATCAGTACTCAGTACTAGCTGAATGCAGAAGAGACGCCTCTCATCATCAAGGCGTCTCTTTTTTTACTCATTACTCATCACTCTTCACTCATCACTTCTCACTCATTGATAAAATCATGGTATATGGTATGATTACTCATAAGGCGGTGTAAGGCCTTGCAGGAGTCGAATCTTCCCCTTCTACGTTTTAATTTAATCAAGGAGACAAAAATGGATTTTGGACAAGCTTTTGCATTTGTATTCGAAGATGAAGAGTGGTTGAAAAAAGTAGGCATAGCAGGTTTGATCTTTTTAATCCCCATTGTAGGGATCTTTGTTGTCCTCGGCTGGAGCCTAGAAATCACCCGGCGCGTAATTGGCAACCATCCTGAGCCGTTACCCGATTGGGCTGATTTCATGGATTATCTCGTAAAAGGCTTGCAGGTGTTTGTGATCGGCTTTGTATATATGTTACCTGTAGTCGTTTTACAAACATGCAGCTCAGGGAGCTTGGCCCTATTGGGCAGCGAAGATGAAGCTGTCATTACAGCCCTAAGCATTATTTCAATTTGTTTTGGATGTATCACTTTCCTTTACGGACTGGCTGTGGGATTGATTTTTCCGGCTGCAATTGGTAACTTTGCCGCTAAGGACGAACTAAAAGCCGCTTTCAACTTTGGGGAAGTCTTTGGCATAGCGCGGGAAAACATTGGCGTTTACGCCCTAGTTTTGCTAGGAAGCATAGTGACCGGATTTATCGCTTCTCTAGGTGCGGTAGCTTGCGGTATTGGTATCGCCTTTACCAGTGCCTATGCATATGCTGTCAACGGCCACTTGTGGGGCCAAGCCTATAATGCCGCCCTTCCTGGTGGTGGCGCTGCTGCCGCTGTTGAAAGTATCCCCGAACCAGACCCTGACTTCTCAGACGATTTCTAAACTTACAAAAAAATAGGGGAAATCTTTTGCCCTAAAGGTAGAATAAGACGAACAAAACCGCGCCTCGTAAAAGAGACGCGGTTTTTTCCTTAACATCCAACTTCCAATATCCAATATCCAACCCCTACCCCATCACCTCTTCCGCAAAGGCGTAGTGCTTAGTGATCTCAGGCAAGTCTGCTGGTTTGGTTAAATCCAGGCGGCTTTCCAACTCCACCCCGTATACCTGGCCCTCTTCGGCGATGAGCATTTGCACCGCGTTTTGGAGTTCGTATTCACCACGCGGAGAAAGGGGGATCTTGGGCAGATACGTCAGCAAGCGGTGAGAAAAACAGTACAGTGGCGTGCTGGCGATGTTGGACGGGGCTTCGGCGAGGGAGGGCTTTTCGACGATCTTCGTGACTCTGTTCCCCTCCAATTCCACAATTCCCACGCGGGGGATGTCTTCCGGCTTCACGCGCAGGAGGGTCAGGAGCGCGTTGGGGCGGGGGGATTCCCCCCACCGTTGCAGCAACTTAGTGACATCCGCCTCGGGGACGAGATTATCGCAGGCGGAGAGCAGAAAGTCCTCCTCGATGAATGGCGCGGCTTGGTGGAGGGCGTGTCCCATCCCCAGCGGTTGCGGTTGGGGGACGAGCCGGACGTCCGCCGCAAGCTGGGTTTCTTCCCGAAAATAGCGGCGGATTTCCTCATCCTCCGGGCTGACGACGAGGATGAAATCCGTGATCCCGTTGGCCAACAGAGGCTCCATGACCCGTTCCACGATGGGCACCCCCAAGACGGGGATCATGGCCTTGGTGCGCGTGGGGGTGAGGGGGTGTAGGCGTTTCCCCCGCCCGGCGGCGAGGATGACGGCTTGCATCTCAGCTTTCCTCCCCCGGCCCTTGAACGCGCAGACCCCGAAAATCCAGGCGGGGACGGTAAATTTCGGCCCTCGTCAGACCGGCTTTTTCCGCCGCGCCCTGCCAGGTTTGGATGACGCGCTCCTTTTCGCCGGGATAGGTGAGGGCGAAGACCGACCCCCCTCCCCCGGCGCCGGTGAGTTTTGCCCCCAGGGCGCCGTTCTCCAGCGCGGCCCGGATGAGGAGGTTGTTAGCCCCTCCCGCTCCCTCGGAGAAACCGCAATAGGCCATCATCTCGTCTACGGCCCGGTGGTTAGCGTTCATCAACTCCCCAAACGTTTTCCAATCCCCCGCCAGAAGGGCGATTTTTCCCTTCCAGGCTGTTTCCCACGCCGTTTGCATCCAGCGTATCATGGGAGGTGCCTCTCCCCCTTGGACAATCCATTGCCGGTGTTCTTGTAGGTAGATGGGGCGCATTTTCCCGTGCACGTCCCCGGAATCGCGCCTCACCCCGCTGGAAATGGCGACCAGTGGGAACTCATCGCCCGGCAGGGTTAGACGTTCATAGGTGGCGTAAGGTTCTTCGTGAAGTTTTTTTTGGTCCAGTTTGCCGCGATAGTCAATGTAGGCCAAGCCACCGAAGAGGGGCGCGTAGCGGTCGGCGTACCCGCAGGTGATGCCCAGTTCCTTGGCTTCTACGCGCTGGGTGAGTTCGGCCAGGACGTAGTCGTTGTGCTGCTGAGGATCTAGTTGGTAGAAAGCGCGTAACCCGGCCAGGGTCAACAGGACGAATAAAGAGGAACCTCCCAAACCGCTCTGGCGGGGGACTTCCGTCCAGGTGGCGATGTGGGCCCCACGAGTAGCGACCTTCTCTCGAAATTCTCCGCTGTACTGGAAAAGGCGATTGATCCCCCCTTTGATCAAGTCGAGCGTGCCATTGTAGGGAAGGGGAATCACCTCCGACGGGTAGGTCTCTTGGGCCGTTGTCGCCAACTCTCCCCCACGCCGTATTTTTTGTTCCAGGAGGAGCTCCTCCGATTCTGACACCTCGGCTTTGGCGTAGAGATTCACGGCGGCGGAAATAGTGGCAAAATCCCCCTCCGTAGCGTCGCTGGGGTTGCCGAGAACGTTGATCCGGGCGGGAATCTCTAGCAAATAACGCATCCCTAACTCCTCCTACCCTCCTAACCGCCTTCGCCTAACTGGCATCTCCTACCCCATCGCTTCTTCAGCAAAAGCGAATCCCTTCTCCATAGCCTCGAAGTTCCCCGGCAACGTTTTCCGGTGCCTTTTGGGGATGTGCTCCTCCAGCCCGGCTTTGACCATTTCCATGGTCAGGATGGGATTCAGCTTTACCATCGCTCCCACCATGATCATATTCGCCAGGCGTGCCATGCCAATTTCTTCGGCTATTTTATTGGCCGGGATGAGGAGAGAGGTGATGTCCTCGCGTTCGATTTCCCGGTTGAACAGCGAGGAATTCGCTATCAACATTCCCCCTGAAGTTATCAAACTTTCATACTTGTCTACAGAGGGAAGGTTCAGCGCCAGGACAATATCCGGGTTGCCAACGATGGGGGAACCGATGCGCTCTTCAGATAGAATTACCGTACAGTGGGCTGTGCCGCCTCGCATCTCCGGGCCATAAGAGGGAATCCAAGTCACTTCTAAATCATTATCTAAAGCCGTATACGCCAAAACTTGCCCGGCGAATAAAGTCCCCTGCCCGCCAAAGCCAGAAATAATAATGCTGGTTTCTTTCATTTTATATCTCCTAGATGATACTGGTCTCACACCTTGATCGTCTCTAATTCCGCGTTGACTTTATAGTCGCCCAAGGGGTAAACGGGCACCATCTTGTCAGCCACAAAGCCCAAAGCCTCTTGGGGCGTTATCCCCCAGTTGGTCGGACAAGAGGATAACAACTCGACCATAGAGAATCCCAAACCGCGCTCTTGAGTTTCAAAACCAAGCCGAATAGCTTTCTTGGCTTTGCGAATATTTTTTGCATCGTGCAAACTGCGGCGAACGATATAGCCGGAACCTTCCATAACGGACAATATTTCCGCCATTTTAATTGGGAAGCCTGCTAACTCCACATCACGCCCATAGGGTGAGGAAGTGGTTTTCATCCCTGGAAGAGTCGTGGGCGCCATCTGCCCTCCCGTCATCCCGTAAATAGCGTTGTTGATGAAAATCACGGTGATGTTTTCACCGCGAGCTGCGGCATGCATAATTTCCGCCATGCCAATGGAGGCCAGGTCGCCATCTCCCTGATAGGTGAAAACGGTATTTTCCGGAGAAACGCGCTTAATGCCAGTGGCCATAGCGGGGGCTCGCCCATGGGCCGCTTCCACAAAATCCATATTGAAGTAATTATAAGCAAAAACAGAGCAACCCACGGGAGCGACACCAATGGTACTTTCCCGCAAGTTCATCTCATCAAGTACTTCTGCCACCAGACGATGAGCAATGCCATGCGTGCAACCAGGGCAATAGTGGGTGTGTGTATCAGTAAGTGATTCTGGCCGTTCGTAGACAACTTGAGTTTTTGTGTCTGTCATTTGTCTTCTCCCATGATGTTTTTCTCGAGGCGTGCCATCCATGCCTCTCGAGGGTCCCCTTTGACCTCAGTTTTGTTGGTATCCACACGGCGAATTTCATCTAAAATTTCATCCGGCAGAGGCGTGATGCCGCCCATCCGCCCGTAGAACTCGATGGGGACACGACCCTGAACAACCCGGCGCACATCATCGAGCATCATTCCGGAGTTCATTTCGATAACTAAGATACGCTCTACTTGCTCTGATATTTCATCCAGGCGTTTTTCGGGGTAAGGCGCAAGGGTTATGGGGCGCAACAAGCCAACTTTAATGCCTTCTTCTCGCGCATCACGTATGGAAGATGAGGCCACCCGGGCTGAGGTCCCAAAGGCTACAATAGCCATCTCGGCATCCTCCAGGGCATACTCTTCGTAGCGGACTTCGTTCTTCTCTACCTCTTTCCAACGTTTGAGAAGGCGTAAATCAGTCACCTCCTCCTCTACGGGATCAATGTAAATTGAGGTGAGGATGTTGGGATCACGGTCTTTGGCACCCGTCACCGCCCAGGGGGGGGATTCGGTGGGGATCTCCCGCATGGGGGGGAGTTCGGCCGGTTCCATCATCTGTCCCATGTTGCCATCCACTATTACGTGCACGATCGACAGATATTTTTCCGCCAGATCGAAGGCCATGGCAATTGAGTCGATGGCCTCCTGGACGCTGGCCGGAGCCAGGACGATGGGGAAATAGTCCCCGTGCCCGCCGCCTTTGACCATCTGATAGTAGTCACCTTGCGAGGGAGCGATGTTTCCCAATCCCGGCCCGCCGCGCATCACGTTGACGATCACCGCCGGAACCTCCGTGCCGGCGATATAAGAAATCCCCTCCATCATCAGGCTCAGGCCTGGGCTAGAGGAAGCGGTCATGACCCGTTTCCCGGTGCAAGCCGCGCCGTAGACCATGTTGATGGCTGCCACTTCACTCTCTGCTTGAACAAAGGCCCGTCCAAGTTGCGGCATTCGCCTTGCCATATGCTCTAAAAATTCTGTTGAGGGCGTAATGGGATATCCAAAAAAGCCTTCCACCCCGGCTCGAATAGCGGCCTCTGCGAAGGCTTCATTTCCTTTGAGAAGTTCTTTAGTCATTATCTTTTACCTCCTGACTCGCTTCTTGGTTCGGCGTTGCGGTTTGTTTCGGTAGACGGTTAGAGCCGCATCGGGACAGACAACGGCACAAATCCCACACCCGGTACAAACTTCTTCTATCATTTGGGCCGGGTGATACCCTTTTGGGGTAAGCCGTTCCATATCCAGTTGGAGCACATCTTGCGGACAGGCTTCCACGCAGAGGCTACACCCTTTGCAATGCTGCTCATCTACTTCGATCCATCCAGTTATTGGCATACCAGATACTCCTTTCGAGTAAGAAATCAAGTAAAGTCATATATTTGTATTTGATTTACATAAAAATTATAGCTCCTGCCCTCCAGGGAACATAGTGACAAGTTTCAGGTTTTGGGCATGCCTCAAAGTACAATCTGTACTATATTTTTTCATCCACCCACTCTTGCCGTAGTCGGTAAATGCCGACTTGGTCATTGACACACCAATCTACCAAGCCCCAATTTCCCAATATACTAACCTCCGGATATCTAATTTTCTCATTGACACTAACCCGCATCCCCGATATAATGGCTCGGCGTTTGAGTACAAAAGTGTTCAAACGGGTTTTTTGTTGTCCTTGGAAGTTCCGAAAAGGAACAACCTTTTTATTACCCCCAACTTTCCCATAATTCGGCGGGAGATGTTTTACCAGACGGTATCTAACCAGACGGTATCTACCAAACGCGGAAGGTATGGCAAAGTGAAGATTGGAGGAAAGCGCATGAAATACGCAATTGTTGAAAGTGGCGGCAAACAATACAAAGCCGTCCCAGGCGAGACCATTCGAGTCGATCGCTTGCAAGACGAAGTTGGCGAAAAAATCGTTTTAGAGCGAGTGCTTTTTGTGACTGATGATGGAGAACTTCATATTGGAACTCCCCTAGTAGAAGGCGCTCAGGTGCATACGACTTTAGCAGACAATATCAAAGGCCCCAAAATAGTCGTTTTCAAATATAAACCTGCCAACAGATATCGGGTAAAGCAAGGTCATCGTCAACGCTATACGTTGTTGAAGATTGACAATATTTTGATGGAGTAAAAAAATGGCACATAAAAAAGGTGGCGGGTCTACCCGCAATGGTCGTGATAGTAGATCGAAACGCTTAGGTGTAAAAAAATACGCTGGCGAACGTGTTCGCACTGGCAACATTATCATCCGGCAGCGTGGCACACCCATAAGGCCAGGCCTAAACGTTGGGCGTGGTGGTGACGATACCTTATTTGCAAAAGCCGATGGCGTAGTTGCTTTTAGGCACGTTCGCGGCGGACGCAAGCAAGTTAACGTTATCCCTGTTGAGTAAGAAAGAGAAGATAGAATTATGAAAGAAAACATTCACCCAACTTATCATTCCCAAGCTACGGTTGTCTGTGCTTGTGGAAATACCTGGAAAACCGGCTCCACGCAAGAAAAAATCCGAGTTGATGTATGCTCGAAATGCCATCCCTTTTATACTGGCGAACAGCGCATCGTTGACACGGAAGGCCAAGTCGAGCGCTTCTACAAGAAGCTGCGTGCTCGCGAAGAGTATGTCAAAGAACAAGAAACGCAAAAAGAGACAAAAGTTTCTGCTGATGTTTCTCTTGATACTTTGGAATTAGGCACTCGCGTAAATAACGCTCTCCTGGATGCGGAATTTGAAACCGTTGAAGACATTTTAGATGTCTTAGAAGGCGGAGAGCAAGCTCTCTTGGATGTCAAGGGGGTAGGCCGCAAATCTCTTATTGACATAAAAAAGACGCTGCGTGAGAAAGGCTACGAGATCCCTGAAGCAGCCCAAGAAATTGTAGTTTAAGCACAAAATTTGGCAAATCTCTGATAAAATACAGGCAGGGCAATTGCTCTGCCTGTTTTTGTTTATTCTAAGCCGCCCCTATCTTTTCCCCTTACCTCTTACAAGGACTATTATGAAACATCGAAATGGCAGATTAGAAGTAATTACCGGCCCTATGTTTTGTGGAAAGACCGACGAACTAATTCGCCGTTTGCGGCGAGCAACGATTGCTAACCAACAAGTCCAAGTTTTTAAACCAGGCTTTGATGCCCGGTATAGCCTTGATAAAGTTACCTCCCATGCTGGGAATGAGTTCGAAGCCATCCCCATTGAAGATATTTCGGAGATCAAAGAACTTCTTGGGGAAGATGTCACCGTTGTCGCCATTGATGAAGCTCAGTTTTTTGGAGCTGACATTCTCTCTTTGATTGACCACCTTGTCGAAGAACAGATTCGCGTTATCGTGGCCGGATTGGACATGGATTTTCGAGGAGAGCCTTTTGGTCAGATGCCAAACCTGATGGCTAAAGCCGAAAAAGTAGACAAACTTAGCGCAATCTGCATGGCATGCCACGAAGCTGCCACCCGCACCCAACGCCTGGTGGATGAGGAGCCGGCCCACTATGATGACCCCATCGTAATCGTCGGTGCCTCAGAGTTATACGAAGCCCGCTGCCGTAAACACCACATCGTCCCCCGCTAATCCCCCGCAATATCCAATATCTAATATCCAGTCTCCAACATCCAACATCCAACATCCAACATCCAACCTCCACCCCCTAAGGAAAATACACATGCAACCCTATCATGAATTTTTAGACGAGGTTTTAATCCCAGAGGATGTCCTACAAAAAAGAATCGCCGAATTGGGAGCAGAGATCAGCAAAGATTATCAGGGTCAAGACCTGCACCTGATATGCATTTTAAAAGGTGGGGTAATGTTCCTGACTGACCTCATGCGCAGAATATCCGTCCCCCATACCATTGACTTCATGGCCATCTCCTCCTACGGCGTGGGGTCCCGGCGCTCATCTGGACAAATCCGCTTGAACATGGACCTCCACGAAGATATTCAGGGGCGAAACGTGATTCTCGTAGAAGATATTATTGATAGTGGCAATACCCTTTCTTCCGTTTTCGGGCTCCTTCGAACACGCAACCCAGCCTCTCTCAAGGTTTGCACCCTGCTTGACAAAGTGGAACGCAGAGAAGTTGAAGTAGATGTTGATTATGTCGGCTTCGAAATCGCCAACAAATATGTCTTTGGGTATGGCCTAGATATGGACCAATATTACCGAAAGTTACCCTTCATAGGCGTGGTCGACCTGGAAAATTACATACCGCCAGAATAGTGAAAGGTGAAAGCGTGAAAACGTGAAGCGCGAAACCTGAGAGCGTTCACCCGCCTACCCGCCACTCGCCACTCGCCACTCGCACTCGCAAACTCGCACCTCCCCATGTCTCCCCTTACCCCCAAACTACCGCCCAGCTTTCTCCCCTACCAGGGCCGTTGGATCGCTCACTTTGGTAATTGTGTGGTTGGGCAAGGTGGCACCCCCCAACAAGCCCTATGGGCAGCAAAAAATGCGCGCCACAAAGAAACACCTCAAATAACCTACGTGCCAATGCAAAAAAAAATTAGCTTTTCGCCACTCTTCGAGCGCGTTCGAGAAATCTTAGAACACGCACCCTCCGTTTACCTGGTGGGTGGAGCTATTCGTGACACGCTCCTCTCCATACCCGTCCACGACCTGGACTTCGTCCTCTCGGCGGAGACCTTCCCTCTTGCCCGAAAAGTGGCCAACCGTTTGGAAGGGGCATTTTTTCCCTTAGATGAAGAACGGGAGACCGCGCGCGTGATCGTCACTAACTCCCAAGGAAACCGTCAAGTACTAGACTTTGCTGGCTTTCGGGGCCAAACCCTGGAGGATGACCTGCGAGCCAGAGACTTCACCATCAACGCCATGGCCGTCTCCCTTCGAGACCCCCAGGCCTTGCTCGATCCCCTTAGCGGCGCGGCCGACTTGAACAGCAAGCTTTTGCGAAGCTGCTCCGAACACACCTTCCAAGACGACCCCCTTCGCATCCTTCGCGCCGTACGTCTGGCGGCACAATTTTCCCTGCACATTGACCCCCAAACACGCCAACAAATCCCCAGCGCCATACCTCACCTGGCCAGCGTTTCACCCGAGCGCCAGCGCGATGAACTCTTTCGCATCCTCGATGGCCCCAAACAAGCCACAGCCCTCAAAGCCTTGGATTTGCTGGGCGCTTTTACCATACTTTTTCCCCATCACGGGCAGTTTGCCAAACGCACCCAAAGGACCCTCCAGCACCTCGAAATCCTATTCGAACTTCTGGGGGAGGAGCATGACCCGGGGGCCGCTGCCAGTTGGGCGGCGGGATTGGCCGTCCTGCGCCTTGGCCGTTACCGGGAGGATCTTTCCCGGCATTTGAGCGTGGCCCTGGTCCCGGAGCGTTTTCTTAAACCCCTCCTCTTCCTGGCCGCCACATACACCAACTTGCCAGCCCAAAACGGGGGGGATACGGGTGACCTCTCCGCCGGGGCGACCTTGCTCGTCCAGCGTGCCGAGAGTCTACGCCTGAGCAATGCCGAGATCCGCCACCTGCGGGCCGCGTTCCGGGCCTTGGAGCGTTTCCGCCGGCTGGCCACCATCCCCCATCCCCCCGACCGCCGGGCGGTTTACGGCTATTTTCGCGGCGTGGGTGAAGCGGGCCTGAGTGCCGTCTTCCTCTCCCTGGCCGACTTCCTGGCCCAGCACGGAAGCGCTCCCCCCAAAGAGGCTTGGACAAGATACGTCGACCTTGCTCGCACCCTCCTGGAGGCCTGGTGGGAGCACCACGCGGAACGCGTCTCCCCGCCCCCCCTCCTCAACGGGACGGACCTGATGGAGAGTTTCCACCTATCCCCCGGCCCCATCATTGGCCAACTCCTCGAAACCATCCGCGAAGCCCAAGCCGCCGGAGAGGTATCCACCCGCGCAGAGGCCCTCGCCCTCGCCCAAGAACACTTAGCGAGATAAGAGGTGCGAGGTGCGGGTTGCGAATGGTGAGGCGCGGGTTGCGAGGTGCGAATGACGATGTGCGCAGGTCTTCGCGAAACATAGCCTTAGGCTACCCAACCGAACGATGGTGCCGGTCTCCTGACCGAACGATGGTGCTGGTCTCCTGACCGAACGATGGTGCTGGTCTCCTGACCGAACCCAACCGCAGGTCTCCCCAGCACGCCGCCTACCCGACTACCCGACTACCTGACTACCGACTACCCGACTACCGACTACCGACTACCCAACTAACGCCCACATGACCCAACACGCCGAATTCACCATCCCCAAAGAACAACAGACCCCAACCTGGATCAAAGCCCAACGCATGGCTCCTGTCCGCTGGATTTTTGCCCATGCTGCCCGTTATTGGTATCTTGGCTTACTAATGGTCGCAGGTGCTATTGGCAATGCCAGTTTAGCGGCTGTTGTGCCAATCTTTGTGGGACAAGCCATGGATGTCTTATTAGCGTCCCCACCTGATTCTAGCGGATTGGGGAAAATTGCTATAATGATCGCTGGCACGCAAATTGTCCGCGGCCTCCTTCAATTTGGGCGCAACTTCGGCGCAGAGTTGATTGGCCAACGCATGGAGCGTGATATTCGGCACGAACTTTATGTCAGCCTGCTGGGCAAAAGCATGACCTACCACAACCTCCAACCGGTGGGAGATGTCATGGCGCGCGCTACCAACGATGTCCGGGAGGTCAACTTTATGTTCAGTCCTGGCATTAACTTGGTGATCGGTTCGGCCACCTTCATCCTCATGCCTATCATTCTTGCCCCACGGTATCATCCCGCTTTAATTCTTGCCCCTGTGGCCTTCTTGATCCTTTATGTTTTGGCCCTATGGCAGTTCCTCTATGAGCTAAACCCAATCACAGAATCTGTGCGCAAAGCATTTGGGGCCCTTAATACACGCCTGGCAGAAGCGGTGGATGGCATTGAGACCGTGAAAGGGCTGGCCCAGGAAGATTCTGAAATAGCCCTTTTTGCAGAAAAAGTCCGCACCTTTCGCGACAGGAGCGTTCGCCAGGGCGATGTGGAGGCCCGCTTTTTTCCTTTACTTTTGATGACCTTGGCCCAGGCAGGAGGCCTCTACCACGCTATTTACCTTTTCCAGCAGGGATACTTACAAGTGGGCGATATCGTAGCCTACTTTGGCCTTCTATTACTGCTTGGCTTCCCGACCTTTGTTTATTTATTCGCGTACTCCCAGGTCTCGTTGGGCGTGGCTGGAGCCAGACGAATTTTAGAGCTCATCAACCGCGAAACTGAGTTAGATCAAAACATAGCCGGACATGACCAAACCATGCGAGGCGCGCTGGAATTCCAAGATGTCCATTATGCCTACCCCGATGATGACGTCACCCTAGAAAACCTTAACTTTCAGGTTCAGCCTGGTCAAACCGTGGCCATCGTCGGGCAAACCGGCTCCGGAAAGACCACCCTGGCTAAATTGGTCAACCGCACCTTTGATGTTTCTAAGGGCGTAGTGAAAATTGACGGGGTAGACGTCCGAGGATGGAATTTGGAAACCCTTCGGCGACAGATTTCGATCATTGAGCAAGATATTTTCCTCTTCTCCAGCACCATAGAAGAGAATATAGCCTTCGGAAAACCTGATGCCACCCCCGAAGAGATTGAAGATGCCGCCAAGGCCGCCCAAGCGCATGAATTCATCACCTCTTTCAAGAAAGGCTACCAAACCGAGCTTGGAGAGCGGGGTGTGACCCTCTCGGGCGGGCAACGGCAACGCCTGGCCCTGGCCCGGGCCTTCCTGACCGATCCCCGCATTTTGATCTTAGATGATTCCACCAGCGCCATCGACAGCGCTACAGAAGACGAAATCCAAAAAGCAATCTACGCCGCAGCCGAGGGGCGCACAACCCTGATCATCACCCACCGGCTCTCCCAAATCCGTTGGGCAAACACCATCATCGTCCTGCGCAAAGGGCGCATCGCCTCCATCGGCAACCACGAAGACCTTATGGAAACCTCTCCCGTTTACCGGCGTATTTTTAGTTGAAATGTGGCAAATGGCAAGTGGCATGTAGCAAGTGGCAAGTGGCATGTAACAAGTGGCAAAAGCAGGAATTTTGGGGGAAGAAGGTAACCCCTCCCTCAAATTTGACACGCATCTCGTCACATTTTGGGGCATCCTTCGGATATGCTGCGCTAAGGTGGGGTGGGGGCGGTGATTGGCCAATAACTTTTTAGCACTCCCTCTGAGTAGTCACTATTTGGCAAAATTTAGGTTTTCTGCTATGATGAATTACAATGAATAGGCAACCGGTAAAGAAGGAGTAAGCCAATGGGTGTCCAAGAAATAAAAACTGCTATAGCAAAACTATCGACTGAGCAATTAGTTGAGCTTTCAACCTGGCTTGAAGAGTATCAGGCCAGCGTATGGGAGCAGCAAATTGAAGATGATTTAGAGGAAGGACGCTTGGACAGAATCATAGCTGAGGTGGATGCTGAATATATGGCTACTAAAACCACAACCCTTGAAATACCTTATGATGTGCTTCATTCTACGCGCATGACATCTCAAGAGCTAAAACAAGAGTTAGCCCTCTCTTTGTACCAAAGGGAAAAGCTGTCTTTTGGGAAGGCACGCGAGATGTTAGGATTGGACGCTTGGACTTTCCAACAATTATTAGGCAGCAGAGGTATTTCCGTTCATTATGATGTAGCCGATTACGAAGAAGACCTGGCAACTCTACAGGAGATGGGACGGTTGTGAAAGTCGTCAGTAACACTTCCCCATTCGTGAGTCTAGGGCGGATTGGCAACCTAAATTTACTTCATCAAGTATACGGAGATTTGCTTGTTCCAGAAGCGGTGTGGCAAGAGGTAGTTATTGATGGGTCTGGATTGCCGGGTGCTGTTGAGGTTAGAGAAGCAGATTGGATTAATGTACAAGAGATTGTTAACAAACCCCTTGTGCGGTCTCTCTGCCAGAGTTTAGACGCAGGGGAAGCTGAAGCAATTGCCTTGGCGTTAGAAGTAGATGCAGACTTGTTAATTATGGACGAGCGATTGGGTCGAGAAGTCGCACAACATTTTGGGATGCGGTATATAGGTCTAATTGGCGTCCTGATGGAAGCGAGACAACGAGGATTCGTCGATTCAATCAAGATTAAATTAGACCAATTACGAGATGTGGCAGGGTTTAGAATTAGCGAAAAACTTTATGCTCGCATCTTAGAGGAATGTGGAGAATGATAAGCGCTTTCATTCGCTATCTGAGCTATAACCCCTAATACGAATATCTAATACCTAATATCCAATATCTAACTTCCAACCTCCAACCAACTAACTAACCTCTATGGGCTTTTTCTCTAATTTAAATCCCGAAGACTACGACCGAGAATACGATGACCGCGAACTCGTCTCGCGCATTTTCCACTACTTAAGCCCCCACCAGGAGAGGCTTATCGTTATCTCCATCCTACTAATTCTAGTAGCCATAGGCGCAATAGCCATGCCCATCCTGGTTTCCGAAGGGGTGGATCGTTTAGCAAAAGATGCCCAAGACGTCTATGTTGCCCTCGTTGTGGGCCTTGTGGTGGCTAGCGGATTTTTAAGATGGGGCGCAAACTGGATCCGCCGCCGCCTTACCGTCCGCGTTTTATCTGACGTCGTGATGACCTTGCGCACAGATGCCTTCCGCTCCGCCGCCCATCACGACTTATCATTCTACGATAAATTTTCATCGGGGCGCGTGGTCTCTCGCATCACGTCCGACACCCGCGAGCTAGGGCGTATGGTTGTTTTGGTCACTGACCTCATTTCCCAGCTCGCGCAGGCCATTATCCTTGGCATATTCCTGGCCCGCATCGAAACGCGCCTATTCTTATACGTCATGACCTTCTTGCCCATCGTCTTCGTTCTAGCCTTGGGATTCCGCAAACTAGCCCGCAACGTGACCCGAGAGGGGATGAAGGCCATGGCAAAGGTCAACGCCACCATAAAAGAGACGGTCAGCGGCATGAGCGTCGCTAAAAATTTCCGGCAAGAAGCGGCCGTCTTTGATGATTTCTCCCAAGCCAACCAACAATCTTTTCGGGTTAACGTGCAACGCGGCCTCGTGCTCTCCCTGGTATTTCCCGTCTTGAATGCCTTTAGCGGGATTGGCACGGCCATTTTGGTCTATGTGGGGGGAATGAATGCCGCCCAGGGCGTGGTCACTGTGGGGTCCTGGTATCTCTTCATCCTCAGCCTGGATCGTTTCTTCTTCCCCGTCCTGAACCTCTCCGCTTTTTGGGCGCAAATACAGGCCGGTCTTTCCGCCTCTGAGCGTGTTTTCGCCCTCATCGATGCTGAGCCGGCCGTCGTCCAACGTGGAGACAGAAAAGTTTCCCGTCTGCGCGGCGAAATTCGCATAGAAAACCTCAACTTCTATTACGAAAAAGAGGAATGCATCTTCCGCGACTTCAACCTCCACATTCAACCGGGGGAGAGCGTAGCCCTGGTCGGTCACACCGGAGCAGGGAAATCGTCCATCGCCATGCTCATCGCCCGTTTTTATGAATTCCAATCCGGGCAAGTCTACGTGGACGAGTACAACATTCGTAATGTAGACCTCATTTCTTATCGCCAACAATTGGGCTTAATTTCACAGATGCCCTTTCTCTTTTCGGGAACCGTGGCCGAAAACATCCGTTATGCTTGCCAAGACCTCAGCGACGCCGACATGCGGGGGATGGCAACCAAGATTGGGGACGGTTCCTGGCTGGAAACATTACCCCAGGGGTTAGAGACTCAGGTGGGGGAACGGGGCGGGCAACTCTCCATGGGACAGCGGCAACTGGTGGCCCTCCTGCGCGTCTTGGGGCAGCATCCCGCCATCTTTATCCTTGATGAGGCCACCGCCAGCATTGACCCCTTCACCGAGTGGCAAATCCAACAAGCCCTGGACATGATTCTGGCCGACAGCACCAGCATCCTCATTGCCCACCGCCTCTCCACCGTCAAGGCCGCCGACCGTATCATCGTCCTCGAAGAAGGGCGCATCATCGAAGAAGGTGACCACGAGAGCCTCCTCACCCAATCCGGTCACTACGCCACTCTCTACAACACCTACTTCCGCCACCAAAGTTTGGAGTACATTGAGAAAGCAAAGGAATTAGCGGCCCCATAAAGCCCCTTTACAACCATCTCCTGCCATGCTAAGATTGCGCCCAGTTATGAATACTACGCTACAGACCCGCTTGCATCATCATACCCNTCATACACTAACTGGCGTTCCCGGCCGGGCAGGTCTGCTTTAAGAGATTAGATTACTACAATTTATGTTTCTAAAGTGCCCTCCGGTTGGAGGGCCTTTTTTATTTAACAAACACGTAGTCGAGATTTCCAAATCTCGTTTTACGGGGTCACGGTGTGCGCCTACGGTGTACAGCCCTTGGCTAGTGGCCACAGGCCCGCACAGCGCAGCCTAGCTACCCGACACTCAATGTCATTAAGTTAGCAAACGCAAAGTGCCCGGCACTTCCTTGAACCGCTCAAGAAATTGGTTTCAATGCTTGCAAACCTTCGCTATCCCTGCGATTTGTGTCGAGTAACCAGTTGATAAACCAGTAGGAGACTCCATGAAAGATCAAAACGAGCGAACCGAAATCCGTCTGGCCCTGCCCAGTAAAGGCCGTTTGTCTGATGACGCCTTAGACTTACTCAAGAAAGCTGGCTTAGGTGTCTATAAACCCAACCCGCGTCAATACCGCGCCAGCATCCCCAGCCTGCCTGGGGTGACCGTCCTCTTCCAACGGGCGGGTGATATCCCCGTCAGCCTTAAAGAAGGCACAGTCGATTTTGGCATCACGGGTTGGGACGTGGTCGCTGAAAAAACCACCAACGGTGAGGTTCTGCCCCTCCATCAGGAATTGGGTTTTGGGCATTGCTCCCTCAACGTCATCGTTCCGGAAAACTGGGAAGATACTTGCCAAATGGCGGACCTACATGCTGTTCGAGAGCGCTTGGAGCGTCCTTTGCGGGTGGCAACCAAGTTCTCTGCTTTGACCAATCACTTTTTTGCCGAGCATGGCTTGGACGATATTGACATCATTTCCGCCGAAGGCACCTTAGAAATAGCCCCATCCATTGGCTACACCGATCTGATCGTCGATCTGGTCTCCACCGGCACCACCATGCGCGCCAACCGTTTGCGTGCTTTGGACGATGGCCAAATTTTGGCCTCACAAGCGGCCCTGGTGGCCAATCGAGCTGCCTTGCAATCGCGCCCGGAGGTGCTTTCCGTAGCGCGACAACTTTTGGAGTTCATCGTGGCCTATTTACGCGCCCAAGGGAATCTATTCATTTCCGCCAACGTGCGTGGTGATTCCCCTGAAACGATCGCGGAAGCGATTTTCAGCCAAACGGTGATTGGTGGTTTGCAGGGGCCTACCATTTCCCAGGTCATCACTCGCAACAATGGGGATTGGTATGCGGCCAATATTATCGTCCGCAAGGACCAATTAGCCCAAGCCATTAGCGAGTTACGCGCCATTGGCGGGAGCGGCGTCATCGTTTCCCCCGTGAATTATATCTTCGAAGAAGAACCCCAAGCCTACAAGGACATGATCGCCGCTTTGGAAGGTGATCTTTGAAAATTCCCGCGAGGTGACAGTCACTTGCGAAGTGACTGTCACCTCGCCATCACCTACACATTTGGTAATTGTTCACACCCCCTCACCTCAATCCTCTCCCAGGGGGAGAGGAGGACATCCCC
>JAANWX010000078.1 GCA_018263575.1 Chloroflexota bacterium | reverse complement strand
GATCGCAAGGTGACGCCGTTCTTGGCGGAAATTTCATCTCCCATGATTGCGGACTCTTCTTTTCCCTTAGCCTTGAAACGGAATCCGTGTGTGGGAGAGGGGAGATCGTAACCGATGAAAGCATGTCCTTCCCGGAAGGCTTCGTAAACCACCTTTTTGTCGGGGATTAGTTCTCCGCTGAGAGGCTCAGGAATAAGGAGATGCGTGTTTATGGCCTGAAAGTGATATTGATAAGGGAATAGTGTGCGCCGCAAAGGTCCTAGGCGAGCTGATAAAGCGTGCGCATCGGAACCGCCAATAGCCACCACGCGCCGCCCTTCAGCGAGCAACTGGTCCCATAGTTCGAGCGACTCCGGAAAAGGGCCACGCGCGACCCGTTTGGGCTGGTAGGCGTAGAAAACGGCGTGAGCCTTGCTCTTCAAAAGGGATTTGAATTCCGAAAAACCGTTCCATAACTCAATTCCTGTGAAACCGCTTAGCTCCCAATCTTCCCACGAGATTTTAGGTTCTCCCACGGCGGGTGCTTCTTGCTCCACAGGATGGGCAATAAAGGACACCCCCCCCGCCTGGGCAACAGCGTCCACCAGAGCCTGAGGGTCATTTCCTTTGTCTATCAATTCTCTCTCGGCTCCAAAAACCAGAAGATGATTTTTTTGATCGGAAAGGGTGCGGTTGTGAATCTCTTCCCCGGCCAAAAGCAAGACGCGGTCCTGATTCTCTCCGTAATATCCTTCTATCCCCTGAACCAAAAGGTTATGATCGGTGACGATGACCACGTCCAGGCCTGTTTCTTGAGCAGCTTGGGCAATTTCAGCGTGGGAATTTGTGCCATCAGAATACGTGGAATGAATGTGCAAATTTACACTAAGTTCTGGCATATACTTGTAACCCTGTGTTCAGCTTGACTTCTTACCTATCATGACGGTATAATCTGCCTGCTCGAAGTCTAGAAAGAAGAAAAAAAGAAGAAAATAGGCATTTAATTATACAGTAATACTGATTTTTGGAAAGTAGTTTGAGCTACGAATTCGGAGGATTGTTGTGGAAAAATATCTTGATGTTGGAGTGATTATTGTCTCCGTTGCGCTAATTGCGAGTGTAATTTTACAAAGTAAAGGGGCTGGCCTAGGTGGCCTGACCGGCGCGGATACCGGCAGTGTCTTCACCGCCCGGCGCGGGGTCGAAAAAACACTCTTTAGGGTTACCATTGGACTGAGTATCTTGTTTTTCATTTTGGCGATCACCACTGTGATTGTCTCTGGGTAATTTTTTACCCTAGAATGATTTGATTATCATACCACGCTTGCTAAAGCGCGCTTGCTAGAGGCCGGAAAATGTGGGTATTCCATATTTTCCGGTTATGTGTGTAAGAGTGAGGAGCGATGAAACTCATAAAAAAACTACGTTGGCAAATCCTATTCATCATTTTAGCCCTGATCGTGATTGGAGTCTTGCTATGGGGCGGGCAAACAGAATCGCAAACTGTTCTTGTGCCAGAAAACACACCCGAACCTGTCACTGGCGGTGTTTATGCAGAAGGCGTGGTAGGGTCACTGAAACGTCTAAACCCGCTTTTGGCTGTCTATAATCCGGTCGATAAAGACGCCGCCAGTTTGTTATTCAGCAGCCTGGTGCGCTTTGATTCCAAAGGCTTGCCCCAGCCAGATTTGGCGGAATCCTGGGGCATTTCCCGCGATGGAGAGGTTTATAATTTTTCCATGCGCCGGGATGCTGTCTGGCACGATGGTGCTCCCGTCACCAGCCAAGATGTTGTTTTTACCATTGAGCTTCTGCGCAGTGAAGAATTTCCAGCCCGTTCTGATTTGAAAGCTTTTTGGGGAGAGGTGGAAGTCCAAGTCCTGGACGAACATAATTTGCAGTTCCGCTTGCCAGAGGCATTTGCTCCCTTTTTGGATTACCTGAATTTTGGAATTTTACCGGCACATTTACTGGCTGACCTTACCCCAGCGAAAATTGTGGATGATGAATTCAACATCCAACCGGTGGGTTCAGGGCCTTATCAATTTAATACTTTGTTGACCCAAGAGGGGGAAATCACGGGTGTGGTTCTCAAAAAATTCCCTGACTACTATGGTGAAGAAGTTTATCTTGAAGAATTTATCTTCAAATATTATCAAGATGCCCTTTCTGCGTGGGAAGCCTATCAAGCAGAAGAAATCCAAGGCATCGCCGAGGTGACTTCGGAAATTCTCCCCCAAGCACTCGATGATCCCAACCTAAATTTATATACCGGGCGCTTGCCTGAGTTAAGCCTGGTATTTCTGAACCTGGACAACCCTAAAGTTCCTTTTTTCCAAGAGGCTGAAATCAGGCACGCCCTGCTTTCCGGTTTGAACAGGCAAAAAATGGTAGACAGTATCCTGAATGGGCAGGGCGTTATTGCCGATGGCCCCATTTTCCCCAAAACCTGGGCTTATAATGATAACCTGAATCGCTATGATTATGAACCCGAGAAAGCCATCGAAACACTCAAAAAAGCCGGATACACCTTCCCCGCTGAAGGGGGAGATGTGAGAGCCAAAACACAAGAGGGAGAAGAAAACATTCTCCTGGAGTTTACCCTACTCTATCCCGACGATGAAGAACACGCCGCGATAGCAAAATCTATCCAGGAAAACTGGGCAGATTTGGGTGTGAGCGTGAGCCTCGAGGCTCTTCCTTATCCAGAGCTGATCTCTGAGTACCTAGATACACGTCTCTATGAAGCGGCTCTCATCGACATCAACTTATCCCAAACCCCCGACCCTGACCCTTATCCCTTCTGGCACCAAACCCAAACCAGCGGCGGGCAAAATTACGCCATGTGGAACGACCGCCAAGCCAGCGAATATTTAGAGCAAGCCCGCATTGTAGTCGACCCCAACGAACGGACCCGAATGTACCTTAACTTCCAGGTGCGTTTTGTGGATCAAATGCCAGCTTTGCCTCTTTTTTATCCCATGTACACCTATGGCGTTTCCAATGATGTGAAAGGCGTGCGAATTGGCCCCCTCTTCGAGCCAGCCGATCGCTTGGTCACAGTTAGTGATTGGTATTTATACTCTGAGCTTGATCAAAAAACAACAACGCCGGAGGAGTAAGCGAATCTGTGAGTGGCACGGTGGGTTACACCTGATTATCTCGAATAAACAACGGAAAAAGACATGACAGAAAAAGAAACCCTCCAAAAAATCGAAGCCTGGTATACGTTTAGCGTTGAGAAAGTCTTAGAACATTTTGACGTCTCACGTGAAGAAGGACTTAGCCAGGAAGAAGCGGAACATCGATCCGAACTTTACGGCCGCAATGAATTAGCCGAAGCCCCTCCCACTACAATTTGGGAGATGCTCAAAGAACAATTTGCTAACTTCGTGGTCATCCTGCTCCTGGTGGCAGCCCTGATCTCTGCTCTTCTGGGAGATTGGATAGAAGCCAGTGCCATTATGGCCATTGTCATCCTCAACGCCATCTTGGGCATTGTTCAAGAACGGCGGGCAGAAGAGGCCTTGGCAGCCCTGAAAAAATTAGCTGCCCCAGATGCCAACGTTCTGCGAGGCGGACACCGGATCTCGATCCCATCCCGCGAATTGGTTCCGGGAGATATTGTCTTCTTGGAAGCCGGCAACTACGTCCCAGCCGACGTTTATCTGATAGAAGCGGTAAATTTACAAGTCAACGAAGCGGCTCTAACGGGCGAGTCTGTTCCCGTCCACAAAAATTCGAAGGCTCAATTAGAAAAAGATATTCCCGTGGGAGATAGGGAAAACATGGCCTTCACAGGGACCATGGCCACCTACGGGCGCGGCGTCGGCGTGGTCGTCAATATCGGCATGGCAAGCGAGATTGGCCGAATAGCGGGCATGCTCCAAAGTGTGGTAGAAGAACCGACTCCTCTCCAAAAGCGACTGGATGGGCTGGGCAAAACTTTGGGCTGGGTCGCTCTGGTGGTTTCCGGTGTGGTGTTTGGAGTAGGGACTTTGCGTGGCACCTCGGCCCTGGATATGTTCATCATCGCTGTCAGCTTGGCCATCGCCGCTGTCCCCGAAGGCTTGCCAGCCGTGGTCACCATCAGTTTAGCCCTGGGCATGCAAGAGATGATCAAGAGGAACGCCCTCATTCGCCGTTTATCCTCGGTGGAAACCTTGGGATCAGCAACCGTAATTTGCTCCGATAAAACTGGTACCCTCACCCAAAACGAGATGACCGTTGCCCGCGTGGCCGCTGATGGGGATTTTCTGGAGGTGACCGGTAGCGGCTACCGACCCGAGGGTGAGTTCCTCCTGGATGGGAAGAGCGTGAACCTTTCTGAAGACTACCCCGCTATTCTCACCGCTTTATGGATTGGCGCGTTAAACAACGACGCCACATTGGAAAAATCGTACGACGAACAAGGCAATCAAACTCACCGCATTGTGGGCGATCCCACCGAGGGGGCCTTGGTGGTTGCCGCGGCCAAAGCTGGTTGCTTACCGGATCCGTTGGCACAAGCCTACCCCCGCATTGAGGAAATCCCTTTCGACTCGGAGCGGAAACGCATGGTCACCGTTCACGCTGTCAGCAGCCCCGACCCAAGAGACATCTCTCCCTTCTACGATAATGAGAAGCAAGCCTGGTACGTGGTAGCTGAAAAAGGCGCCCCAGCCGTTGTCCTGGAGCGCTGCACGCATTACCAAAGCAGAGAAGATAAAGCAGTGCCTCTTGACGATGAACAACGCAGGCGCATACTAGCCGCTAATGACGCTATGACCGGGGACGCCCTGCGTGTGCTTGGGGTTGCTTATCGGGTGACAAAGGATATTCAAAAAACCCAGGAAGGCCAATTGGATGATGAAGTCGAGGAAGATTTAATCTTTGTGGGCTTGATTGGCATGCTCGACCCCGCTCGTCCCGAAGTCTCTTCCGCCTTGGCGAGAGCCAGACGGGCCGGCATCAGCACAGCCATGATCACGGGAGATTATCCCAACACCGCCCGCGCCATTGCCGAAGATATTGGCCTGATGAAAAAGGGCCAGCGTGTTCTGGATGGAAGCGATCTAAATGCCCTGGGTGATCAAGAATTACAAGAAGAAGTCAAACACACTGTCGTTTTTGCTCGGGTTTCCCCGGCCCATAAGGTGCGCATTGTCAAGGCGCTGCGGGCTAACGGCGAAGTGGTCGCCATGACCGGGGATGGTGTGAATGATGCCCCTTCCATCAAACAAGCCGATATTGGTATTGCCATGGGCATCACCGGAACGGATGTAGCCAAAGAGACGGCCGACATGGTGCTGACCGACGATAATTATGCCAGTATCGTCTCCGCGGTGGAACAGGGCCGCATTATCTATTCCAACATTCGTAAATTTGTCTATTATCTGCTCTCATGCAACATGGCTGAAATCGCCATTATCTTCTTGGCGACCATGATCTGGGGACACTCACCGCTTAACGCCATCCAACTTTTGTGGCTAAACCTAATTACTGACGGCGCGCCGGCTTTGGCCCTGGGCGTGGAAAAAGGTAACCCGGAGATCATGGACATACCGCCCCGTGACCCTAAAGAACCCATCATCAACCGCTTTATGCAGTGGGGGATTGGCATACAAACGGTGGCCATCACCGGGGTGACGATTTTGGCCTATTGGCTTGGCCTTAAGTTTTTCCCTGAGTATGCCAAGACAATGGCTTTTGTAACCCTGTCATTCTCTGAATTGCTGCGGGCCTACACTGCACGCTCTGAACGCTTCCCAATTTTGAAGATGGGTGTCTTCAAGAATCCGGCCATGAATTGGGCCGTTCTTTCCTCACTGGCCTTGTTGCTCCTTGTGCTCTATGTCCCCTTCTTACAAACCATCTTCAAGACATTGCCTCTCGCCTGGGCACAGTGGAGGATCGTTTTGCCCCTCTTGGTAGTGCCCTCTATTGCCGCGGAGTTGGTGAAAGAGATTGTCACCTATAATCATAACCACGATTAGGTGAACTTGTTTACTCGCACACTCTTCACTCTTAGGGCAATCGCATTTGGGAAAATATACCCCCGTTTTCATAGGATAGCGAAGGTCTCCCGACCGAGTGGTAGAGCGTAACGCGACCGTTCGGTGAAGCCCAGGGCCGTGCTACGCGAAGGACACCTTCACTAGACCCCGCAATTACGAGATTTGGAAATCTCGGCTACTTGAGAACCCACGAACTACATGTAAGGCAGGTTTACATCTGCCGCCGTATGTGGCGGGTATTGAAACCCGCCCTACGTTAACCGAATTCTCCCCCCTACGCAAAAATCACATACTCCCGCAAAAAATCGTCCACAGACTTGTAAAAATGTTCCAACGTCTCTGATTTGCGGAAGCCATGGCCCTCTCCGGGGTAGAGATGGTATTCATGGGGGATACCGTTCCGCTTGAGGGCCTCAACGATAGCCTCGGATTGGTCTTTGGGGACCACCTTGTCATCCTCTCCCTGGAAGATGGCCATGGCGTCTTGGATCTTATCCGCCGCAAAGATGGGGGAGCGTTCCCGGTATACCTCAGCCGCCTCGGGAAGGGGGCCTAAGAGCGAATCAAGATAGCGTTTCTCGAATTTGTGGGTATCGGCCGCCAGGGTGAAGTGATTGGCGACTCCGTACATAGAAATCCCCGCCCTGAAAACTCCAGGATGCTTCTCCAATGCTATCAGAACGGTGAACCCGCCCGCGCTGCCGCCCATGACCACCATCCGTTCCGTATCGGCCAGACCTTCTTCGGCCAGATAACGGGCACCGCTGACGGTGTCTGCCACGTCGAAAATCCCCCACTTCCCCTTCAAGGCGTCGCGGTAGTCGCGTCCATACCCGGCGCTGCCCCGGTAATTGGGCTGGAGGACGGCATACCCCCGGCTGGTGAAGAACTGCACTTTGGGATTGTAACTCGCCACGCGCTGGCCCGTTGGCCCGCCGTGCACCAGGACGACCAAGGGTGGTGGCCCTTCGGCGGTGAATTCCGCGTTTTGAGGGGGATAATATAAGCCATGCGTGGTTTCCCCGTCCAGGCTTGACCAAGAGAGGGGCTGGGGAGTGGAGTAAGCTTCCGGGGAGAGATTTTCCGCTGTGGAGCGCCGCAGAACGGTGCTTTCCTCCCCGGGCTGGTAGACGATCACCCGCTTGGGAGCCCTCCCCCCCGAGGCAAGTAAGGCGATTTCCCCGCCTTGTGGTGAGACGGCAATTTGCTCAAACCAGGTGTACTCTTCTTCTAAAGGGAGTTGTTGTTCTTGACCGGAAGCGATTTCGATCTCCCACAGGGTGGCAATCCCTTTCTGGTTGCGGATAAAATACAGTTTTTCGCCGTTAACGCCAAAGCTGTAGGTGCGCATCCCCTGAACCCAGGCCGGTTTCCCGTGCTCGGCAGGGATATCGGTAAGCTGCCGGTGCTCTTTGCTTTGCAAGTCATAGAGATAGAGCTGCCACCACCCGCTTTGGTCGGAGACGTAGGCCAAATATCGCCCGTCGGGTGAAAATTCTGGTTGGAAGATGGAGGTGGTCTCATCACCGGCGATGGTGGTCACGGTTTTGAGAGCCGGCAAGTCACCCGGTGTTCGTGTGAGTGTGGCAAGCTCGAGGGTGGTCCCGTCCCAGGGCATGTTGGGGTGATTCCAGGAAACCCAGGCCGCGTGTTGGCCGTCCGGGCCCCAGCGGGGGTGCATGTAGAAATCGGCCCCGGAGGCAAGTTTGCGCGGCCAATGCTCGCCTTCTGTATCGACGACGGCTAGAGTATCCTCGTTTTCGTAGGTGTGGATGAAGAGGAGATGTTCCCCATCCGGAGAGACCCGGGGGGCGGCAGCGGCTCCAAATTCCGGCGTGATGGGGCGGGGTGAGCCAGCGCCCAAGGGCTGGGCGTAAATGCGTTTGGAGGCTTTTTCGACAAAATAAGCACATCCGTCTCCCACAGTGAAAGAACCTCCCCCATAGCCCACGCCGCCACTCACTGAGAATGTGTTATTCAGGGCTCGGAAGGCGTCTCCAACCGGAGGTTGAACGATCAGCAGCCCCCGGTCCGAGCGGCGTTCCCGCCATACCAGGGTGCCGTCGTCGTTCCAAGCGACATCGCTGAAATCTAGTCCCTGCCCGATTTCCTGCGGGGTGATGGGGCTGGGCCATAAACCGTATTGTTTGTGTGTTTTTTGGTCTATCATAAGTTTGTTCCTCACTTGATTTTTGGTAATCCATGTGTATCTCTCAAAGAGTGGAGAGGAGGGGAACCAGGTTTCTCAAAGAAACCTGGTTACTCCTCCCTAGATTATTGAGATGATACATCCGCGTTTTATGAAACCATTAACTTCATCGGCGCAAAGCTCATGCGGTGGATGGGAGAGGGGCCGAGTCTTTGTATGGCCTGGCGATGGGCCTTTGTGCCATATCCTTTATGCGAAGCAAATCCAAAACCGGGATAGGTTTCTTCCATTCCGCGGAGATGTTCGTCCCGGATTGTTTTGGCCAGCACGGAAGCGGCGGCAATGCTCAGCGAACGGGCATCCCCTTTTACGAGCCAGGTTTGGGGAGTAGGGGTATTGGGGAGCTGTAAATAGTCGAGTAAGAGATGTTCGGGGGGAGGAGAGAGCTTGTCTAGGGCGCGTTGGGCGGCGAGACGGGTGGCCGGGACAATGCCGTAGGCGTCAATTTCACGGGGGGAGGCGAAGCCCACGCTCCAAGCCAGCGCTTGTGCCTGGATCTTGGCGCGCCATTTTTCGCGCTGGTTGGGAGTCATCACTTTCGAGTCACGCACCCCCACCAGAGAATGCCGAACCCCAGGCTGGGGGGGGAGTATCACCACCGCAGCAACTACCGGCCCGGCCAATGCTCCCCGCCCGGCTTCGTCAATTCCTCCCACCCTTTGTATGCCAGCCTGCCAAAAAGCGTTTTCGAAATTAAGGTTGGGCTGGGCGGGAATCAGGTCAGGGTCAATCTTCCGGCCCATAAACTCCTTTTTTCAGGTTATTCCGCACGGTTAAAATATCTAAAAACATTTGCACAGCATCCTGGATGGCGTTGAGTTTGGTCTCGGCATTGAAGTGCCAGGGGATGGGAAGTTCGACGATTTTATAATCCCGTAACTGAGCAATAGCCAAAATCTCAATGTCGAAGGACCAATTGAAAATGGTTTGATGGCTGAAAAGGTCTTCGGCCACTGAAGACGAAAAACACTTGAAGCCGCATTGGGTATCTTGTATGCCTGGGAGAATGAGGGCGCGGATCATGGTGTTGACGGCCCGCCCGCCTAAATGGCGGTAATAAGGCTCATTGTAGCGGATGGCGCCGGGGGCCTCGCGGGAGGCTATGGCCAGGTCGAAGTTCTCAAGTTGGGGCGGCAAAAACCGGTTCAGCTCCGTGATGGGCATGGATAGGTCGGCGTCGCACATGAAGCGGTATTCACCCTTAGCCGCTAACATGCCGCTTTGGATGGCTTTTCCTTTTCCACGCACGCTTTCATGGAGGCCATGAATTTGGGGATGTTTTTGCGCAAAGTTTTGGACAATATCGGGTGTGGTATCTGCGCTGGCATTGTCGACGACGATGACTTCCCATGTATAGGATTGGGGTTCTAAAAAGCGAGCCACCTGCTCTAAAGTGTGAGGCAGGCGGCGCTCTTCATTGTAGGCTGGGATAACCAGGGATAGAAAGGGAGGTGTCATAAGTTAACCTGGGGGGTAGTATGATTGCACTTAACCGTGGTGATGTAAAAAGGTTCAAAATCTAGCTCGTAGAAACCCACATATAGGGTAGATTTACATCTACTTCCATACGTGGCGGGTATCGTACCTCTTCAGGCACACCAAATGGGTGTGCTGTACATGCCCTGGCCGGAGGCCCGCAAAGCGTGGGCAACACCGTGTGGCTATGCGAAAACCCGCCCTGCGTTTACCACTTTATGAAGCAAAGAGGTATCATCTCAATATTTCGGGGGCTGAGACCTCCGAGGTTTGCAGTACACTAGCCTACGGGCTGTACACCGTAAAAACCTCGGAGGTCTTGCCTCTAGTTTTTGAGAAGTTACGCAAAGAGGATAAAAAGGATAAAGGCCACCACTAAGAGCACCTGACCGGCAAGAATAATGCCCAATATAATCCATTGTCTTTTGTTAAAGTTCAGTTTTTGGATAGTTGCTTCTAAGTCCTGGACAACTTTAGGTGAAGTGTCTGGGAGCTGCGGGCTATCTTCTCGTTCGGGATAGGGAGTAGAATAGGACGGAGGTCGCGGCTTGGCCAGCAATTTGGCAAATTCTATTATCTCTTCTCGGCTGAGAATAGGTTCAGATGTGCCTATCTCGCGGGCGAAATTTTTGAGGGCATCAAAGGGAATAATACGCACAGCGGGATGTTTGGTTTTTACATGGGCACCCATAGACGTTAAAACTACCACACGCTCCAAAGGGACGTCTTCGAGAGCATGGCCTTCGAAATAGTGAAGGAGGGCGTTAGCATAGAATACTACTTCACGAATAGGATTAGGCCGTGTAGGAACTAAGTCTTTACCACTTAGCTCCCGCCATACATCATCTCGCACCTCAAAAGTCCCCGAAAAATATTTAGGATTGATAAGCATGATTCCAGCGGGGGTGAGCAAAATCAAGGGAATAGGTTTTTCCACTTTGGGGATGCTTACGTTGCGCAAGAGCAGGCACTCATTATTGAGCATGGTTTCTATGATGCCGATCAGCTTTTCTTGGTTTTCTTGCTCTTTTCTCCATGAAAAGCCGTGTTTCATCATACTACGCAACTGGCCCATGAAAGAGACTGTACCTTCTGAGTTTTGAAATTCTGTCAGGTTTTTGGTGATCATGGTCTTTTCTCCAATATTTTTCAGGCGGGGTCATGGGCATTATACCACTTTGGGACGGATTATTTCCAACAGTGTGGGGCGCAAGGCTTGGATGGCTCGTGCCCGGTGGCTGAGCTGATTTTTCTCCGCCATGGTCAATTCGGCCATGGTGCGTTTTTTGTGGGGGAGGAGGAAGATGGGGTCATAGCCAAAGCCGCCTTCCCCGCGTTCTTGGGGGATGATTTCACCGGGACACACCCCTTGTGCGTGATAGATTTTCCCCTCCCGGTGGGTGAACGCTGCCACGCAGCGGAAACGGGCCACCCAGGGGCGGGAATGCGCGGTGAGCTCCCGCAGCAGGTGCCCGCGCCGGTCAGCATCCGTGGGATGGGGGACGGGCGCGTAGCGTGCCGAATACAACCCCGGCGCGCCATCCAGGGCGTCGACCTCTAACCCGGAATCATCCGCCAAAGCCCACAGCCCGGATGCTTCGGCGAACGCTCGCGCCTTGAGGGCCGCGTTTTCCCGGTAGGTCTCCCCATCCTCGGTGACATCTAAATCCAAACCAATCTCCCTGGGAAGAATTAGCTCTATTTCCAAGGCCTCCAAAAGGGCGCAAATCTCTTTTTGCTTACCAGCATTATTGGTGGCGAGTAATAATTTCATAAAATCGTTTCCTAAGCGCGTAGAATCAGGGTAGAATAGGGGTGAGTAAATAGACTTACTAATTCTTCTGTTCCTTATAGTATACTAGATAAATATGCCAACAAACTTACCTGCTGACTATTATAACGCCCAAGAACGCTTTCGGTCCGCAACGACAACGGCCGATAAAATTACTTATCTTAATGAGATGATGAGTACAATCCCCAAGCACAAGGGAACTGACCATCTCCGGGCCGATTTGCGGAAGAAGCTTTCTAAGCTTAAGGGGGCTGAACAATCCAAAAAAGGAACCAAGCGCCATGTCTCGGCTTATCACATTGATAAAGAGGGCGCGGGGCAAATTGCCGTCATAGGGCCTCCTAACGCTGGAAAATCCTCCCTGCTCAACGCCGTGACCAACGCCACCCCGGAGGTTTCTCCGGCCCCTTTCACGACCTGGAATCCCACGCCGGGCATGATGCTCATCGACAATGTTCAGGTGCAGCTCATCGATACGCCTCCCCTGAGCGATGAATACATTAATCCGGAGTTCCTGAATTTGCTCCGCCGGGTGGATATGCTCTTGGTGATGATTGATTTACAAGCCAATCCCGTTGAGCAATTACATGAGGCCTTTGACTTGCTGCAAGAACATCGTATCGCCCCCCAACATCTTCAGGGGAAGTTGGAAAGTGAAGGCTACTTACTCTATGTTCCCTGCCTAGTGCTGGTTAATAAACACGACGGTGAGGAAGCCGCCGACTACTATCAGATTTTCCAAGAATTATTGGACGTCGACTGCCCTCTTTTGCCAATTTCTACTGAGACAGCGTATAACATAGACAAAATGAAAGAGACCATTTTCGACTGGTTGGGCATTGTGCGCGTTTATTCCCAGACTTCTGGCGCGGAACCGGATTTCTCAGCGCCCTTTGTGGTCTACAAAGGTTGCACAGTAGAAGAATTCGCGGGGAAGATTCATAAGGATTTTCTAGAAACGTTAAAGACGGCCCGTGTATGGGGGGAGAGCGCGGATTTCGAGGGGCAGATGGTGAGTCGTGAACACGTGCTTCAAGATGGGGATGTAGTTGAACTGGTCAAGTAATCGTCACTAGTTTAACGCCAGCTTGCTGGACTTGGCGAAAATTACCTACCTGTATCACCGTTTTCGTTAGGGGAGTGCTCGAAGCTCTCTAGAGCCTGGTGTTGGTTTCGTGGTGATGGTGTTGGGATTATCTGTAGCAGTAGGTCTTGCTTGATAATGCACTACGTAGGAAGCATCTCCTATAACGACAACTTGCCAACCCTGAGAGTTTCTGAGAGTGGATAAGGCTTACACTGTAAGCTGTATAAGGACATTCGAGGAAGATTCATCAAGCAAGGAGATTTTTTTATGGGAATTCCACGTCATTGGCGATTGAAAAAACAACGTTACGCTCTCACGGGTGAGGTTTGCCCTCATTGTTCTGTCAAGATATTCCCCCCTCGAGATGTTTGCCCCGACTGTGGCGGTGAAGCAAAAACTGAGTACGAGTTCAGCGGGCGGGGAGAGGTGTATTCGCATACTACCATTTATAATGCTCCCCAAGGATTCCAAAGTTCGGTTCCCTATACAGTTGCCTTGGTGAAGTTGAACGAAGGCCCCGTTGTCACCGCGCAATTGACAGACTTGGGAGAGGATGAAGCGGAGATCGGGATGCCAGTAGAGATGGTCACTCGCCGTTTGCGAACCGATGGCGATGAGCGCGGCCTATTGGTCTACGGTTATAAGTTTCGACCTTCCGTGCCAGTTGCGGCCGGCGCGGCCGCTTCGTAGTAGATTTTTATTTTCAATTTTAAAGAAAATAAGCTCGCTTGGATCAAACCAAGCGAGCTTTTGATATTTAAGGCTATCTGTATCATCTCAATAGCCTGGTTTCTCTCCCCGGTTTATTTGCTCTGTCCCTGAGACCTCCGAGGTTTACGGCTTTATAACCTCGGAGGTCTTGGGACAACTGGCAAGAGCAAACTTCAAAAGTCTCAGAGGGTGCTTTGAGAGAAGTTTTCAAGAGCGCTTCTGAATTATTAAGCGCAAAAACGTTGTTTTGAAGACTTTTGAAGTCTACGTCACTGGGGTTGGCTTCTCACGCATCACGTTTCACTCCTTACGCCACCCTCTTTACGGGATCAAATAAGTATCCTGTACGTTTCCTTCCTCATCCAATAAGGTTACCGTTTCACCGTGTGCCCAGAGAGGTTCATCTAACCCCAAATATAATTCAATGGGAGAGGAGGTTCCGGACTTGGTGTAAATATCTATAGCCCCGTTGCTGTGAAGTTCTAGGCTTTGAAGGTTGGAATGCGCTGAGATATCAAGCTCTTGCCCGCTTGCATCCCGCAGACGCCAATGGAGGAGGGAGATTGTTTGCTCAGGCTCCTCCCCCACGTGTTTGATGCGTATGTATTCCGTGTTCAAATTTTCTACCCCGCTTGCGGCAATGATTTTTATGACCGAGTTGGTTTCTTCCCTTTCAGGCGCGGCTGTAGTTTTCTCTCCGTTCTGTTTTTGTTGGAGCGCGTTTTCTTCAGGAAGAATTAATACATTTTTTAAAGATGTGTTTTCCCATAAGAATAAAACACTCAAGATTGTCACTGCAGAAACAAAGACGTTGAGTAATAAATAAAAGAATAGGCGTTTCCAACGGTTCATACTTAACTTTCCTTTATTATTCGATTTATTTTGTGAGCCTTGGCAAAATCGATTGAAATCGACCCTGTCCCACCAAGGGTGCACACCGTGTGCAAAACCGACCTTGCCCACGCTTTGCGGGTCTTTGGCCAGGGCACGCACAGCGCGTCGGTTGGGGTAATTAATCCACGCAGGTGGATTTTGTACGCCAGCAGCGAATTGATTCGCTTGGCGGTGAATTCATTTGCTCCCTTATCTTAGCACAAAACTCACATTGACGCAGCTACATTTTTCATTATAATCTTTTCTTATATGCCGTATATAATTGATGGACATAATCTTATCCCAAAAATCGCCGGAATAGACTTAGGTAATGTTGATGATGAGCAAGAACTCATTCAGCGTTTACAAGACTTTTCGCGTCAAAGTGGAAAACGGGTTGAGGTTTTTTTTGATAAAGCGCCGCCTGGCCAAGCTCGAAGCCAACGCTATGGCAAGGTGGTGGCTTTTTTTGTGCGAGAAGGACGAACAGCGGACGAAGCCATCTTGAAAAGACTTCGTGCCTTGGGAGGGGAGGGCCGGAATTGGACCGTCGTCAGCTCCGACGGAGAGGTCCGACGTGGAGCGCGCCAGAGCGGGGCGCGCACAGCCACGTCACAGGCATTCGCCAGGCAGCTTTCGGGGCTGGGGACAAGGTTATCCTCGGCTTCCTTTTCGGGAAAAATGCAGTCAGATGTTGATGATGAGGAAATTGAGTATTGGTTGGAAGAATTTTCGAATAGATAGCTTTTGCTTATAGACAACTAGATGGAACTATTATGCAGAGGTGCAAATTGTCACCTTGTGTCCATTATATTCATTGTGATATACTTCACGGGTAATTTGGTACTTAGGCTTTAAACGAAAAGAGAGGACTTGGCAGTGTTGTCAAACTACACATTCATCGGTATTTTTATTGTTGTTGCTATTGCTTTTCCCATTGTGGCCTTAGCGTTTGCTTATTTCATCCGACCTAAAAAGCCAAACGCAATTAAATCAACCATCTACGAATGCGGTCTCGATACCATTGGCGAAACTTGGGTGCAGTTCAGAGTTCAGTACTATATTTATGCCCTTATTTTTGTCATCTTTGATATTGAGACCATTTTTCTTTACCCATGGGCTGTAGCTTATGATAAGCTCGGCCTTTTTGCTTTACTGGAGATGTTTATTTTCATAACCATCCTGTTCGTCGGGTTGATTTATGCCTGGCGCAAGGGTGCTCTGGAGTGGGTTTAGAGTGATTAAAAATAATGAGATGTCTATGACTGAAGAAGAAATTAGAAAAAATATCTTTACTACTACTGTCGACGCAGTTTATAACTGGGGACGCAAAAGTTCCGTATGGCCCGTTATGTTTGGCTTGGCATGTTGCGCCATTGAGATGATTGGGGCTGCCACCGCCCGTTACGACTTCTCCCGTTTTGGGATGGAGATCATGCGCGCTTCTCCTCGTCAAGCAGATTTGATGATTGTGGCCGGCACCGTTGTCCACAAGATGGCCCCCCAAGTTTTGCGCATATATGAACAGATGCCAGAACCTAAGTATGTGCTTGCCATGGGCGCGTGTGCTACATCCGGTGGACCATTCCCGAGTTATGCTGTTCTGCAGGGCGTTGATGAAATTATCCCCGTGGATGTTTATGTGCCCGGTTGCCCCCCTCGCCCTGAGGCTCTTATGCAAGGCTTCATGACCTTGCACGATGATATTATGGGGCAATCGATAGAGAAAGTATCCTGGTATCAGAAAGAAGATGCAGCAGTCTAGTTTGGAGGATGCCCAAAGTGACCAATGATGAAATTCTCGCAAAATTAAAAGAAAAATATCCCGACGCTGTTGTCGATGTGCCAGAACTGATTGATTTTACCGTGGCAGTTAAATCTGAAGCGCTTTTTGATGTAGGAGTTTTTTTACGCGATGAGTGTGGTTTGGATTATATAGCAGACCTTACAGCCGTTGATAGGCCAGAACGCTTCGAAGTGGTGTATCACTTGTATTCCATTATAGATGAAACCACGGCGCCATTTGTGCTTAAGGTATATTTGGAGGACAAAGAAAACCCTGTTCTAGCTTCGGTTACTCCTTTATGGCAAGGGGCTAACTTCCAAGAATGTGAGGTTTATGATCTGATGGGCATCCATTTTGAAGGCCATCCTGACCTCAAGCGTATTCTCTTGTGGGAAGGTTTTCCCGGCCACCCTCTGCGCAAAGATTTCGAAGACCGCACCTTTAGTTTCAAAGAATTAGAACCGACCCGTCCGACGGATCCGGACAAAGTCTAGGAGTAACCGTTCAACCCCTCTCCCAAAACCAAACTTCAAAAGTCTCGAAGGGTGTTTTTGGAGAAGTTTCACGAGCGTTTCCGAACTTTCAAGCGCAAAAAACGTTGATTTGGAGACTTTTGAAGTCTATGTCGCTGGAGTGGTGAACGCTTACGTTTAGAATTGTAGACCTCTGAAGTCGACCTTGCAGGTTTAGAGACTTTGGAAGTCTGCTGCTAAAGGATAGTAAATGCTTAAGACTGAATCGATAACCCTGAATTTAGGCCCTCAACACCCTTCAACACACGGTGTTTTTCGCATTAAGGTAGAGCTAGATGGTGAGGCAGTGCGCGACCTGGAACCGGTGATGGGATACCTCCACCGTGGCATTGAAAAAATAAGCGAAGACCGCACTTATGTCCAGGTTGTCCCCTTAACAGATCGTCTCGATTATATTTGTGCCATGACCAACAACCAGGCCTACGCAATGGCTGTGGAAAAGATGGCCGGCATTAAAGTGCCGGAACGAGCGGAATACATTCGCGTCATCATGGCTGAATTCACCCGTATTATCAACCACTTGCTTGCCGTGGGCTTTTTATGGAACGAATTAGGCGCATATTTTACGCCCTTACTCTATTGCTACCGGGAGCGAGAACGCATCCTCGATCTTTTCGAAAAAACCTGTGGCTCGCGTTTGACATGCAACTACATACGCCCTGGTGGCGTCTCCCTGGATTTACCGGAAGGATTTATCCCTGAGGCGAAAAAACTCACTTCCCATCTCAAAACCTTTACGGATGAGCTTAATACAATGCTTACCAAGAACGAGATTTTCATCTCTCGGACTGTAGATGTGGGGATATTGCCCGCAGACCTTGCCATCAATTCTTCTATCACGGGACCAATGTTGCGTGCCTCCGGCGTGCCTTACGACATTCGCAAAGTGGATAATTATTCCATCTATGACCGCTTTGATTTCGATGTACCTACGTGCGATCACGGCGACGTTTGGGACCGCTACTACCAGCACATTCTAGAAATCTACCAGAGCATTCGCATTCTGGAGCAGGCCCTGGACACGATACCAGACGGTAAAGTGATGGGCAGGCGTGCCAGCAGGTCCCTCCGCCGTCCCCCCAAGGACGAAGCCTATGGGCGCATTGAGTCCCCGAAGGGAGAGTTGGGTTTTTATGTTGTCGGTGATGGCTCCAAGAATCCCTACCGGTTACGAATCCGCCCCCCATCTATGATCAACCTGAGTGCTTTGAAAGAAATGTGTGAGGGACAAAAAATTCAGGACCTCATTGTTATTTTGGGCAGCGTGAACATTGTTTTAGGTGAGGTGGACCGGTAATGGCTTTCGGCCGTAACTGTTCACTCCCCCATGTAGGGCGATTTGGTAAATCGCCTAGGCAAAGTGCAACTTTGCACCGAAATGCCATTTCGACCTACAGTTGGGAGAAGGGAGTGAATGTTTACTTTCGGCCTGTTAGGAGAATGATATGGAATTTTTGAAAGATTTATTTGTCAATATAGGCCTTTGGTTTTCAGGATGGCTGACAGGATTCATGCCTGCGTGGGGTGTGGAAGTTGTCACCGGATTCCTGGGAGCTATTATTCTCGTTTTCATTGGCCTATTCGCGGTTTTGATCCTCACCTGGGGAGAACGTAAAGTCATTGGCCGCATGCAAGACCGGATTGGCCCCAATCGTTGGGGTCCTTATGGTCTCTTCCAACCCATCGCGGACGGCATTAAGATGCTCACCAAAGAAGACATCATCCCCACCGGGGCTGATCGCTGGGTTCACCTCGTGGCGCCTATTTTGGTCATCATTCCGGCTGTGCTCATCTACGCTGTGATACCTTTTGGGGATGGTTTGCGGGGCGCAGACCTCAACATTGGCATTCTTTATATCGTTGCTTTGAGCACTATCGGCACAATATCTATTCTCATGGCTGGATGGTCGTCCAATAACAAATATTCCTTGTTAGGCGCGTTCCGCGCTGTGGCCCAACTCATCACCTACGAAATTCCCCTGGTGTTGAGCATTATCACCGTCGTTTTACTGACGGGTTCCATGTCCATGGTGGAGATTGTAGAGAACCAAACCGTGCCTTATATGGTCTCTATGCCCTTGGTTTTCCTGGTGTTCATGGTGGCCGCTTCCGCAGAGTTGTACCGGGCGCCCTTCGATATGATCGAGGCTGATTCTGAGCTGATTGCCGGGTACTTCACTGAGTACAGCGGCATGAAATTCGTCATGTTCTTCATGGCCGAATACATCAATCTTCTAGCCATGTCGGGCGTTATTGTTACCCTGTTCATGGGCGGCTGGCGCTTCTTTGGATTGGAAGAAATTCTTCCTTTCCTAAACCCCTTCATCTTCTTCGCAAAATGCGCGTTCGTCATTTTCCTCTTCTGGTGGACAAGGGCGACCTTCCCTCGCATTCGTATTGATCACATGTTGGGCATGGCCTGGAAAGCCCTCGTCCCCATAGCCTTGGTCAATTTGCTGCTTGTGGGTTTGGTGGACAAATTGGTGGAGGGCACGCTCTTAACAAGTGGCGTATTATTAATAGTCAATATCATCGAGATGGTCATACTACTTGCTATCCTCGATAAAGTGGGTGGCAAGACGCGCGCCAAAACAATGGAGCGTGTTGCCGCGCAACAAGGATAAATTTACAGAGAAAAAACTCGCAACTTGAGGTGTTTATGTATTTTCAAGGTTTGGCAAAGGGGTTATCAGTTACCCTGAAGCACTTTATTCAAAGCTACACAGGGAAAACTGGTATCGAAGATGGTGAACGCATCACAGAGCCTTCTTTGGGCGGTATGTTCACTGTGGAATACCCCGACGAGAAATTGCCCATGTACCCTCGTTTCCGAGGGGCATTAATGCACTTGCGCGACCCTGAAACGGGTGAAGCTAATTGTACAGCTTGTGGCCTGTGCATTACGGCTTGCCCGCAAGATTGTTTAACCGTTGAAGGCGATGATGGGAAGGGCAAAGATCGCAGAGCGGAAGCTTTTACTTATGGGCTGTCTGAGTGCATTTTCTGTGGTTTATGCGTGGAGGCCTGTAACTTCGAGGCCATTGAAATGAGTTCGGATTACGAGCTGTCCTCCAGTGAAAGAGAGATTGTCTGGGACTTGGAACGTTTGTTAGCTCAGGGCGACAAATATGATCGTCGCCAGTCGGGGGAGGATGAAGAGAAATGATGGTACACACAACTGTTTTTATCGTTTTGGGCGTAGTGACCTTGGGGGCGGCGTTGGCCGTGGTCACTAGCAAGAATCTCTTTCATAGTGCGCTCTTTTTAATGCTCTCCTTTGTGGGTGTGGCCGGGTTTTATGTGCTTTTGGAAGCGCCTTTCTTGGCCGCGGTACAAATTTTGGTTTATGTGGGAGCTATAGCTGTGCTGATCATCTTTGCCATTATGCTCACGCGGCGCTTGATGGCCGAGGATTTAGTACAACGAAATGCGCAATGGGTTTGGTCAGCTTTGGGCGCTTTACTTCTCTTTGGGGTCTTGGTAGTCACTCTGGTTCAGGTCAATTGGCCGGTGGTAGAAGCTGCCGTCCCAGAGGATTCCATCACCGCTTTGGGGCAAGACCTGATGGGACCCTACGTCATACCCTTTGAAGCAGCTTCCATTTTGTTGCTGGTTGCCTTGGTGGGCGCCGTCATCATCGCCCGCGAGGAAGAATAAACGCTTGATAGAGGAGCTTGGCATGGCCGTTACTTTATATTGGTACTTGATTGTCGCAGCAGCGCTATTTTGTATTGGACTCTATGGAGTTCTTTCGCGTCGTAATGCAATCGGTATTTTGATGGGTGTGGAATTAATGCTCAATGCTGTCAATATCAATTTGCTAGCATTTTGGCGTTACCAGACACCCTCTGTTATGACTGGGCAGATTTTTGCGATTTTTGCTTTTACGGTGGCGGCCGCTGAAGCGGCTGTAGGTCTAGCATTGGTAATCGCGATTTACCGCAACCGTGATACTGTTATTATCGAAGATATAAACCAACTTAAAGAATAATCGAGAGGAAACTGATGCAAGAATTCTTCTTTAACATTTCCTGGCTCATCCCACTGTTTCCATTTGTGGCATTTTTCGTTATCATTCTTTTTACGCAGGGAAACCGAAAACTTAGCCACAGTATCAGTATCGCTTCTATGGGGATATCCTGGCTTATCGGGTGGGGGGTAGCCTTTAGTGCTTTTACGACCGCTCATCTTGAGGAGCATCCGATTCACTTTCACATTGATTGGTTTCCCATTGGTTCCACATGGTTCCAAATCGGCACCTGGATTGATCCTTTATCAGCCATCATGTTGTTCATGGTACCTTTTGTGTGTCTGATGATCTTCATCTACGCGGTTGGCTATATGGGTTATGGTACCGATGAAGTGGATCCTAATTATTCCCGTTTTTTTGCTTATATTTCCCTTTTTGCAGCGGGAATGCTGGGCTTGGTCGTTTCTGAGAATTTGCTTTCCCTCTTCATTTCATGGGAGATCATGGGGTTATGTTCTTATCTTTTGATCGGCTTCTGGATAGACAAAAATTATCCTGATCCTGATCAGATCACGCCCCGCGAGGCGGGACTTAAAGCTTTTTTGGTCACAAAGATAGGCGACTTGTTTTTACTATTAGGTATCCTTTATCTGCATAGCCAGACGGGATCCCTCAGCTATGACGTTGTCTTCAGTCACGGCGTTTTACAGACCTTGGCCGAAAATATGGTGACTTTGCCTTTGTTAGGAACCTGGTCGGCGGCTTCTTTGATAGCGCTGCTCATTTTCGGAGGGGTGGTAGGAAAATCAGCCCAATTCCCCCTTCATGTCTGGCTACCCGACGCCATGGAAGGTCCTACCCCGGTCAGCGCCCTTATTCACGCGGCGACCATGGTCTCCGCTGGTGTATTTCTGGTTGTGCGTATCTTTCCTCTCCTCAACATTGTCGTTGAAATGGAGCATCACAACCCGGCGATGGGCTTCATAGCCTTCATCGGGGCCTTTACGGCCTTCTTCTCTTCCACCATCGCCGTCGCTCAAGATGACATCAAGGGCGTGCTGGCTTACTCCACCATCAGCCAATTGGGATACATGATCGCCGCGCTGGGTGTTGGAGCTTACGTGGCGGGCGCCTTTCATCTCATCACCCACGCTTTTTTCAAAGCCCTGCTCTTCCTGGGCTCCGGGTCGGTGATCATTGGCTGCCACCACGAGCAGGACATGATGGAGATGGGCGGCCTGAGAGAAAAAATGCCCATCACCTTCTGGACTTTTGTGGCCGGCGGGTTCGCCCTTTCGGGATTCCCCATTATTACCGCCGGGTTCTGGAGCAAGGACGAAATCCTGGCCCACGCCTGGCACGAGTTCCTGCACGAAGGCGTGGTCTCGTGGCCCTTTTTCGTCTGGTTGCTTTTGACCCTGGCCGCTTTCTTGACCGCCTTTTACACCGGACGGCAGATCTGGCTCACCTTCCTGGGAAAACCGCGTGGACACCATGCGGAGCACGCTCACGAAACGCCTTTCAGCATGACTGTGCCCTTGATGATGCTCGCCTTTTTCGCCCTCACCCTGGGCTTTGTGGGCATCCCGGAGGAGATTGTTGGCCATGGCAACAACTGGTTCCATGGCTTTATTGGCCACGAGTATCCCGCCACGCCGCTGAGCGTGCCGGTCATGCTTCTTTCTGCGCTCTTGGCCGTGGGAGGGCTTTTCCTCAGTTGGCTCGTCTATGGCCGCAAACCCCTGGCTCATGGGGAGATGGATCCTCTAGAACGTGGGATGCAGAAAATCAAGCTGGGTTGGCTCTACGTGGCCATGCGTCAGAAATTCTACTTTGACGAGATTTACCAGGCTACCTTTGTGCAGGGGTCTATCAAACTCGCCGATATTTTTTATCAAATTGATTATTTTTGGGTAATTGAGCCTATTGTCCGTTTCGTGGCAAAAATATCACGGCTACTCTCTAAAGGGACGGGTATTTTTGATACAATATTCATTGACAAACTTGTGAATATGATTGGGCGAGTTGGAGTCATATTCTCAGATTTTCTTGGAGTTGTGGACAATAAGGTTTTAGATGGTATTGTCAACTCTACCGGAAGGGGGGGAGTCTTACTCTCATTCTTCAGTGGGTTGACGGATAACAAAGTTATCGATGGTATTGTCAACAGAATTGCTGAAGTGACTGGATGGATTGGTGTTAAGATATTACGTCCTATCCAGACAGGCAAAGTCCAAAACTATTTATTAGTGGTTTTAGTAACTATTCTGGCTCTATTAGGGCTGTATTTAGTCTACTAGACCACAAAGATGTCAAAAAGGAGTTGAACAATGAATTTTCCAGTTTTAAGCGCAATTACTTTTATTCCTCTTTTAGGGTCTTTGATCGTTTTTTTCCTACCAAAGGACAAAAAGAATTGGATTCGATGGACCTCAACCATTCTCAGTTTGGTTCCCTTGGGCTTGTCTCTTTATATTTATGCTATTGTCCGGGAAAATCCAGGTGAGATGCAGTTCCAAGAGGTGTATTCTTGGATTCCCAGTGCGAATATTTATTATCGCATGGGCGTGGATGGGCTTAGTGCGATTATGTTGGTTCTAACAGCTCTTCTTTCCACACTCTGTTACTATTACTCTATCTACACTATCGAGAAGCGCGTCAAGGAGTACTATTTCCTCTTCTTGCTATTGCAGGTGGGTATGAGCGGTGTTTTTGTTTCCCTGGACTTCATTTTTTTCTATGTCTTTTGGGAGATTGGCCTCGTACCTATGTATTTACTCATTGGTGTTTGGGGTGGTAAGAATCGCATATATGCCTCAATTAAATTTTTCTTGTACACCCTGACAGGTAGTGTGGCCATGCTATTGGCCATCATCGCCGTTTATCTAACGACGGGCACTTTCAATATCTTAGAGGCCGCTGCGGCGCAACCTTTTGCTGAAAACTTTGCTATGGCAGCCGCCGCTTTTTGGGCTTTCTTTATAGCCTTCGCTATCAAGGTGCCTGTTTTTCCCTTCCACACCTGGCTTCCAGATGCTCATACTGAAGCTCCCACCACAGGCAGTGTCATCCTGGCCGGGGTCTTGTTAAAGTTGGGCGCTTACGGGTTGATCCGCATCGTTTTGCCCCTCTTCCCCAAACCCTTCGCCTTTTACTCCTACAATGTACCCATCATCCCCATCCTGGCCGTGATCAGCATTGTCTACGGAGCGCTGGTTTGTATGGCGCAATGGGACCTCAAGAGGCTTATCGCTTATTCCTCGGTCAGTCATATGGGCTATGTCACTTTAGGGATTAGCGCGGCCGTGGCAGGCTCCGCCTTAAACGGTGGAGAAGATGCTGTGTCTAGCGCCATCCTCGCTCTTAATGGGGCCTCTTTACAGCTATTCACGCACGGAATTATCACTGGTGGGTTGTTTTTCTTAGTGGGTATGATTTATGATCGTGCGCACACAAGAATGCTAAAAGACTACGGCGGACTTGGCAACAAGGTGCCTTATTATTATGGCATTATGATGGTTACTGGCTTTGCCTCCTTGGGGTTGCCAGGTTTAGCTGGGTTCTGGAGCGAGTTCTTCGTTTTCCGGGGAACTTTCGGTGTCTTACCTGTCTTCGCCATGATTGGTGTGGTGGGGATTGTCTTCACGGCAGCCTACATCCTTTGGAAGATTATCCAGCATATATTCTTGGGTGAATTCGATCAAGATAAATGGGATGAGGCTACTCACCACGCTGAATTGACCGATATGGCCACCTTCGAGAAAGTCACCATGTGGCCTCTGGTCATTTTGATGGTGCTCGTCGGCTTGTACCCCACTGTTGTCGTGGGCTTACTCAATGGCGTTTCCACGGTGTTGCTTAGCAATTAACAGCCAATAAAGAGAGGCTATCAACGTGCAAACTTTATTATTTCTCCTCCCGCAACTCATCCTCTTTCTGGCCGCGGTGCTCGTTTTTGGGATTGACCTGGTGGGAAGTAACAAGAAAAAATGGCTGCCCTACCTGGCTTTAGGGGGCGCTTTGGCCTCCCTGGCGGCGGCCCTCTATCTCGCGATGGGCGCTGCTCTTCCCACGGAGCCGTTTTTGGGGGGAATGTTAGCCATCGATTCTTTTGCGCTCTTTTTCCAGTTTTTTGCCGCTCTGGTTGCGGGCGTGGTTATTATCTCCTCCCTGGGCTATATCCGGGATTGTACGCCTTATCTGGCGGAATTTTATAGCCTTTTGCTTCTTGCCAGTATCTCTATTACTCTCGTGGCTGCAGCGACCGACCTGATTATGATCTATGTGGCCTTCGAGTTGCTGAGTATTACTTCCTATATTTTGACCGGTTACCTGCGGGACGACCCCAAGTCCAGCGAGGCGGCTGTGAAATACTTCCTGTACGGCGCGATGGCCTCGGCGGCGATGCTTTACGGGATGTCGCTTCTTTATGGGACAACGGGTTCAACGAACCTGAGCTCTGTGGCTGGTGCGCTGGCAGGGGCGGAGGCCTCCCTGCAGTGGGTGATTTTCCCGGCCATCGTTCTCCTCCTGGTTGGCTTTGGATTCAAGATCGCGGCCGTGCCTTTCCACCAGTGGTCGCCTGATGCCTATGAGGGAGCACCAACACCAGTGACTGCATTCTTATCCGTCGGTCCCAAAGCGGCCGGGTTCGCTGTTTTGATGCGCGTCTTGTTGGTTGCTTTACCTGGATTTCACACAGACTGGATGGCTTTGTTATCAGCCCTCTCCATGATGACTATGACCTTGGGAAATTTGGTCGCTATCAGTCAGAAGAATATCAAACGTATGTTGGCTTATTCTAGTATCGCCCAGGCCGGTTATATGCTCATAGGTGTGGCCTCTTGGGATCTTTGGCAATCTGGGAGTGTCTTTGATGGCATCAGCGGCGTGATGTTTTATTTGCTGGTCTATCTCTTCGCTAACTTAGGAGCCTTTTCCGCAGTGATTGCCTTTGAGCGGGCGACCGGGTCCAATAAAATTGAGGATTATGCCGGGCTTATGCAGCGTTCACCTGTTTTGGCTAGTACAATGATCGTTTTTTTGTTTTCTTTGGTTGGGATACCAGGTACTGGTGGATTCATTGGGAAATTTTTTATCTTTGGGGCGGCTATCCGGGCTGAGTTCTATGCTCTTGTCATTGTGGCTATTGTGACTACCGTTATCAGCGCTTTCTACTATTTAAACGTGGCGCGTTATATGTTCTTCGAGTCATATAGTAATGAGGAAACCCATATTAAACCCTCTCTGGCGCTTAAAATTGCTTTGGTGGTGAATTGTGTCCTTGTTTTAGTCCTCGGCCTATATGCCCAGCCATTCTTCCAGTTGGTAGAAAAATCGCTTGAATTCTTGCATACCTTATGAGAGAGTTGTATTCTTCAAAATTTCGTTCAAATTGTATTTGAAAAAAAGCTCCTGATTGAGTTTCAGGAGCTTTTCTGTGATTCTTGGTTGTTATCCAATTGATACATAGATTGAAAAATGAGTGATCATTTTTTATTGAAACAAGTTTAATCCATATTTTATATACAGCGGCAGCAGAGTAATCGACATGATATTTTGTAATTTGACCAAGATATGTAAGGATGGTCCTGCCGTGTCCTTTAAGGGATCTCCAAAAGTATCGCCAGCTACAGCTGCTGCATGGGCTTTTGATCCCTTGCCACCAAATGCTCCCGCTTCGATTAATTTTTTGGCATTATCAAGGGTGCCCCCAGTGTTGAACATCGCCTTTGATAGAGCCGCTGATGATGCTTTTACTCCTATGAGATAAGCCGCCAAGGCCCAAGGCCCCAGCGTGAACCCCACAATGATTGGGATGATCATGGAGACAATAGTTGGGGTTATCATCTTTTGTAGTGCATTCTTGGTCGTGAGGTCAACGCAACGGGCATAGTCCGGTGTAGCTTGGCCTATTAATAAATTCGGTATCTCGCGAAATTGACGTCGCACCTCTTCGATTACTTGATGCGCGCCTTTGTTGACCGCCCGTAGAGTCTGCGCCGAAAAGAGATACGGCATTGCAACTCCAGCGAACAAGCCTGCCACATTTGGTGGGTTGACTAGATTGACCATAAAGTCATCGATACTAGTCAGTTCAAGACCTCTCAAACGTGCAACCTCGAAAAGATAGGCAAAGAGGATAACCATGCTACCCATTGTCGCCGCACTCATAGCATATCCTTTGGCCAAAGCCTTTGTCACGTTGCCCACCGCATCAAGTGCGTCGCCAGCCGCACGCGTCTTCTCACCAAGACCCGACATCTCGCTGATTCCGGCGGCATTATCCGCAATGGGTCCAAAAGTGTCACCAGCCATGATGATGCCCTTCATCTCTTTGATACCCATCGTTGCGGCAGCGATGTAATAAATACCCATTATCCCACCCCCCCCTATAAAGTAGGAGAGGAGTATGATAATCCCAAGGATGTACTTAGCCCACACGGTACTCTCGAGGCCGTAGGCGAATCCTTGTAAGATTCCTACTGCTGCTCCGCTTTGAGCGTAGCGGGCAGTCTCTCGCACCGGTTTCCCATGATAGCCAGTATAGTATTGAACGACGATCACGACAGCAACAGCACCTACCATTCCCAATACTTGAGCCCAGAAGAGACCCACATCTTCCATCAGCCAACGGGCGGTGATGTAGAAGAGGATCAGACAGGTTACAGCAGTAGTAAAGAATCCAAGGTTGACTGAATGAATGGGCGATCTGTCGTCCCGGCCCTGGACGATAAAGATGCCAATTATCGTGGCCAGGATACCAATTGCTCTTGCTATGAGGGGGAACAGAACACCGGTCCAGCCGTACTTGGCGAAGAAGATAGGCGATGCAGCAACGATCATTGTAGTAATTACGTTGTCGGCACCGGATTCGAAAAGATCGGCGCCACGTCCGGCACAGTCCCCTACGTTGTCTCCTACCAAGTCAGCAATCACCGCTGCGTTACGGGGATCATCTTCGGGGACACCTTCTTCGACTTTGCCGACCAAATCGGCCCCAATGTCGGCTGCTTTCGTGTAGATACCCCCGCCCAACTGCGCAAAAAGTGCTGAAAGGCTGGCCCCAAAGCCAAACCCCGCCAGCATGTTAATGCCACTCGGATTGTTTATATTGATCCCGAAGATCCACATGAGGAGTAGGATGCCAAACATATTGAAGGTTACAATCGAAAGACCCATGACAGAACCACCTCGAAAGGCAATGGTTAAGGCTTTCCCGACTGAGCTTCTAGCGGCATTGGTTGTGCGCACATTAGCACGAGTGGCTGCGTTCATCCCAATGAAAATTGCCAAGAGGGAAAAGGCAGCCCCGGTGATGAAACCTAAAGCTGTTTGCCAGTTATGTTCTGGCATAGCTAATAAGAGGACAATAGCCAGGACGACAATAAAAGGAACGATGGTAATGAACTCACGCCGTAGGAAGGCGTTAGCTCCAAGTTGGATATAATGCGCAAATTCCTTCATCTTATCTGTGCCAGCATCTTGCCTGTTCAGCCAAAAATAGATCCATCCGATCATGACAAGACCAATGGCTCCGGCGGTAACAATGAACACAATCGAGTAAAGTTCAAAATCCATGTATATCTCCTAAATGTATGATGCTCGGTTAAAGAGGAACAAGCTAGTTGGAGAATTTTACATGAAGAGAGATGATATGTCAACAAGGAAGAAAGTCAGGAGTTTTGAAGGAGAATGGAAGGGGTAAAAAACATGAAACACATCATACCAAGGCGCTCCAAGGAAGCTTTATCACTAGAATCCAGTGAAATACGCTCAGTTTTTAGGGGCATTTTCTTCAATTGTGATTACCCCAGAACTGGTTTTAGACTTGTGTTGACAGATTATTAACTACCATGTAAAATACAGTGGTTGTCGGCTTTCTTGAGTATTTTTTTGATCTTATGGGAGTAAGGGTGTGAGTGAAGAAAAAGAAACACCCCAACAAATTCGATGGCGAGGAGCGATTTGGGGCTTAGCCATAAGCACTCAGGGAGGCCTTATGGTGGCGTTTCCTGTACTAGGTGGGGTAGCTTTAGGCTATTGGCTTGACTTGAAATTTGGAACCCTTCCTTGGATAACTCTGGTGATGACCTTGATTGGAGCTTCGGTAGGTCCCTTTATATTATTTCAATGGGTAAAAAAAGTAGTGAAAAACCGTAGAGAAAGAATGGAAGAACGAGAAGAGGAAAAATTCTGATATGGATTTAAGAGCAATCTTGAAAAAATTGGCGCTGTTTGGGATATTGTCAGGAGTTGTTACCCTATTTGTCGTTGGGATTTTGCCTGGCACTGGTGTATTACCAAAGTCATTTTTACCGGAAATATCACTAGCAGCTGAGAATATTCCACTTCACTTTTTGACACCTATCTTTGGCGAGCACGATGGGCACCCTCCTAGCATTCCCAACACACTTCCTTCGACATGGTTAACCATGGCCATTCTGATCACGATAGGCATTGGATACAAACGTGCTAGCGATAAAAATGAGTTAACAAAACTTCAGATAGCTGTAGAGCTGGTAGCCGAAGGTGTGTTTGGGTTTGTCAAAAAAGTAGGAGGAAAACACGCACGTGACTTCTTCCCCTTGGTGACTACATTTTTCTTGTTTATTACCATATCCAATTGGTGTGGCATCTTGCCGGGCTTTGGTTCTGTGGGTGTGTGGGTTGAACATCACCAAGAAGAGGTTTTAGTGCCCTTTTTTCGATCGGCCAACTCTCATTTAAGTACCACGTTAGCCCTAGCCATCGTGTCTGTAGGTGCGTCCCAATACTTTGGATTCAAGTATTTAGGAGCATCATATTCTCGGAAATATCTGAACTTCAGGGCTACTTCAAAAGAGCCGGATTATTCTGATAAAAGTGGCATACAAAAGGGGGTTTCTAAGTTTGCGCGCGGAATAGAAGCGGTGGTTAATGGAATTGTCGGTCTTCTCGAAATTATTTTGGAATTTCTAAAGGTGCTCCCTTTCTCCTTCCGTCTCTTTGGAAATATTTTCGCTGGAGAAGTCTTGATATTTGTTGTTAGCTATTTGTTTGTCTTTGTTTTCCCTATCGTTTTCTTGGGACTGGAAATATTTATTGGCCTTATTCAAGGACTTGTTTTTTCTATGCTTACCTTGGTTTTTTTCTCTGTAGCGACGACCGCTCACCATTAGACCAAACCAGCAAGATTCGTTTTTTTTATACACGTATTTATTAAGTCAAAATCTTTACAAGGAGGCTTTTCTATGTGGCCAGAAGATTATGGGCAAGTTACACAGGTTACTACCGCATTTACAATTATGCTTGGTGCAATCGCCCCCGCTTTTGCTATTGGATGGATCGGAAGTAAAGCGATGGAAGCTATCGGACGTAATCCCGAAGCCAGCGATGGCATTATGACCAGCATGATTTTAATTGCTGCATTAGCAGAGGCGATTGCTATTTATGCCTTAGTTGTGTCCCTGGCAATCAAGTTTGTTCCTGTTCCTGGTATGTAATGAATGAGAATACCAAAAACTAAAGTTACCGTTTATGTGGAACAGTTCCCAGTGAGGGGAGGTAACTGAGAGCAACATATGTTGAAGATAGGATGTCAATAAGGAGTTATACACCTTGAGTGAAGCATTTAGTACGTTAGGCATTAATCCGATATTCTTGCTAGGGCAAATTGTTAATTTTCTCATTCTTTTTGTTGCCCTGCGTTTTCTCCTCTGGAAACCGATAATGAAAAATTTGGATGAGACCCTTGCAAGAAGAAAGAAAGAAAAAGCCGAAATTGAGGCTATCGAAGAAACTCGTGCTAGCATTCAGGCTGAAAAAGAACGTGTTTTGGAAGTTGCCAACCAGAAGGCACAACAAATGCTTGCGAAAGCTCGTCAGGAATCTACTGAGTTAAAAATGGAGGCAGAAGAAAAGGGAGAACGGCGAGCTGAATCAATAATAGAAGAAGCTCGTGAGCAGGCCAAAGAAAGTCGCAATCGTATACTTGGCGAAGCCCGGGATAATATTGCTGCCATGGTCAGCATAGCTACTCGAAAAATTGTCAGCACGACAATAAATGAAGAACAGCACCGCGAATTGATGGCCTCGTTTTTCAGTAATATCGAAGAAGGACAATTTGATATTTTGCCGCAAGATTTAGACCCAGAATCATTGCCCAAAGATGTCTTGGTAACTGTTACCAGTGCTGTCCCCCTTACCGAGGAGGAGCAAAAAACCATCCAGCGGGAACTCGCTAAACGTTTGGGTGAGGACTTTAACTTGTCCTACCAAGTTCAGCCAGAGATATTGGGGGGAGTGGTGGTTCAGGTTGGCGACTATGTGTTGGATGATAGTGTGGCTTGGAAATTAGAGGAACTTCAGAAAACCCTAGTGAAATAAATCCGACTATAAACAAGATAAGCTACATAGATTAGGGGGGTAGACCTCCGGGATTCTTCATTGCAATGATCTCGGAGGTCTTTTGTATACAAACGTCCTCTCTGTTCCACACATAGGGCACTTCGTGCAAAGTGCCGGGGACTTGTGGTCTAACTTCCATTTTCCCGCCGCAACTCCTTGACACTCTCCCCCGCTCGATAAGACGACCTCACCAGCGGAGCGCTTTCTACCCACTTGAAACCAATCTCTAACCCATATTCTTTCAACGCGGAAAATTCTTCGGGGCGATAGTAGCGCATGATGGGGTAATGTCTGCGGCTGGGCTGGAGGTATTGGCCGATGGTCAGGATGTCCACCTCCCAGGCCCGGAGGTCGCGCATGGTGTTTTTGATTTGGGGCGTGGTTTCTCCCAGGCCGACCATCAAACCCGATTTGGTGAGCACCCCTGGGGCGAGTTTTTTGGCGTTGACCAAAGTGGCCCGCGAGTAGGCGTATTTGCTCTGCGTCTGAACGTCCTCGAAGAGTTGGGGGACAGTTTCCACGTTGTGGTTCAGGACATCCGGTCGGGCGTCCATGACCATTTTGAGCGCCTCGAGGCTGCCTTGAAAATCGGGGATCAAGACCTCCACGGTGCACCCTGGTTGAAGGTCACGAATCCGGCGGATGAGGTGGGCGAAGATGGGTGCGCCCCCGTCTGGCCGCTCGTCCCGGTTGACGCTGGTGATCACGGCGTGCTCCAGGCCCATCTCCCGCACGGCTTGGGCCACCCGTTCCGGCTCGTCCCAATCCAGGGACTGTGGTCGACCGTGTTTGACGTCGCAAAACTTGCAGGCCCGGGTACACACATCCCCCAGAATCATGAAGGTTGCCGTGCCGCTCCCCCAACATTCCCCCTGGTTGGGGCACATGGCCTCCTGGCACACCGTATGCAGGGCCTTGGCGTGGACCAGGTCTTTGGTCTCCGAGTAATTTTTTCCCCTCTCCAGTTGGACGCGAATCCAGGGGGGACGGCGTTTGGGGGTGGTATCGATTTCTGCGGGGTTGACGCGGTCGCGGACGGGTGCTTTTGGCATAATTTAGGGTTTTGTGGTTTCTTATGATAAGTCTGACGTACAGTGTGGGCAGCGTGCGGCCCCGATGGGGATGGTCGTGCAGCAGTGGGGGCATTCCTTGGTGGTCGGCTCAGCAGGCGCTTCTTCCTCTTTGCGCTGAAGCTTGTTCATGCCCCGCACGAGGAGGAACATGACAAAGGCCACAATTAAAAAACTCACCACGGAATTAATGAAAACGCCGTAGTTGATGGTGACTGCTCCAGCGGCTTGGGCATCGGCCAGGGAGGCGTATGGGGCGGAAGGTGTGCCTGTCTTAATAATTGCGTATAGGTTATCAAAATCCACCCCGCCCAGGACGAGGCCAATGGGCGGCATAATCACATCATTGACCAGAGATTTGATGATCGTCCCGAAAGCCCCGCCAATAATGATGCCAATGGCCATATCGAGCACGTTGCCTCGTAAAGCGAACTCTTTGAATTCTTTGAACATAGCTCCTCCAAGTAAGTGAACCATTCCGTTCCAACGTAGGGCGGGTTTCCCTACCCGCCAAAGATAGCTGGAATTATATCAGGATATGCTCATAAGAGTCAGGTGAGATGGGTCGAAAAACTAATATGCAACTCTCTTGTATTCAAAAACAAGGTTTTCCTCGATGAAATTTATGTTATGATATATATACGTATTGATTTTGGTGACCATCCAACGCATAAGTTGGATGGTTTTTGGTGAACTGAAATGGAGGCATATGAATAAAAAGGAAAGAATTGATGGAAAACGCAACGATAATTATCCTATTGCTCACTTGCTTCAATTAGGTCAAGAGAATGGGTATGTTACCATGGACGATATTTCGGATTTATATCCGGAGGCTGAAAAAGATGTCGATCAATTAGAAAAAGCATTTGCTGCGCTCCTCAGCGCGGATATTCCTTATGTAGAAGACGAGGAAGAAGTAGAAGAATTATCCCTGGAAGAGGACCCAGAACTTGATTCAGGAAATGGCGAGTTGGCGTACGAAGAGGAAGACACAATTGCTAATATCAGCACAAAAGACTCCGTAGGGCTTTATATTAAAGAGGCCGGGAAAGTTCCTCTCCTGACGAGGGAGGAAGAACAAGATCTCACGCAGCGCATCAATGATGGGCGCGAGGCACAGAAAAAAATAGCAGAAGAAGAATACAGTGATCAAGAAGAATGGCAAGAGCTTATTGAAATCGTGAATGATGGCGATGCTGCTTTCGAACATCTGATGAAGGCCAACACGAGGCTAGTGATCAGTATCGCTAAAAAATATGTGGGCCGTGGGGTCTCGTTTCTTGATCTGATCCAAGAAGGGAATGTGGGCATGATGCGTGCCGCGCTCAAATTCGAACGTTCCCGAGGTCATAAGTTCAGCACGTACGCCACCTGGTGGATTCGCCAAGCTATCTCGCGGGCAATCGCAGATCAGGGCCGGACAATTCGCGTCCCCGTTCACATGGGCGATAAAATCAACAAGATGTTTCGCATGCAAAACCAACTCAAGCAAAATTTAAACCGTGATCCTTCCCGGGTTGAACTTGCCGAGGCCCTAGATGTCTCTCCGGAAGATGTGCATAATATGATGAAGCATGCACGGCGGCCTCTTTCCCTGGAAATGCCGACCGGAAAAGAGGACGATGCGCAATTAGGTGATTTTATCCCCGATAATGAGAGTGTTTCACCTGAGGAAGAAGCCTCTAGCTCCCTATTTAATGAACACATTCAAGAAGCGCTCGCTGAACTTCCCCCGCGCGAAATGCGCATACTAGAAATGCGCTATGGCCTGAACTGCGAGCGTCTGACCCTTAATGAGGTCGGGCAAAAGATGGGTGTCACGCGAGAACGCATTCGCCAAATTGAGGCCCAAGCCTTGCGTCGGCTGCGCAATCCTCGTATTCAGGACAAGCTTATGTCGTATCTTTTTAAGTGAGTGGATTGGGGGGGACCAATCAGACCCCTAAGACCACTCCGACCAATCAGACCACTAAGACGGGAGCACTCAAAGGTTGTTGGAAACCCGTGCCCCCACCCAGCCTCCCCCAAATGCGACGAAAAGATGTCGAATTTGAGGGAGGTGCCCCCCACTTCCCTTGACGCAAAATCGGTTAACATGATATAAAGTACCCAATTAAATAAACGAAAAATAGCGAAGAGAAGGAGTAGGTGTCAGAACGGCGCTATAGAGAGCGAGAGATTGGTGGAAACCTCGCGTGCAAGCTGGCATTGAATGGGTCTCGGAATTGCAATATGAACGCTGTACACAATCAGCAAGTAGTTGCGCCGGAAGTACCACCGTTACCATGGTAAAGTAGTTGACGCAAACTTGAAATTGCAAGACTGCTAAAAAGTGAAGCTGGCCTTCGAGGGCTTAGAAGACAACCAACCCGTTGCATCACAACGGGTTTTTTCTTTAAGCAAGGAAGGTATACGCACAACGCAGCTTAACCAGGGTGGCACCACGGAAGCCTTCTCTCGTCCCTGAGACGTGAGAAGGCTTTTTTAATTCCCTACCCAAAGGAGGTCTGGTGCTATGAAGAAAAAATAATCAAATCCGTGTCTGTCCAAAATATTGGGGTAGAACTGACTACCCGCCCAACTAACTAACCAACTAACTAACTAACTAACTAACCAACCAAAAAAGGAACGAAAACCATGAACACAAAATTGAACGGGACATTTGGAAAATTTGGCGGCACCTACCTCCCCGAGGGATTGGCCGCTATCCTGAACGAACTGGCCGAAAAATACGCTGAACTCAAAGCTTCACAAGCCTTTCAGGAAGAACTAAAAGAACTTTATAAAAACTATGCCGGACGCCCCAGCCTGCTCTACTTTGCCGAAAGGCTGACCGCTGAGCTTGGTGGCGCCAAAATCTACCTCAAGCGTGAAGACCTAAACCACACCGGCGCGCATAAAATCAACAATGTCATTGGGCAAGGATTGGTGGCCAAAGCCTTGGGCAAGAAAAAACTCATCGCTGAAACCGGAGCCGGGCAGCACGGAGTCGCCACCGCCACCATTGCCGCCTACCTCAACATGGATTGCGACATTTACATGGGCGTGCGAGACATCAATGCCCAAAAACCCAACGTCTATCGTATGAAATCCCTCGGCGCGCGGGTTGTCCCTGTCTCCGATGGGCAGGGAACGCTCAAGGACGCCGTGGACGTAGCCCTCGTTAACTACGCGCAGGACAGCGTAAATTCCTACTACCTCTTAGGCTCCGCCGTAGGACCCCACCCTTATCCCACCATGGTGCGTGATTTCCAACAAATCATCGGCGAAGAGATCAAAGAACAAATCCTAGCCAAAGAAGGCAAACTCCCCCAGGCTGTCATTGCCTGCGCGGGCGGCGGAAGCAATGCCCTGGGCGCGTTCACGGCCTTCATCCCCGACGAGAATGTGGAACTGGTCAGCGTCGAACCTGCCGGGCTTGGTGCGGAAACCGGCAAGCATGGCCTCGCCCTTGGCACAGGAAAAGCAGATACCATTCACGGCTACAAAACTTTGGTGCTCCAAGATGACGAAGGCAACATCAAAGAATCGTATAGCGCCGCCTCCGGTTTGGATTATCCCGGCATCAGTCCAATTTTGAGCATGCTCAAAGAAAACGGGCGTCTCACGCTGGGCGAGGCTACGGATAAAGAAGCCGTCGACGCCCTCCTCAACCTCTCCCGTCTCGAGGGCATCATCCCCGCCCTGGAAACTGCTCACGCGGTGGCCTATCTCTTCCAGGCGCACGGTAAATACCAAAACCCCGACCAGGTTGTAGTCATCAACCTTTCGGGGCGCGGCGACAAAGACGTGGAAAACGTTTTTGAGAACCTGCTTTAACCAGAAAAAGGTGGCAGTCGCTCTTAATAGTGACTGTCACCTTTTTTGGGGGATACCGTGACCCACTTCCCGCGCGGGGACAATCTGCAGGGTCCCAGCATCTTCCCGCCGTAGCAACCGGTTAAACCCGGAGTTGGCCATTCTTTGTTCAGTGACCATTCCCTCCCCCGGCAGTTACACGTTTACCCTGTGTAGGCCCAAATCCCCCAGGCCATGATCATCACCAGCGCAATCCCAAAACGTGCCAGGGCCGAGAGTCCCCAACCCGTCAACAACCCCTTGGTAATTTCCCAGGCCTGGTCGGCGGCTTTCGAACGGGCAAACTCAACCAGGTAAAGGGCAATGGGCGCGGCGATTAACCCGCCCAAAGGGGGAAAGACAAAAGAGCCAATCAGACCGGCGAGAACGGCCAAGGCAATCGCGTACCAACTTGCGCCCGCCTGGCGGGCCTTAGTACCCATGAGGACATTGTCTATCAGCATGGCGGCAATGGCAAGAAGGGTGAGAAAGACAAAGAGCCACGCGCCCAACGTTCCAAACCCGGCCACCAAACCGTACACCAGGGCTGCCAACCAAATGATCAGCGCGCCGGGGACGATGGGCAATAGACTCAATAATAACCCACCCAGCATTACTAGGAGAATGAAGACGTTAAATGATACTTCTAGCCATTGCGGCATGGTTACTCCTTGTTGAATGTGGCAAGTAGCAGGGGGCAAGTGGCATGGAAACGCGGCGATCGTGTTGGTGTCCCCACCGATGATGGTGAAGGTGTCTCCACCGATGATGGTGAAGGTGTCTCACCGAACCGCTCGGTTGCGCCGTAGGCGTGCCCATGGCACTAGCCCGTGGGCTCGCTCTACGGTGTACAGCCCATAGGCTAGTGCGTGCCGGAGGCAACACCGTAAAACCCTCGTTATCCCTTGTTTCACTGAAAACTGTTCACTGCTCACTGATTACAGCCTGTCCTCCCATCCAGGGACGGAGAACCTCCGGAACCACCACCGAGCCATCCGCCTGCTGGTAATTCTCGAGGATGGCGATGAGCGTGCGCGGCAGGCCCAGGCCGGAGCCGTTCAGGGTGTGGACATAGCGGGTGCCCTTCCCCTCCTCAGGGCGGTAGCGGACCGCGGCGCGGCGGGCCTGGAAATCTCTCACATTAGAAACTGAGGAAACTTCCAGCCACTCCTGGCAGCCCGCAGCCCATACTTCGATGTCGTAGGTAATAGCGGCCGCGAAACCCAGGTCGCCTGTGCAAAGTTGATTGACGCGATACGGCAACCCCAGCTCGGCACAAACTTGCTCGGCGTCAGCCATCATCTTTTGGAAAAAGGCCTCCGATTCTTCGGGCTGGCAGAAGACGTACATCTCCACTTTATCAAATTGATGTCCGCGCTTGATGCCCCGCACGTCCCGTCCCGCGCTCATTTTCTCGCGGCGGAAACAGGCTGTGTAGGCAGTGTAGGCACGGGGGAGGTCATCTTTGGTGAGAATTTCGTCCCGGTGCAGGCTGGTGAGAGGCACCTCAGCGGTGGGAACGAGCCACAGGTCATCTTCGTGGTCGCGGTAGAGGTTGCCCTCGAACTTGGGCAATTGCCCGGAGGCGAAGACGGTTTCTTCTTTGACCACAAAGGGCAAATAGCGTTCGCTGTATCCCTGGCGGGTATGGAGATCCAGCATCCAGGCGATTAGCGCGCGCTGCAACCGCGCTCCCGCCCCGTTGAGGACGTAAAAACGGGAACCGGTCAACTTGACTCCCCGCTCGAAGTCGATCAGCCCCAGCTCGGGCCCTAAATCCCAGTGGGGCTTGGGCTCGAAATCGTAGCTGGGAATCTCGCCCACGGTCTTGATGATCACGTTTTCGGATTCATCCGCGCCCAGAGGAACATCTTGGTCTGGGAGGTTGGGCAAGGTGGCCAAGAGCGTGTCTAGGGCTAGGTCTACGCCGCTCAATTCCTCATCTAAAGCATCAATGCGCTTACCAATGGCCCGCATGGCCTCTATTTTCTCCTGGCGCTCTGTAGGGTCTTTAGCGCGTCCAATTTCCTTAGAGCCAGTATTGCGTTCCGCGCGCAGCGACTCCACCTCTTGGAGCAGCTCCCGGCGTTGGGCGTCTAAGCTGATTACTTTCTCTACGGGAGCTGTTTCCATCCCCCGTCTCCGCAGCCCCTCGCGGATTTTTTGTGGGTCATCACGAAATAATTGAATGTCTAGCATGGGTAGTACCTCCGAAAACTAATCTTATGGTCCTTTGGTCTTCGCAAGTCCCCGGCACTTTGTACTAAGTGCCGGGGACTTGCAGACTTGCGGGATAAAATACAACAAACCCCCTCTCTTAGCAGGACGAGGGGGTTTTCGTGGTACCACCTGCATTCACCGTGGGTACGGTCTTGTTGGCCTCGCGATAACGGGCGGTCCCGTCTCCCTTACGATGGCCAAGCCCTATCTTGTTATGGCCGCCATCCCTGCGGGAGCGATTGTCTGGTAAGAAACCGGACGACGGAGGGGATTTCCTCGCGCCGCTCGTATTGCCTCGCACCAACCGGCAACTCTCTCGAACGAGGGCGGGCGTACTTGTCTCCGTGGTAATCTTTAGCGTATGGCTTGATTATACTGAATGCTATGCAAAAGTCAACAGAAAACGCGGGGATTAACAGGGCGATTTCATTTGGAGGAAATATATTCCAGCTCCAAAGGATAGTTCAGCCCCTTCCCTCAGGACAAACTTCAAAAGTCTCAGAGAGTGCTTTTAGAGAAGTTTTCACGAGGGATTCCGAACTATTAAGCGCAAAGACGTTGTGTTGAAGACTTTTGAAGTCTATACCGCTGGGGAGGTGAATGCTTACGAACCTTTTACCATTGATTGCGGTGCACCTTGGAAGTTTCGTAACGCTCGACGCGGCCTTTCTCCTGTGCCGGATGTCCCACGGCGATGACGCACAGGGGGCGAATGTTTTTTGGCAAGTTGAAGATTTTGGTTATCGCCTTCGTGCGTGCCTCTTTGGGGTAGACACCCAACCACACGCTCCCCAGCTCCAGGGCTCGGGCTGTGAGGAGGATGTTCTGTGTAGCGGCGGCACAATCCTGCTGCCAGTAGCGGTCCGAGATGGTGATCTCACCACAGACGACGATGGCCAGCGGGGCTTGGGCCAACATCTTAGAATAGGGATGCACGTCCATAATGGCATTGAGCCGTTCACGTTCATCGACCACAATGAAGTGCCATGGCAGGCTACACTATCCCTTCTTAGCCTAATTCCAAAGCCCCACCCTGGTCGCCGTTGTCGTACCACTTGATTTCCAACTCAAGGCTGTGCTGGATGCCTTTGGAGCCTTTTTCCTCATCCTCTACCTGAACCTCCAAGACCAGGTTGGTGGGAATCTCCAGAACGAGTTCTTCTTGTCCTTGGCGCAAGATGATTGTCCCCTCGGCAAGCTTGCCAGCAATCTGGCGTAAAAATTCGCTAACCTCGGCGCGGCTCTTGCGTTCTTCGCTTTTGAATAAACGGATTTCTTGACCCATTGTCAACTCCTTTAAAAACTAAGTAGGTATGCAAAAGTATCTTTATAGAATTATGTCCTCATGAACCGAGATATGGCTGTGTTGCGTAGCATGCCTTCGGCATCCTGACCAGCCATCTAGTCCTGACCGCAGGTCTCCAGGTAAT
>JAANWX010000077.1 GCA_018263575.1 Chloroflexota bacterium | reverse complement strand
TTTTCGCACAGCCACACGGTGTTGCCCACAGGGCATGCATACCGGTGGTACGCAAAGCGAGCACACCCATTTGGTGTACCCGAAGGGGTACCAAATCTCGCTTTTGCGGGGTCACGGTGTGCGCCCTTGGCGTAGAAACCCCGGCTACAGAATCGTTCCCCAGAATATTGAAAAGATACGTTGGTGGTTATTTTACAGTAATCTTGGGAATTTGTAGAGGGGGGAAACGGGGATCTTAGATATGGGGATATTGGATACTGTGTATTTGTTCCGGGGGGGAAGGATGAGCGGTGAACAAATGGAAGTAGGCCGAACCCGGGGAAACCGTCGCGGCGAGGGTGGGGGTCACGGCCAGCGCCACGCTCACGCGGGGAGTGGTGGTCATCTTCCCCCAGATTAAGACTGCTGTTTTATTGAATCAGGTTTACGCGCGACCCACTGGGCGTTTTTTCCACGTAAAGTTGGGTGGCGAAGGCGTCTTTGAGGGCGTCAATGTGGGTGATGACCAGTATTTTTTTAAAATCGCCCCGGATGAGGTTGATGGCCTCTAATAATCTTTGGCGACCCATGGCGTCCTGGCTGCCAAAGCCCTCGTCAATGACCAGGGTCTGTAAGCGCGCGCCGGCCCGTTGGGCAAGGACGTGGGAGAGCGCCAGGCGAATGGCAAAGTTGATGCGAAAGGCTTCTCCGCCGGAGTACATTTCGTAGTCGCGCACGCCAGCTTGGTCACGAATTTGAATATCCAGGGTTTCTTTGAGGTCGTCCCGGCGGCTGTCCTTGTATTCTCGCTGGGTGAGGAAGTTCACCGACATGGCCCCGCCGCTCAGGCGCTCTAAAACTTGATTAGCATGGGCTTCGATTTGGGGAAGGGATTGCTCGATGAGCAAGGCGGGGACGCCTTTTTTTCCGAAGGCACGCTCTAGCTCTTTGAGCTGGCCTACTTTGTGTGTCAGCCCTTCACGGCTGTTTTCCAGCTCCTGGCGGCGCTCTTTTTGGGTGGCGAGGATGTTCACTTTTTGCTGGGCCGCGCCGACCTCGCGTTGGAGGATATTTTCATCCTCTTTCAATGATAACAGCTCTCTTTGCGCTTCCTTGGCATCGGGAGCGTCAGCTTTCTCTTGGGCTATGGCTTGGGCAAGCTTTTCTTTCTCAGTTTGGTATTGGGCAAGTTCTTTTTCCCGCTCGGTCAAGTCGGCCTTCAATTCCAGGATTTCGCGCTCGAGGGGTTTGAGGGCCGCTCCCGCTTTTTCTAAGCTTTGCAACTCTTCTTGGACGGCCGCGCCCTCGTTGACCGCAGCGCGGAGTTGGTCGTGTTGGGCGGCGTCGTAGCCAATTTCCTTGAGTTTGGCGTCGATTTTGGCCAGTTCGGCCCGCGCCTGGGGGGCATAGGTTTTCTCTTCGAGCGTCTGCTGGATTTCTGCCAGGCGCCCGGCGGATTCCTCTTTCCACGCTTTCTGTTGGGCGCTAATTTGCTCCAAACGTTGGGAGGTTTTATCTTTTTCTCGAACTTGCTCCCGCAGCTTGTCTTCCGCTGAGCTCAGTTCCATAATTTCTAATTGGAGGCCTTTCACCAATTCGTCCGCTTCGGATAACAAGGCCTGATTGGCGCGGTAGAGATCGCCCATTTCGGTGCCTTCTTCGTTGAGTCTGGCTATGAGGGCTTCTCGCTCATCTGGGGAAAGTTCTTGGCCGCACAAGGGACAATCGGCCCCTTCGGCGACCTCTAATTTGTCGATGCGTTCTCGCAGCTCCTCCATCTCGCTTTTGAGGCGCGGATTCTCAGCCTGGGCCTCGGCCAGTTTTTGGCGTGCCTCCTCTAATTTGGCCTTCTTCTCGTCCCGGTGGGTAAGGGCTTGTTCTGTTTCTGTAATGTCTTTTTTTAGTTTGGCAAGAGTCTCCTCCAGCGGGGAGGTTTCAGCGAGAGCCTCTTGCAGCTTTTCCTCTTGTTCCCGCAAGGAGACCAACTCTTGCTCCAAGCGGGCTTTTTCAGAGGCGATGATGGTGCGCGGTTCTTCGCGTTGTCGCTCGTGCTCCCGGAATTGATTGGCAATTTCGTCCCATTTTTCCAACTCCTTCTTGGCCTGCTCCCATTCTTTATGAGCGGCCCGGATTTCTTTCCCCTTCTCGAGGATGTGGAGGAGTTCTTCTTTCTCCCCTTCCCGCGTGTCGAGCCGCTCTTGGAATTGCTGAATAGCATTTTCGTTTTTTTCTATTTGCAGAGAGAGATTCTTAAGTTGCTTGTGGCGATCCTCGAGCAAGGCTTGTATGGCGCGGATGTGTTCCAGGTTTTTTTCCTGAGTTTGGCGGGCCTGGATGGCTTTTTTTAAGTCAGCTTCTAATTTTTGGAGATGTTTTTTACGCTCTTCTTCTTCGGCCAGTTCTTGGCGGATTTCTGACAAACGCCCGTCGAGCTTATCAATTTTCGTTTCCACGGTCTTCCGGCGTTGGTAGGCCCGTTTGCGATACGTCTCCCATACGCCCAACCCCAAAACTTGAGAGAGAATGCGCTTTCGGTCACTGGGGTTTTGTTGCGTGAACTGATCCGCTTCGCCCTGTAAAAAGAAGGCCGCGTTGATGAAGGTCTCATAATCTAGGCGGAGAACTTCCTCGATTCTAGCGTCCGTGGCCCGCAGGGTGCGCTCTGAGAGCGGTTTCCAGAGGGGATCAGCATCCGGGGAGGATTCTTGGCGGATGTGGAACTCGACCAATTTGGTGTCCCCGCGCGGATTGACGCGAAAAACGCGGTACACGTTGCCTTCGTATTGAAAGGTAAAACTAACCTCCGCCGTATCGGATTGGATATTGATGACCGACTCGTCGTGTTTGCGTGCCCGCCCGAATAAGGCCCAGGTCATGGCGTCCAGGATAGAAGACTTTCCCGCCCCGTTTTGCCCAGCGATGCAGGCCAGATCAAAGGAGGTAAAGTCAATTTCGACGGGATCTTTGTAGGATAAAAAGCCGGAGATTTGGAGAGAGAGTGGGATCATGAGTGGTCTAATTGGTCTGATTGGTCTGATTGGTCTGATGGGTCTAGTTGGTCTAAATGGTCGAGTGGAGAAGTGAAACGTGATGAGTAATGAGTGATGAATAATAAGTGATGAGTGACAGAGTGATGGGTCAATGTCATTTAGTTAAGGTTTTTGGCCCAGACCTGACAGGTTTTAGAGCACACTTTTAGACAGAAATATGCTCTTGGTTGCACCGAATCGAGTTAAAAATGTCGCGTCGGGAAACCTGTCAGGTCTACAACCGAGCTAAACTTAATGACATTGAGTAATGGGTAAGCACGTTTTAGGCCAGTATCCCGATTCCTGCTCTACTGCTCCCTGATACCCGATTTACTGTTCCCCAATTCCCTGGTTCCTGATCTACTGCTCCCTGTTCCCTGATCTACTGGTTCCTAGTTCCCCAACTCCTGGCTCACCGTCCTATACAACTGCTCTGCGCGCAGGTCTTCCAGGGAGTAGTATTTGGCGTCCAGATGCTCGGCAAGTTCTTTGGCCAGGCCTTGGTCGAATTCGGAGGATTCCATGTTGATCACCACGCTGGGGATATCGTCTTGGTTGATTTTTAGGGCGATTTCTTGGGCTTCTTTTTGGGGCGGCATGTCGGTCATGGCCACGTTGCCAGCCCCATCGGTGAGAATGATCAGGAGGGGGACGACGTCCGGGCGGGCGATTAGCTCCTTGGCGATCACCTCGTAGGCGAGCGATAACCCAGTCGAGAGGGGAGTCTTCCCGCCCACGGGGATATCGGCCAGGGCGCGTTGGGCCAGTTGGGTGGAGTTGGTGGGGGGAAGAACCAGCGTGGCGCGATCTTTCTGGAAAACGATCAATCCCACCCGATCCCGGCGCTGGTAGGCGTCTGTCAGCAGGGAGAGGATGGCCCCTTTGGTGGCGCTCATGCGCTCCGCCACGGCCATTGACCAGGAAGCGTCTACCACGAATAAGATCAGATTTGCCGTATATTTGACGCGCACCTTACGTTGCAAATCTTGGGGCTGGATGGCAAAAGCGACTTCTTCACGCTGCTCTTCCCGTTCTTTCTGGTGAGGAGCGGCAGCCCGCAAAGTGGCGTCGAAGGCGATATCGCTCGTTTTCCCATTGGCGGGGCGAGATTGAATATACCGACCGCGTTTTCGTTCTGTGCGCGTCCGGGAGCGGCGTCCGCTGTCCCGCCGGGATAATTTGTCCAGGGGTGTGTCCAGGTGGCGCGGGTCAAAGGTCTTGCCAATATCGACCTGCTCGCCGCCCTCCCACCAATTGGCATAACCACTTTCGAAGACTTCCTGCGGAACGGATTCCGCGTCGGCGGAGGGGGATTGACCCTCTTGTACGGAGCTAACTACTGTTTTTTTTTACCCGCTTGCTTTTTTTCGCCAGGCTCAGAGGAAGTTTCCTGACTCTCCTTCTCGCTATCTTCTCCTGAAGCAGGTTCTGTCGTCGCGCCCTGAAGTTGTTCGATGCGTTCTTGGAGCTCCGTGGCGCTGACTTCGGCTTGTTGGAAGGGGCCGCGCTTGAGGCGGTGGGGATAGGCCAATTCGGCGGCCAGGGTGATGTCGCGCTTAGTGATAATCTCACGCCCTTCGAAGGCGGCATGGGCCCGGGCTGTTTTGAGGATGACCAGATCGGAGCGGTGCCCGTCCACGTTCAGGGATGCGCTCAAGGCGGCGATGGAGACCAAATCGCGGCTGGTGTATTTCACCTCTGGCAATAATTCGCGGGCTTGCTTGACCCGCTGGGAAAGTTCCCGCTCCTGAGTCAGCCACCCCTCCCGGAAAGCTTCAGGGTCGGCTTCGAAGGCCAGGTTGCGCTCCATGATCAAGACCCGCTCCCGAATCTCCCGAATCCCCCGAATGTTGACTGCCAGGGCAAAACGGTCCAAGAGCTGGGGGCGCAAATCCCCCTCTTCTGGATTCATTGTCCCCACCAGGATGAAGCGGGCGGGATGGCTAAAGGAAATGCCCTCGCGCTCGACGATGTTCATCCCCATGGCGGCGGAATCGAGGAGGAGGTCTACCACGTGGTCATCGAGGAGGTTGACCTCATCAATGTAGAGCAGTCCCCGGTTGGCGGAGGCCAGCACGCCGGGTTCAAAGTGGCGCTCGCCTTTTTGGATGGCTTTTTCAATATCTAATGTGCCCACAACGCGGTCTTCGGTGGCAGAAACGGGCAAGTTCACAAAGGGTGTGGGGAGCATTTTGGGGTCGCGTTCATCGCCGTTTTCGGAGCGTTCTTTACATTCCGTGCACCAGGTGGTGGGGCTGTGGGGGTCGCATCCAAAGCGGCAATCGCTGAAGGTTTTCACTTCCGGCAAGAGAGCGGCTAAAGCGCGTGCGGCGGTCGATTTTGCCGTCCCCCGCTCACCACGGATGAGGACCCCGCCAATGCGCGGGTTGACGGCGTTGAGCACTAAGGCTCGTTTCATGCGTTCTTGGCCGACGATGGCTGTAAATGGGTAAATGGTTGTCATGTTTTTTTGAGAGTACAAAAGGTGCAGAGGGGGCAAAGAATATAACAGGGGCAAAGGAGCCAAAGGATACAGAGGATACAGAGGCGGCAGATGATACAGGGGGTATTATACCCTTTTCAGGGCGATGTCCAAAGGTTAGAAAGAGAAAGTGTGCGTTAGAACACTCATCTTGGCATGCCCGACCGCCCTCATCCCAACCCTTGCCAAGGCACAGCCTGCGGGCTGTACACCGTACGCAAAGCGTCCCATAGGGAGAGGGAGTCTGTCTCCCCTCTACCTCTGGGAGAGGGGCCGGGGGTGAGGGGAAACCGCCCACACACCGCAACCATCTTTTCCCCCTTTTGAATTTGATGACGCAAGTCATCAGTCGTTTGCGCTCCCCTCATTTCATGTCATGGAGATGGCGTGCGCTTACTATAGGCATCCATGTATGTGCGCAAAACCGCATTCATCCGCGTTTGATACCCTTTACCAAATGATTTGAACCAGGCTAATACATCAGGATCAACGCGCATTGTGATGGGAACTTTCTTTTTCGGCAAACGAATTTCAGCATTGGCGAAAAATTCCTCCTCCAATGGTGGAATATCGCTCGTATCAATATCCTCATCAGACATTGCATCAACTCTTTCCCAATCAGTATGAGATGTTTTCTTCGTATCGTTTCCGTTCATGTTTTAGAGCCTTTCTTATTGAGATGATTCGAATTGTCTCGCCTTCATTTCTATCTGTAAATACAACAACAATCATCCGACCATAGATTACGCCGATACCAATCCATCGTTCTTCACCGTAGTCCTGGCGAGTGTCCAATTGAACAAGCATGGGATGATTGAAGACTTCTGTAGCATCAGAAAAATCAATGCCGTGTTTACGAATATTCTCTTTGTTTTTTCGCTCATCCCATTCGAAATTCATACAGTCATTGTATTTACGTTATGTCAATACGTCAAGACTGTTTCTGGCGCAAAACAACCTCCCTGCCTTCCGCGCCTTCCGTATCCAAAAAAACACGGAGAACTTTCTCTCCAAAGGTTGCCAACTCAAACCATGCACTGTATAATGTAAGTGTTAATATTTTATTCTTGGAGTGTGTAAACTACATGGAAGAAGAGAAGAAAACCCCCAACGGGCAAACGCCAACTGCCCCCCCAGCCCCCTCCCCCGCCCCAGAAGAAGCCATGGACATGGAAACCCTTTTAGCCCAAGAAGGCCTGGGCCTGGGTGACCTCCCGCAAAAAGGCGACCTCCGCACCGGCGTCATAACCTCTATCCTGCCCCATAGCATATTGGTCGACGTCCAAGCAAAATCAGATGGCATCATCGCCGGAAATGAGTTCGAAGACATTGCTGAAGAAGACAAAGAAGCCTTCCAAGTGGGAGATGAAATCCCCGTCTATGTCCTCAACCCCGAAGACACCAATGGCAACGTCGTCCTATCTTATACCCGAGCCAAAGAAGAACAAGACTGGGAAAAGATGGCCGAACTTCTAGAGAGCAAAGAAAGCATAGAAACCGTCATCGAAGGCTTCAACAAAGGCGGCCTGCTCGTCCCCCTTGGAAACCTGCGCGGCTTCGTCCCCGGGTCGCTCATCAGCGTCTTCCGCGAAAAACAAGGCCCCACGCCCGAAGACCGATGGGGTCACCTGGTTGGCGAGAAAATCGAACTCCAGGTCATGGAAGTCAAACGCGACCGCAGACGACTGGTGCTCTCTGAGCGTGACGCCATCGGCGAAACCCGCGAAGCCATCAAAGACAAACTCCTGGAAGAGCTCGAAGTCGGCAGCACCGTTTCCGGATACGTCAGCAGCATCGCCAACTTTGGAGCCTTCGTCAACATTCAGGGCATCGATGGCCTGGTACATATCTCTGAACTTTCCTGGGATCACATTGACCATCCCGGCAAAGTCGTCAAAAAAGGCCAAAAAGTTGACGTCAAAATCATCAACATCGACAAAGAAGAGCGCCGCATAGGCCTCTCCTTGCGTGCCCTCCAACCCGATCCCTGGCTGGATGAAATGCAAGCCTTTTCTGAGGGCGGACTGGTGCAGGGCACAATCACCAACCTGACAAATTTTGGCGCCTTTGCCCGCCTCGAAAACACCGACATCGAAGGCCTCATCCACATCTCAGAACTCAGCCAGCGCCGCATCGGTCACCCCAAAGAAATCGTCAGCACTGGGGACACCCTGACCCTGCGCGTCATCAAAATTAACAACAAAAAACATCAAATAGGGCTTAGCCTGGCCAAAGTGGATGACCCCCGCTACGCATCTCAAGACCTCCAAGCCCTTCAGGCTGAAATCGAAGCGGAAGAAGAGGGGGAAGGGGAGGAACCATCCCCAGAAGTTGAAGACTCACCCCCTGAAGAAACATCGCCCGAGGGGGAAGAGACTCCCGCCCCGCCGGAAGATTCCGCCCCAGAGGGGGACGAATCGCCCGCCGAGGAAAGATCTCCAACACCGGAAGATCTCCCCGCGCAGGACGAGGAAACCTCTCCCGAAAGTGACCAATCCCCCGCTCCCGACGAGGAGACACCGCCCGAGCCTGAAGAATCCCCCCCGGACGAGGCCCCTGACAAGGACCCTGACGAAGAAGACCAATCCGAAGACGAAGAACCGCCGGAAGAAACACAAGAAAACTAATACTTCCCAAGCGCACCTTACCAAGGTGCGCTTTTTGCTTTAAATTCCTCCATTATATATTTATTAAAAAACGTATTCTCAACGATAAACAAAATTATTTTTGGTAGAATCAAAGTGCATGGTAAGAAACACCTACGCTGGCACTTATTACCAGAAAAATTAAAAACCTATCACTACAACACAAGCCGGAGCATTTTCAGGCTTATCACAGGAGGTTCACCTTGGCTAACATGGAACGATTTACCCAACGTGCTCGGCGCGTTTTGAGTATAGCGCATAAAGAAGCAGAACAAATGCGCCATGCCCAAATCGGCACCGAACACCTTTTATTGGGGTTAATACGTGATAAGGGGGGCATCGCGGGGAAAGTCTTACGAGAATTGGGCCTGGATATTCAAAATGTCCTGGTCGTCATCGAAGACATCAAAGGATACGGAGAATTTGTCGGAAAGGCACTGGCGCTTTCCGCTGGGACACAGCGCGTTTTGGAATTAGCGGTTCAAGAGGCACGGAAATTAAAACATCACTACATTGGCGTTGAACACATTTTGCTGGCCCTCATGGAATACGATAAAGGGTTTGCTGTAGAAGTCTTAGAGGAATTTGGGATCACGCCCAAACAAGTCCGCAGACAAACCCTGCGCGTCATCCAAGAAGTCCAAGAATCACGCCAACGAAAGAAAGAGCGTGCCCGGGCTTCCAAACGCTCAAAAAAGTCCAAATCCAAGACCCCCATGGTCGACCAGCTCGTTATCAACCTGACCGAAATGGCGGAAGAAGACAAGCTAGACCCTGTTGTCGGACGCCAAACAGAAATTGAGCGCGTCATTCAAATATTGGCTCGCCGCACCAAAAACAATCCCGCCCTGATTGGCGAACCAGGGGTTGGCAAAACGGCCATCGTCGAAGGCCTCACCCAGCGCATTACGGATGGCGAAGTCCCTGCTCCCCTGTTGGGGCAAAAAGTCCTCCAATTAGACTTGGGCTCATTGGTCGCGGGGACCATGTACCGGGGTCAATTCGAAGAGCGTCTCAAACGCATTATCGCTGAATTGAAAACCATTGAATCCATTCTCTTCATTGATGAGGTTCACATGTTGGTGGGGGCCGGGTCTGCCGGCTCGTCAATGGATGCCGCCAACATCCTCAAACCCGCCCTGGCGCGGGGTGAGCTTCAGGTAGTGGGCGCGACCACCATGGACGAGTACCGCAAACACATCGAAAGCGACGCCGCCCTAGAACGGCGCTTCCAACCCATCACGGTCGAAGAACCCACAGAAGAAGAAACTATCGACATCTTACGGGGCATTCGCCCTCCTTACGAAGAACATCACCAATTAAACATCAACGACGAAGCCTTAGAATCCGCTACTCGCCTCTCGGCACGCTATGTTTCGGATCGCTACTTGCCTGATAAAGCCATAGACCTTATGGATGAAGCCGCCTCCCGGGTTCGCATGTACAAGAACCCCATCGGAGAAACGGCCAAAGAAGTTGTTGGCAAACTTCGCAAAATCAGAAAAGAACTCAAAGCCGCTCTGGAAGAAGAAAACAACACGGCGATTGATAACCTTGAAAACCAAGAAGCTGATCTCACAGATGAACTAAAAGAGATCAAGCTGGCTTGGGATCGTGACAGCAGCCCCACCGTCTCCCATGAAGACATCGCCGAAGTGGTTTCAATGTGGACAGGCGTTCCCACAACTGAACTTGAGCAAGAAGAGACCGATCGCCTCTTGACCATGGAAGAGGAACTGCACAATTACATCGTAGGGCAAGACGAAGCTGTTGAGACCATCTCCGAGGCTGTTCGCCGCGCAAGAGCGGGTCTAAAAGACCCCAAGCGGCCAGTTGGTTCCTACATATTCCTTGGGCCTACCGGTGTTGGTAAAACTGAACTCACCAAAGCCTTGGCAAAATTCCTCTTCAATAGTGAAGAGTCCCTCATCCAACTCGACATGTCGGAATTCACAGAGCGCCACACAGTGAGCCGCCTGGTGGGAGCGCCCCCTGGATACATCGGCTACGACGATGCCGGGCAACTCACCGAAGCTATCCGCCGCCGACCTTACTCCATCGTTGTCTTTGACGAAATCGAAAAGGCCCACCCCGAAGTGCACAATATGCTTCTCCAAATCATGGAGGAAGGTCATATCACAGATTCTCGAGGTCGCACCGTTGACTTCCGGAATGCCATTGTCATCATGACCTCCAATATTGGGGCTGAGCTTATCAAACAAAAAACCACCCTGGGCTTCAAGCTTGTCCAAGATGATGAGACCACCGCTGAGCGCGACTACAAGACTATGCGCAAAAGCCTCCTTGACTCACTCAAGGGAAGTTTCCGCCCTGAATTTGTCAACCGGCTTGATTCCATGATCGTTTTCCACACCCTAAGCCAGGAAGAGATTCGAAAAATCGTTTACCTGGAATTGGATAAAGTGCGCGAACGCATACAATCCAAAGGCATGGCCCTCGATATCACCCCGGAAGGCGTGGACCTTTTGGCCGAGTTGGGCTATAACCCAGAGATGGGCGCCCGCCCCCTCCGCCGCGCTATACAGCAAAATATCGAAAACCAACTCTCGGACGCTATCCTCGCTGGCGACTTCAAGATGGGCGACACCGTACTTGTCGACGCCGAAATCAGCGAAGATGAAGAGGAAGAAGATGAAATCATCCTCAAAAAAGCTGAAGAGTTAGACCTGGAGACTCTCGCCGAAATGGACGACGACCCCCTCCCAGTAGGGTAAGCACGAGACCTTTTTCAACAACCAACAGCGTGCTGACTCACCTTAGCACGCTGTTTTTATATGGCCAATTTGTATCATCTCAAAAAATAGGGGGCTAATGTAGGGCGATTTGGTAAATCGCCAAGGCAAAGTGCAACTTTGCACCGAAATACCATTTCGACCTACATTTCCCCGGAATATTGAGAAGTTACGCCGATTGGAAATTCGGCGTTTGTACTAAGCCACGAGAGTGGCTTTATTTTGGAGGAATTATGTTCATAAAACAATTTCGCGTAGGCGGGGACCGCAATTTTGGCTACCTGGTCGCTGACGAAGAGACCGCTAAAGCCGCCGTCATAGACCCCGCTTTCTCGCCTGAAAGCATCGTCAACTTTGCCCGTGAGGAAGGGTATGAAATCGAGTATATTTTCAACACCCACAACCACTATGACCACACCAACGGCAACGCCACCATTCAGAAGCTGGTAGAGAAGCCGCCCCTGCTGCTGGGCGATCTTGACCCGGAAACGGGCCTCACCGTTGAGGATGGCGCACGCTTCCCGCTGGGGAATCTGGCTGTCACCGTCCTCCACACCCCGGGCCACACACCAGATGCAATCTGCCTCGTGGTTGGCGATGCCGTTTTTACGGGTGACACTCTCTTTGTGGGCAAGGTGGGCGGCACCGACCTGGGAGATGGGGCCAAGGCTGAATACCACTCCCTGCACGAAAAGCTCCTTGCCCTGCCCGACGAGACCCGCGTCTTCCCCGGCCACGACTACGGAACCGCACCTCAATCCACCATTGCCCACGAACGCGAGAGCAATCCATTTCTCATTCAGCCCGACTTCGAGGCCTTTGTGCACCTCAAGAAGAACTGGGCTGCCTACAAAAAGGAACATGGGATTGCCTAATGGCCTGGTATGAAGAAAGTTTTGGGCGTGATTACCTAAAGCTATACGCCCACCGAGATCTAGCCGAAGCCCGTGCCAATGTCCGGGCCGCTGTTGACACACTCTCCCTCGCCAAAGAGGAACCTTTGCTAGACCTCTGCTGCGGGGCAGGCCGGCATCTCCTTGTCCTGCGGGAGATGGGTTTTCAAGATTTGGTTGGCCTAGACCTTTCGGATGAGTTACTGCAAGTGACCCGCCAACGTCTTGTTGAATCAAATACGAAGTCACCCAGTTCGGTCGCCCTCGTTCGGGCCGACATGCGTTCCATCCCTTATCAGAATCACTTTGCCGGGATCCTTTCCTTTTTTACCTCCTTCGGGTATTTCGAGGCTGATGAGGATAATCAGGCCGTATTGACCGCCGCCCACCGCGCCCTGCGCCCGGGGGGAGTTTTTTTGTTGGACTACCTCAACCAGGAGCGGGTGATCGCCAACCTTGTCCCCCGCGATGAAAAAAACATCCCCGCCGGGCACGTCAAAAACGTGCGCTGCCTGACGGAGGATTGTCGCCGCGTCGAAAAAACGACCACCGTCACCACCGAGGAAGGACAAAGCCGTTTTCACGAATCAGTGCGCCTTTACTCCTCGCCAGAGATGGCGGCGCGATTCCAAAAGGCCAACTTCACCAACATCCGCTGCTACGGCGCGTTGGATGGGGAAAAGTTCACTCCCCAGAGCGAGCGGTTGATCCTGGCGGGTGAGAAAGGCAATCGCATGTAAGGCGAGTTGCTAACTCGCCACTGAGCGGCCACGGAAATAGGGGATAGCGAAGGTGTCCCACCGAGCGGCCACAGCGAATTTTGAAAAAATTATGTAACCATCTAACGAAGCTTCGCCTCAAACCGACAAGATTCAACGCAGAGCCGCAGGGAAGCAGAGGCGCAGAGAAAAAACAAAAAGGCTCTTTGGGATTTCACGGGGTGCTCGGTATGGATTGCCAAATCCAAACCATATCTGGGTAGCGAATGCACCACACCACCACATACGGGGATTTGGCAATCCCCTCAGAGCAGAGACTAATGCAGAACCCCGTGAATTCCTAAAGACCCAACAAAAATAAAAACCCTGCGTCTTTGCTTCTCCCCGTCTCTGCGTTAAAGTTCATGATTTTCAGTAGAAATCTTGTCTCATCCGTAAAGAATTTCTGGTATAAGGAGTTCAGCCCCTTCCCCTAGAGCAAACTTCAAAAGTCTCAGAGGATGTTTTAAGAGAAGTTTCATAAGCGGTTTTGAACTTATGGGTCCACCAAGCTCTATTTGGAAGACTTTTGAAGTCTATCTCTTTGGGGTGGTGAACACTTACAAAATTATGACAATAAAAATCGATCCCAAAAACATGCCAGCCCTGGCAGACAGGAAGCTTTACTTAGACTATCTCTCCGGCACAGGGAACGCGGCAAAATATTTCACCCATGGCCCCTTAGATTTTCCCGCCGCCTTCGAGGGCCGAAAACATCACCCCTACCCGCGCCAAGAACTGGCCCGCATACTGGGCGACTATAACGCCCAACTGGGATCAGGTTCCCGCGCCATGGAAAATGCCCGCGCCCTGGCCGACCCCGCCACGTTTTGCGTGATTGGCGGACAACAGGCCGGGTTTTTAGGCGGCCCGGTTTACGTTGCTTATAAAATTATCACCACCATCCGCCTGGCGGAGCATCTCCAAAGCACATTGGGGAAGCGCGTTATCCCTATCTTTTGGTTGGCCAGCGAAGACCACGACTTTGACGAGATAAACCACGCTTACTTCTTCAAACCCGACGGCGAGGTTGGCGAGGTTAAATTTGGATGGGATGGGGCCGGACAACCCATCGAGCGTATGCCTATCACTGAAAATATCCAACGCGCTTATGAGGATTATTTTCAGAAACTCTCTCCCGCAGGACCGAATCTCCCGGAAATTAAAACCTTATTCGCCCCACAACCGGAAAAAAATTATAGCCACTGGCTGGCGCGTTTCTGGGCGCGGCTTTTCGCTGATAGCGGCCTGGTGATTGTGGAGCCGCGCCTCCTGCGCCCTCTCGCGGCGGATTTCTTTCAATCTGTTTTGCGTGGAAGGGGGGAGATTGGTCGCCGGTTGGGCCAGGTAGCCGGTCAGTTGGCGGAGGATGGCTACGCTCCCGCCCTGGACGCTGACCGCGCGGGGAGACTCTACACATTTGGGGAGGCCGGCCGCCGGGTGCGGGTGGAGGCCGGAGGCAACCGTGCGCGGGGCGGGAACGGCCATCCCCCAGCGGGAGACCTCTCCCCCCAGCAGCTCTCCACCGATGTGGCCCTGCGTCCCCTCCTGGCCGATTCTCTCCTCCCCATCATCGCCAGCGTTCTCGGCCCTGGAGAAACTTCCTACCACGCCATGCTCAAACCTCTCTACGAATTCTTCAATCTGCCGCAGCCGCTTTATTATCCTCGCCAAACGTACAGCGTGGTTTCCGAGCGCGAGGCGGGGCGCATGGCAAAATATCAAACCAGCCCGGCCAGTATTTTGAGCGGAGAATTTGACTCTGAGGCCATCTTCAACGAGCTGATTCCGGAAGCCGAAGCGGGAGAAAGGTTTAAGACAGCGCGTAAGGAATTGGAGGAGGCTTTCGCTCCCTTGCGGCCCTATGTTGAGGAGATTGACCCCAATTTGGGCAAGGCCTGGAAATACGGCCTCTCTAACGCCCTGCGGGGAATTGAGAACCTGGAAGAAGGAGCACGAAAAGCTCGCCTGAGCCAGTTGGGATTTTCGCGAGGTGAGCTGCGGCAATTGCGCAACACCCTCCTGCCCCGCGACCGTCCCCAGGAACGGGTATTGCCGCTGCCCCATTTTCTCAACCGCTATGGGATGGGGTTTTTGGACGCCATCTCCTCTACCGGGGCAATGGATGATTTTTCACATCATGTTATTACCTTGGAGACAACCTATGACAAACGTTGATGTTATGGCCTTTGGCGCCCACCCGGACGATATTGAAATTACGTGTGGGGGAACGCTGATAAAATTAGTCGACGCGGGATACTCCGTCGCCATGGTGGACATGGTACGGGGTGAGATGGGGACGCGCGGCACGGTCGAAACTCGTGAGAAGGAGGCGGCTAAAGCGGCTGAAATCATTGGCGCTGTAGCACGTGAAAATTTGGGTCTCGAAGATGCCAACTTGCACACCAGCAAGGAGTCGAAAAATCGAGTGGTTGAAGTCGTCCGCAAGTACCGCCCCCGCTTGGTTTTCATCCCTTATTACGATGACCGGCATCCTGACCATTATCATGCCAGCGAGATAGCCTATGAAGGCACCTTTTTGGCCGGCCTGACCCGCTACGAAACGGGACAGGAAAGCTACCGCCCTCCCAAAATTCTCTATTATATGAGTTGGTACGAATTCGACCCCACCTTCATTGTCGATATTACAGAACAATTTGAACGCAAAATGGAGGCCATTTATGCCTATTCTACCCAGTTCAAGCCTGAGGATAATTTCTACAAGAAAACGCGCTTGACTTCACGGGAGTATAATTGGGGCATTCGGCATCGCATGGGGTATTATGGGTCGAAGATTGGCAAGAAATATGGAGAGGGCTTTCTCATTAAGGGTAAAATGGAAGTGAAAAATCCCTTGGACGTTAAGTTTTCGACTTTTTGAAATGGATTGGGTGTTCGGTCAGGAGACACTCACACATCAAGTACTTTAAAGAGTATCTCAAAGGAGAGTTCAATGCGTATTGGTATTACTTGTTATCCCCATCACGGGGGGAGCGGTGTCGTGGCCACAGAATTGGGAAAGCATCTCGCTGAAGAAGGGAATGAGGTGTCTTTTATCAGTTATTCGACTCCGCTGCGATTGAATGAACCCACGCCGCGCGTCAGCTTTCATGAGGTGGAAATTGTTAGTTATCCTCTTCTCAAGAAATTCCCTTATACGTTGGCCTTAGCTTCCAAGATGGCCGAGGTCGCTCGTATGAAAGAGCTTCAGATTTTGCACGTGCATTACGCCATCCCCTTTGCGGCCGCGGCTCTGCTCGCCAAACAGATTGTGCCAGAGTTGGATATGAAGGTTGTCACCACGCTGCATGGAACCGATATCACTTTGGTAGGTCGAAATCCCTCTTTCCGCTCGATAACGACCATGACCATTGAAAATAGTGATGGGGTAACGGCTGTCTCTAAGTTTCTAAAAGAAGAAACGTACCGCGCATTTCCGGTGGAGAAGGAGATTGACATTATTTATAATTTCATTGACCCGGGCCGACATGGAGCTTCTATTCACCAGTGCCTGCCGGAAGATGAATGCCCTGAAGAGTATACACTGATGCACATTTCCAATTTTCGCCCTATAAAACGGGTGCAAGATGTCATTAGAACCTTTGCCGCCTTTTTAGAAAAAAAAGAGGCCCGTTTGGTTATGGTGGGGGATGGGCCTGAGACGAGTACGGCTTGTCAATTGGCTGAAGAACTAGGAATTCGTGACCGAGTTGAGTTTGTGGGCGTTGTCAATAGCGTAGCGCCTATTCTCGAGGATGCGAATTTATTGCTGCTACCCAGCGAGACGGAAAGCTTTGGCTTGGTAGCTCTGGAAGCTATGGCCAGCGGTGTCCCGGTCATTGCCAGTGATGTGGGGGGCTTGCCAGAGGTGGTGGAGCACGGTGTGACCGGCTTCCTGGCCCCGGTAGGAGACACGAAGAAAATGGCGGAATACGCCCTTGAAATTCTGGATGACTGTTCCTCTTGTAAGAGGTTTTCCAAAGCGGCCCGCCAACGCGCGGTGGAGCTTTTTGATTATCGGAATATTATTCCGCAGTATAAGGCGCTTTATGAGCGGGTGTTGTAGGGGGGATATTAGCTATTGGGTATTAGCTATTGGGTATTTGGTATGGAAAACGGCTTATTGATCACGCTTGAGGGGGAAAGCCACTTCCCCCGGATGAATTTTACTGGACCCATGTTTCCAAATGCGTTTTCCCTGGATGATGTGGTTTGTAGGCTTGACAAGAATTTAGGCTTCATATAAGATTATTTTAGATTAGGCTAAAATATATTTTCTGGATGACTAAAATGAGCGCGGCGTACTCAGGCACCCATAAAGACTACTTAAAAACGATTTACCTTCTGACCGTGGATGGCGGCCGGGCAGAAACGGGGCAAATTGCCGAGAAATTGCGGGTCACGCCAGCTTCGGTGACGGATATGATCCAACGCCTTGCTTCAGAATCCCCTCCCCTGGTGGACTACCAAAAATATCACGGCGTGACCCTCACCTCCGAAGGTGAGCAGGTTGCCTTACAAGTACTTCGGCACTACCGTTTGCTGGAACTGTTCCTGCACGAAATCCTGGGCTATTCTTGGGACAAAGTCCACACCGAGGCCAACCGCCTAGAACACGCCATCTCAGAATATTTTGGAGAGCGGGTGGCCGAAGTGTTGGGAGAACCTACCCGCGGCCTGTACGGCTCCCCCATCCCCAGCAAAGATTTAGAAATGCCCCACCAAAACCTGGTGTGCTTGCATGACTTGCGCCCCGGGGAAAGCGGAATTATGCACTCCATATGGGATGAAGATCCCGGTTTGTTCCGTTACTTAGAAAAATATGGCCTTAAGCCGGGCGTCAAACTATCAGTCTTAGATTACTCCCCTTATGACCACAATCTCCACCTCCAAGTGGAAGGTCAAGAGAAAGAGGTAGTTCTGGGAGCGAGCGTGACCGCCCAAATATTTGTCGAAAAAGAATAAGGAGACGATGATGTCTTTTACACTACAAATTGGAGAACGAGCGCCAAATTTCAAGTTGCCCGCCACCGATGGAAAAACTTACCAAATGTTTGATTTCGAAGATAGAATTTTGGTGATCTTTTTCACCTGTAACCATTGCCCCTTTGTGATTGGATCAGATGAGGTGACGCGCCAAACGGCCAATCGCTTTGCCTCACTGGGCGTCAAGTTCGTGGGCATTAACTCCAACAGCGCCAACACTTATGAAGAAGACAGCTTCGAGAACATGGTTAAGCGCATGGAAACTCATAATTTTCCTTGGGTGTACCTGCACGACGAAGCGCAGGATGTCGCTCGCCAGTATGGGGCCTTAAGGACACCCCATTTCTTTGTCTTCGATGAAGACCGCCGGCTCATTTACACCGGTCGCGGAGTGGACAATCCCCGCGAGACGTCGAAAATGACGGTCAACGATCTAGAGAACGCCCTGGGCGAACACTTGGCCGGGGTGGAGATCACGGTTCCGGTCACGAATCCCATTGGTTGTAACGTGAAATGGGATAACAAGGACGCCCATTGGATGCCGCCTGAGGCGTGTGATTTGGTCTGATATAAAGCCTATGTTTAAAAAACTTTTTTCGCGAAAGTCTACTCCCGTCATCGTGGTTTCGGGGCTTCCCCGCTCGGGGACGTCCATGATGATGAAGATGTTAGAAGCTGCCGGGATTCCCCCGCTAACGGATGAAATCCGGGAAGCAGATGACGATAACCCCAAAGGCTATTATGAGTTCGAGCGCGTCAAAAAGCTCCCTGAGGGAGATGTGGCCTGGCTCCCAGACGCGCAGGGGAAGAGCGTTAAGGTCATTGCCGCTTTGCTCAAACATCTCCCGGATGGGTATATTTATAAGGTGATTTTCATGAACCGGGCCATGGAAGAGATTTTAGCCTCGCAGAAGAAGATGTTGGAAAACCGCCAAGAGGACTCCAAAGTCTCAGACGAGAAAATGGCCGCGTTGTTCGAGAAACATAAGCAAAGCACCAAAGCCTGGATGGAGGAGCAATCTAATCTTGCTTACGTGGAAGTCAGCTATAACACATTATTAGAAAATCCCATCTCCGAGCTTCACAAGGTTAACAAACTCCTGGGAGGCGGCCTGGAGGTGGAAAAAATGGCCGCTGTCGTTGATCCTGAGCTGTATAGGCAGAGAGTGAAAAATAATGAGTAACCGTTCACTCCCCTCACCCTAGCCCTCTCCCACGAGGAGAGGGGACAGCCTCCTCTCCCTGTGGGAGAGGATTGAGGTGAGGGCAGGGGCTGAATGATTACTTCCAAAGGAGGTAGTGATGACAAAGAAAAACAAGAACATTATCTGGCCCGTATTCTTAGGCACTTTAGGAGGTATTTGGGCGGCGAAGAAATTGCTCTCGAAGGCTGAGGAAATGCCGCATGCCGATCACTTTCAACGCGTGCTGGCGCAAAAAAGAGCCACGGTTGAGGCTGGTTTATTGGTTTCGCAAGCGCAGGCGCGGTATAAAACCCTCTTTGAGAAACGCCCCCACCTGGCTAATTTAGCCCTGCGCTCTCACCTTAAAGATAGCATCCTCCCCGGCCTGGCGCTGTACCAGACTCTTCTGGAAGAAGGAACCTCCCAAGAAATGGTTTTGGCCGAGGTAGAAGTCGCCCTAGAAAAGACGGTAGAACCCAGCCTTAAGTTTATAAAACTCCTGGAGCGTTTTCCCAACCAGTTTTCGATATTTCGCTGGGCGGTGGATTTGATCATGAAGTTAGGATTTCCTCCCGCTGGCTGGGAGGTGGAGTGGCTGGCCAACGACGAGCACCGGGTCGCCTTCGACATCCATGGCTGTTTCTATTTGCAGATTCTGGAATATTATGGCGCACCAGAGTTGGTTCCCGTTTTCTGCCACACTGATGACCTGATCGGTGAAGCCCTCCCACCATCCATCCGCTGGGAGAGGAGCAACACCCTGGCCAGAGGCGGGGAAGTGTGCGATTTCCGCTGGACTTATGTGAAAGAGGAAACGATGTAGGGTGAGTTGGCAACTCGCCTAGGCAAAGTGCAACTTTGCACCGAAATACCATTTCTTTAGAATATTGAGAAGACACTGAAATAGGATGAAGGAGAAGAAATTATGAGTGACTATGCTATCGAAATTCAAGGATTGGTCAAATGGTATGGCTCAGTCCAAGCATTATTCGGGGTGGATTTAAACGTCAAGCGCGGCGAGATTCTGGGCTTTCTAGGCCCGAATGGGTCTGGGAAAACCACCACCATTCGCTGTCTCTTGGACCAAATCCGTCCCCAGGAGGGGAAAATCCATGTTTTGGGCATTGACCCGCAGGCCAACCCGGTGGCAGTCAAGTCCCGCGTTAGCTACCTCCCCGGTGAATTGCACCTGGAGGATAACCTTAAGGTTGAGCAAATTCTGCGCTATTTCAAAGAGTTGCGTGGTAACCAGATTGATGAGAATTATCTTAAGGAATTAATTGAACGCCTGGACCTTGATACCTCTAGGACAATCAAGAACCTTTCCAGTGGCAACAAACAAAAAGTCGGCGTCGTTCAGGCCCTCATGCATCAACCCGAACTTCTATTACTAGATGAACCGACTTCAGGCCTAGACCCTTTGATGCAGCAAGAAGTATATGCCCTGCTGAAAGAAGCCCAAGCCCATGGAACGACAATATTCTTCTCCTCCCATATCCTGAGCGAGGTAGAGGCAATTGCGGACCGAGTGGCAATTATCCGCAAAGGGGTGATCGTTGAGGAATCCACCCCCAGCCAGCTTATCGATATGGCTATGAGGCAGGTCAATGTTAGCTTCCTCGAGCCCATTGAGATCGCTCCCTTGGAGGATATACCAGGCGTTAATCTCTTATCCACATCTGACTTGCAGGCCACCCTGCTGGTAGAGGGTAATATGGATGGCCTTATTAAAACGTTGGCTCAATTCCCTGTAAAAGATATGAAAACGGTCTCACACACTTTAGAGGAAATCTTCCTGAAATATTATCGGGAAGAAGATCAGGAGGATGCCTAATATGTTCGTAGAACTCAAACACTCACTCCGTCGTTATAGGGGCCAGATCATTGGTTGGGGGATTGGTCTCGCTTTATTAGGATTGTTGATCGTTCCTATGTTTGACTCTCTTTCTGAACAGCAAGAAACTTTCGAGCAGCTATTGGAAATCTATCCCCCAGAAATTTCCGCCTTCATGGGTGATCTGAGCGGCATGACCACCCCCGAAGGATGGCTTGCCATTGAATTCTTCTCGTACATGCCCTTAATCATTGGTATTTTTGCCATACAAATGGGCAGTGGCCTAGTGGCAAAAGCTGAAGAAGAGGGAACTCTAGATTTGATCATGGCTCATCCTGTGAGCCGCACGGCACTTTTCATGGGCCGATTGCTGGCATTCATCCTTGCCACATTGGGCGTCTTGTTTATCGCCTGGCTGGGCATTATGATTCCCATGAGCTGGTCCACCATGGACTTGCGTGGAATTGAAGTGGCACGGCCCTTCCTCTCACTCCTAGCGGAATTATTGCTCTTCGGAACGCTGGCCTTGTTGTTGAGCATGCTCTTGCCTTCCCGCCGCCTGGCGTCCATGACCTCTGGTTTGGTGTTGGTAGCCAGTTTCTTCATCACCGGACTAGCCGAGCTTAACGAAAACTTGGAGACTGCGGCCAAATTCTCTCCTCTCAACTACAACCAGACTCAAGAGGCTTTCCACGAGCTTAATCTTTCTTGGTTAGCTGGTCTATTTGCCATATCTGTGGTTTTTATTCTTTTGACCTGGTGGCGTTTCGAGAGGCGCGACCTGCGCGTGGCCGGGGAAGGCGGCTGGCGGTTGGGGAAGTGGGCAAAGGCATTGAAACGTGGGGCATGATGCGTATTGCGTGTTACATGTTGCGTGGTGCGTAATATCCACTACCGACCCTACGTGATAAAGGACAAAAAGTTCTCCTTATTCACGATTTGATACATACTCTGAGGATACGTTTTCCCCCAGCTCTGGGGAGCAGACGCTTTCTTGGCTCCCCATTTAAACTCATAGCCATGCGGCTTACCCCCATACTCCTCCACGTAATCCAGCTCTGCCCCTGAGTGAAGTCTCCAAAAATAAGAACTGCAATAGTGATTGGTGTAGCTATTCCTTTTAAAACGCTCAGTAACTAGAAAATTCTCCCATAGTTGACCGACATCTTGCCGTGCATCAAGGAAGTTAAAGTTATCAATCATCGTATTTCTCACCCCCAAATCAAAAAAGAAAATCTTATCCATCTTTGAAACTTCTTTGCGCAAATTTCTAGAAAACCCCGACAGTCTAAAGATTATGAACGATTTTTCTAACAAATCCAAATAGTTATTAACCGCGGCACGACTGATGCTAAGTTGAGTCGCTAATTCTTGAATTGATACTTCTGAACCAACTTGAAAAGCAACTAATCTTAATAACTGCCCAATTTTTGAATGGTGCTTAATATTAGCAAAAGTAAAAATATCTTTAAAGAGATAAGCATCCGTTAGCTCTTTTAAATATCGTTGTTTTTGTTGGTATCCATCACTAGCAATTACTTCGGGATAAGAACCATAAATTAATCTTTCCTCTAATTGAGCAGTAAGCTCAAAGTTGGTCGTGTCCTTTGATAATTCGGTGTATGAAATCGGGTATAAAACGTATTTCCAAGAGCGCCCTGTTAGAGGTTCGCTTATTCGGTTAGCTAAATAAAAAGAAGAAGAACCAGTGACCAATACTTTAACATGCGGTAGGTGATCGTGAATGAGTTTTAAGTTTAGACCCACCTGCTCCACATATTGGGCTTCGTCAATGAACAATAAGTCATGATTTCCTATTAAGGCGCGTAATTTCCTTACATCCCGGCTTGATAAAACAGCCTGATATTGCATTTGTTCAGCGTTGATCCTTAAACACTTCCAATCAAGCTCGTCAAGCAGTTTGTTAGCCAAAGTAGTTTTGCCAACTTGCCTAGGCCCGTAAAGAACGATAACCTTATTGTCAGTTAATAGGTCTTTTTTTATGTGCTTTGTGAGGTCTCGGTTGATATACATGCTCCCATTGTAGTTGATTTCCGCTGGTTAGTCAACACAAATAAAGCGATTTGCGATTCTCAATCAACGGAAATCGCCTAATTACCGTGGAGAAATAACCGCAAATAGCGCGATTTGCGTTGGTCAATCCACGCAAATCAAGCTGCAAGTGTTCACTCAATGTCATTTAGTTAGTGGAAAATTCTCTCGTTAACGCCGATAGCGATGGTCTTCGCGAAGGCACACGGTGTTGCCCACAGGGCATGCACAGCACACCCATTTGGTGTAGCCTTGGGCTGCCTGACCGAGTGCCACTCCTCCGGCACGCAATACCGTTCGGTCAGGAGATAGTGACATATGTCCCAAATATAGACCTTCACTATCCCGAAAAAATGGATTCACCAGCCTTAATGACATTGAGTGTTTACTTCCCCATGTAGGGCGATTTGGTAAATCGCCTAACAGAACATGCTCACTTAAACAAAAAGAGGAAGTCTTTTTACAGACTTCCTCTTTTCATAGCGAAACAAAACGGCATAGGAGTTAGTCCAATGCGTCGTACCCAGGCCCGTCAACAAAGAAATCGTCATTGAATTCAATGGCAGCGGTGAGGTCTACAGTTTCGCCTTCTTCTAGTTTGCGAACGTAGAGGGTGAATGTGTCACCATAAATATCTTCAACTTCATATTCCTCATCGAAACCCGGTGTACCTTTGGGCATAGAGAGATATTCATCACCATAAGCCTCATAAGCATCGGGAACTTCGTCATCCATGAAGATAGCTTCCTGAGGGCAGACGACGGCGCAAGCGCCACAGTCGATGCACTCTTCGGCGTCGATATAATAATAAGGATACTCGTCTACTGGGCTACCTGGAACAATGCACTCTGTGGGGCATTCTTCTAAGCATTCACCATCATGTAAACAAAGGGCGGTGATAACATACGTCATAGGAAAATTCCTCCAAATCTAGCTAGAAAAGCGGATATTAGATACAATGTACTTCTAGAAGCAAGGTTGTGCTTATTAGGCTAAGCTTTCACATTACACGCGATTGTAGTCCTCCATTATTACTTTGTCAAGAAGACCTATGCAAAAAAAACCTCCGCCCATCTCCCCTCTAATCGCCATTCCCTTTGGCATCTTGGCTGTATCGACATCTTCTATCTTCATCCGTTACGCCCAAGCATACGCCTCCTCTTTGAGTGTGGCCGCTTTTCGTCTCAGCTTTGCGGTGCTCATCTTATCCCCACTCGTTCTTCTGCGCCACAGAAAAGAGTTAAAAGCGTTAACAAAAAAAGAGCTAGGTTTGGCCTTGCTCTCAGGAGGATTACTGGCCATCCATTTTGGAACCTGGATCACCTCCCTGGAATACACCACTGTGGCCAGCTCCGTTGTTTTAGTGAGTACCGCCCCCTTATGGGTAGCCCTCCTCTCCCCGGTTTTCCTGGGAGAAAAAATCTCTCGTTACATCCTAATAGGGATGACCCTTGCCCTATTGGGAGGGACGATAGTAGGTCTCAGTGATAGCTGTACCTGGACTGGGGAAAACCTCCTCTGTCCTTCTCTGGGCGAATTCGTGAGCGGGACCGCTTTTTTGGGTGACATGTTGGCCCTGGCCGGGGCCTTAACCGGTGGTGGTTACCTCATGATTGGTAGACGCCTAAGAAAAAAACTTTCTTTAGTACCCTACATCTTTGTGGTATATGGCATGGCGGCCGTAACCCTGTGTGTGGCGTTAATTAGCCTGGAAGGTGTGCCAACTGGGTACCCTCCCCAGGTATACTTATGGTTTGTGCTCTTGGCTCTGGTGCCCCAACTATTAGGACACTCCACCTTCAATTGGGCCTTGCGTTATCTCTCAGCGGCCTATGTATCCATTACCTTATTGGGAGAACCCATCGGCTCAACAATATTGGCTTATTTTTTCCTCCAAGAAAAACCAACCTCCCTAAAGCTATTTGGTGCTATACTTATCTTAGTTGGCATTTATATTGCTTCCTCCAGACGGCAAGCAAAAATTCACACCCCACAAAAGGAGCAAACGTGAGTAAAAAGCCCAAAGATAAAAAAAACAAGCGCATATTTGCCCAAAAAGATGCCCCTGCTTGGTTAGCTTTTCTAAGCAAGCTATGGTTTCGTTTCGAACACTTCGCCTTTGACATTGGCGGTATTTTGGTCTTGGCGCTATCCCTCATGACACTCTTGGCCATTCTATTGCCCGAGCTAGTAAGCGGTTCAGTGCTCCTGAAATGGGCCAATTTCCTCCGACACGTAGTGGGGTGGGGGAGCTTATTTATCATCGCCTTGGGCGGGGGAATTGGCCTGTGGATGTTGCGGCAGCGGGCGGAGCATCGCCCCCCCATCAAGTGGAAACGGGTTTTGGCCCTCGAAATCGCTATCTTTTCGCTAATTGTGTTAATGACCATCCTAGGCGGACACGACATAAACCAGGCCGAAAAAGGGCAGGCGGGAGGGATGGTGGGTTGGGGATTGGTGGAAATCTTATCTCAGTGGTTGGGTCTGTGGGGCACTGGGATCGTATCCGTTTTGGGGATATTTTGGGGGGGGATGATTGGCCTGAACCTGACCACTCACCTCACGGCGTGGGGGAAGAAAACCCTTTCGGCAGCCGGGAGTTCGCCAGATTCTACCGGCGGAGGGGATGTTCCGGGGTCAGCCGTCACGCCTCCCCCCAGGAAAGAACCCTCCCCACGCGCCCAACGTCTCCCACCAGAATTCCGCAAAAAATTCCGCGTTTCCGCCGACGAGGATGAACCAGTCTCTCCCCCACCCAGAAACCCGAACTTGCCATCCCTGGACTTGCTGGGCAGTGGGCGTTCGGCTCGTCCGGATGAGCGACACATCAACACCACAGCGGGTTTAATAGAGAAAACCTTGTCAGAGTTTGGCATCCCCGCTGAAGTGGTCGGATTTCAGGTGGGGCCAACGGTGACACAATTTGCTGTCAAGCCCGGCTATTTGAACGGCGCTGGTGAGGGAGAAGAGGATGATGAAGAGAAGAAAAAGGTGCGCGTCTCTAAAATCACCTCCCTCGAAAAAGACCTGACCCTAGCACTATCGGCCGACCGGCTGCGCATTGAGGCCCCGGTGCCGGGGAGACCGTATATTGGCATTGAAGTCCCTAACGCGAAATCTGCCCTGGTGCGCCTGCGTCCTTTGTTGGAATCGAAAGAGTTTTATACCTTAGCTTCTCCGCTGGCAATCGCCCTGGGACGTGATGTCTCTGGCGCACCGATTGTGGCTGACTTAGCCCAAATGCCCCACCTGTTGATAGCGGGGACGACCGGTTCGGGCAAGAGTGTGTGCATCACCTCATTGACAACTTGTTTGGTCATGAATAACACCCCCGCCGAATTACGGTTAGTGATGATAGACCCCAAAATGGTAGAATTAGTACGCTTCAATGGTTTGCCTCATTTATACGGAAAGGTGGAAACCGACTTGGAACGCATTTTGAGCGTCTTGCAATGGGTTGTGGCCGAGATGGATAGACGTTATAAGTTTTTAGAAGAAACGAGTTCCCGGAATATCGATACGTATAACCGTAAAATGCGCCGCCGGAAAAAGAGTAAGCCTTTACCACGCATTGTGGTCATGCTCGATGAGTTAGCCGACCTGATGATGATGGCTCCCGGTCAGACAGAGCACAGCTTGGTGCGTTTGGCCCAAATGGCCCGGGCCACAGGCATCCACCTGGTAGTGGCCACGCAGCGGCCCAGCACCGATGTGGTCACAGGTTTGATCAAGGCCAATTTCCCGGCTCGTTTATCTTTCGCGGTTGCCTCGGGGGTTGATTCCAGAGTTATTTTGGATACCGGAGGCGCTGAGTCATTGTTAGGAAACGGTGATATGCTCTTTTTATCCCCCGAAAAAGGTTCTCCTTTACGCGCCCAGGGCGCCCTTGTCTCCAACAAGGAGCTGGAAAAAGTGATTTCTGATTGGCAAAAGAGAGCGTCAGTTGAAGATGAGAGTCCCCCTTGGGAAAAGATGATAGCCGAGCAAGCCGCCCTCGAAGATTACGATGAACTGGTCAAGAAAGCCTTTAAAATTGTCCGCGATTCACAGCAAGGCAGCACGTCAATGATTCAAAGAAAGCTGCGTATCGGGTATCCCCGCGCATCGCGTTTGATGAGCGAACTGGAAGAATTAGGATATGTGGGGCCCTCCCAAGGCAGCGGGAAAGAACGAGAGGTGTTCATTGCTCCCGACGAAGACTTTGCGGCAACGTAGAGTCCGCCAATCTACGCCAATTTTCGCTAATCTTTTCTCTTCATTCGCGTGAATTCGGGAGGAGTAGCGTTGATTGATAGGCGAGAGTTGAGTTTGTCCGCTAATTTACGCTAATTTTCGCTAATCTTTTCTTTTCATTCGCGTGAATTTGGGAGGAGTAGCGTTGATTGATGGACGAGAGTTGAGTTTGTCCGCTAATCTGCACCAATTTTCGCTAATTTTGTTTTTTATTTGCGTGAGTTAGCGCAGATTAAGGGGACATTTAATTTGTATAGATTAGCTGAGAAAGGAGGAGTTATGGTTGACTTGTTGTACAAGTTAGAAGTCTATAATGTCATCGGGGCAGCCATGGAGGTGTATAATACCCTCGGTCCAGGATTCTTTGAGGCCGTTTATCAGGAAGCACTGGAAATCGAATTAGAAAAACGAGGTATCCCTTTCTCTCCTCAATATGCAATTCATATTTCCTATAACGGCGTTCAATTGAGAACCTCCTATAGAGCTGATTTCCTTGCCTACGAGAAGATCATCATTGAAATTAAGGCTCTCGATCAATTGACATCGCGAGAAGAAGCACAATTGCTGAACTATTTGAAAGCGACCGGAATCAAGGTTGGCGTATTGATTAACTTTGGTGCTGAAGGTGAATTGGAGTGGGAGCGGAAAGTGTTTACAAAATGATCCGCTAATTTACGCTAATTTTCGCTAATCTTTTCTTTTCATTCGCGTGAATTCGGGAAGAGTAGCGTTGATTGATGGACGAGAGTTGAGTTTGTTCGCTAATTTACGCTAATCTTGTTTTTTTTCGCGTGAATTCGCGTAGATTAGTGGACAGGAGATTGATCATGGCAACTGGTTTTTATATTGGCACTTTGTACGTTCATTATTATGGATTGCTGGTCATGGCTGGGGTTCTGGCCGCTACTTGGTTAGCCGCCCAGGAAGCAAAACGACGGGAGAAATCGCCCCTCTTTTTATGGGACGCTTTGCCCTGGGTCTTGTTTGGCGGAATCGTTGGCGCGCGGATGTGGCACATCCTTACCCCACCGGAGTCTATGGTAGCGCGCGGGATTACTACAAGGTATTACCTGACTCATTTTTTTGATGCCATCGCTATTTGGGAAGGCGGATTGGGCATTTTCGGGGCCGTGATTGGTGGCAGCTTGGCTCTCTTTCTCTTCGCACGTAATCAAGGGGAGGATTTTTTGGTATGGGCCGACACCATCGTCCCCGGTTTGGCGTTGGCGCAAGCTATTGGCCGGTGGGGAAATTTCATCAATCAAGAAGTTTATGGCATGCCAACCACCTTGCCCTGGGCCATTTTCATTGACAAAGCCCACCGGTTGCCCAATTTCAGAGATGAAGCCCATTATCACCCTCTCTTTTTATACGCATCCGTGTGGAATCTATTTGTCATGAGCGCGCTTTTATGGATTGAACGCCGGTATCAGGACCGCCTTCGCCGTGGCAGCCTCCTTTTGACCTACTTGATACTATATGCCATTGGGCGTTTCGGATTTGAGTTCTTGCGCTTGGATGCTTCCACAGTGGTAGGCGTAAATGCCAATCAAATCTTTATTCTTGTGATTGGTATCTTGGCTGGAATTGCTCTCTTGTGGCGCCAAAGAGTATCTTCCAACTTCTGAACATCCTCTTAGGACAGTTATGAAAACCATGATCCGTACCAAAAACCTTAGCAAACACTTTAACGACTTCGTTGCCGTGCAAGGCGTGAATTTAGACGTCCAGGCAGGGGAGGTCTTGGCCTTGTTAGGCCCAAATGGGGCCGGAAAAACCACGACTGTGCGCATGCTAACCTCCATTTTGCGTCCCACACAAGGTCAGGCCTGGGTGGCTGGCTATGATGTCGTCACCGAGAGCACCCAGGTTAGACAGTCTGTGGGCACTTTAACCGAACACCACGGCCTTTATCAACGCATGCTCACGGAGGAATATCTGGATTTCTTTGGTCAACTTTATGGGATGGATGCCTTAGAACGCAAGAACCGCATTCAGGAATTACTGCATAGATTTGGCTTAGATCAGGCAAGCGGACGGCGGATTGGTGAGTTCTCTAAAGGTATGCGTCAGAAATTATCTTTGTCCCAGGCTTTGCTCCACTCTCCCCCTGTTTTGTTATTAGACGAACCCACCTCCGCCATGGACCCGGAGAGCGCCCGTTTGGTACGAGACGCCATCAAGACCCTCCGCTCCGATGAGCGGGCCATTATCATCTGCACGCATAACCTAGCTGAAGCCGAGGAACTGGCCGATAAAATCGCCATCATCCGCAGAGGGCAAATTATTGCCAACGATACGCCCAGAAACCTGAAACAGAAATTGTTGGGGTTGGGCGAATATCAGGTCACCTTGCATAAAGCCGTAGATGGACGTGAACTTCCTCTCCCACCTGATACAAAGACAACGGCCATCGGCTCAAATTGGTTTCGCTACCGAACGCCTACCCCTGAACTTACCAACCCCCTGTTATTGAAAGCTTTGCTTGAGGAGGATTTTTCGGTGGTCAGTTTAGAAGAAATCCCCCGCAGTTTAGAACAGGTTTATCTCCGCGCGGTCAATGCTCCCGCTGCAAAAGAGGCTGAAGATGTGGCATAATCTCCAAAAAGCGTTCATAATCACTCGCCGAGAAATTAGAGATCAATTCCGTGATTGGCGGATTATTGTTCCCATTATTATCTTGACCATATTTTTCCCCAGCCTGATGAACTTTACGGCCCGTCAAACAGTCGACTTCGTGCAAAAGTATGGGGCCGACATCGTTGGAGACCGACTTATCCCCTTTTTGTTTATGGTTGTAGGCTTCTTTCCTATTTCAGTCTCACTCGTCATAGCCTTGGAAAGTTTCGTAGGAGAAAAAGAACGTCAAAGCATAGAGCCTCTTCTCAACAGTCCTCTTACGAATATACAGCTCTACTTGGGAAAATTATTCGCTGTCATGTTCCCCCCTCTCTTGGCGAGCTACCTGGGAATTAGCGTATACTTAATCGGCGTTTATCGCCAAGTAGGTTGGTTCCCAAACTATACCCTGCTAGTCCAAGTGTTTGCCTTGGTTTCTGTCCAGACTTTGGTCATGGTCAGTGGCGCGGTGGTAATTTCTTCTCAAACAACCTCGGCCAGAGCTGCTAATTTATTGGCCTCCTTTATCATTATTCCCATGGCAATCCTTCTCGTGGGTGAAAGTATGATCATGTTTTGGGCTCGTTATCACGTTTTGTGGTGGGCCATATTTGGGCAGATAGTGATCGCCGCTTTGTTGATTCGGACTGGTGTGGCTTATTTCAATCGCGAAGAGCTTCTCGGCCGCCAACTAGATACATTGAACTTGCCATGGGCCTGGCATGTTTTCAAACGTGCCTTTTTGGGCAATGAGAAAGGCATAGGCAAATGGTTGAAGAAAAATGTAGGGGGTGCTTACAAAACTTTGGGTTGGCCAATTATTCTATCTGCGCTAACGCTCCTGGCTGGGGGCATACTCGGCAGTTTAGAATCGGCACGTTTTCCTATTCCACCTGAACTTCTTGATTGGCAAGGTCTGGAAAAAGGGGTTGTAGAGGGAATTGAAGAGTTTGGCCCAATTCGCTTTTTCTCTGCGGAAGGGGTAATGATCGTTCTTTACCACAATCTCCGGGTGATCCTGCTAGCCAGCCTGTTGGGGATCTTTTCTTTTGGGACCTTAGGGCTTATTGTTCTTATGGCCCCTTTTGGGATTATTGGTTACTTTTCTGCTACCGTTGCGCAAAGCAGCGTTCCCCTTTGGAAATTTTTGCTTGCCTTTGTGCTCCCCCATGGTATTCTCGAAATCCCAGCGATTGCTATTTCAGGGGCCATTATCTTACGCCTTGGAGCCACCTTAGTGGCCCCTGTCCCGGGACGCACCATTCGAGAAGCATGGTTGCACTCATTTGCAGAATGGGCTAAGATTCTTATCATAGTCGTCATTCCACTCCTCATAGGGGCTGCTATCTTAGAAATTTATGTGACACCTCAAATCGCTCTATGGTTGTTTCGTTAATTATTCTTTAATGGTATAATAAAAAGAATTATAGAGAGCGAGGAATATATTTTTTATGTCTAAGGTTATCGTTTTAGGATCAGCAAGCGCTGTACCTTATGAAGATCACGAAAACACGCACCTGGTCTTTATGGGCAAAGAACATACCATATTGGTCGATTGCGTTGGAAGTCCTGTGACCCGCCTGCGTCTGGCTGGCTTAGGAATTAATGACGTGACCGATTTAATCCTAACCCACTTCCACCCCGATCATGTTTCAGGCGTTCCCCTCTTATTGATGAATATGTGGCTGGTGGGACGGGAAAAGCAGCTAGACATTTATGGTTTACACCACACCCTAACCCGGATGGAAAAACTGATGGGATTCTACGATTGGGGAAGCTGGCCTAATTTTTTCCCAGTCATTTTTCACCGCTTGCCATCGGAAACCATGACCGTTGCTTTGGATAACGAAGAGTTTTTGATACACACCGCCCCTGTAAAACACTTGATTCCCACCATTGGCCTGCGGGTTGGATTCTGCAAAGAAGATTTTGTAGTGGCTTATTCCTGCGACACGGAACCTTGCCCCGATGTGGTCTCCTTGGCTTCGCGGGCGAACGTCCTCATCCACGAAGCCACAGGGAACACACGAGGGCATTCCTCCGCTGCTCAGGCTGGAGAAATTGCCCACAGGTCAGAGGTGGATACGCTCTGCCTAATCCACTACTCCTTGAATGAAAAAGGGCCTGAAGATTTGATTGCAGAGGCGCAAAAGAATTTCTCCGGTCAGGTGATTTTGGCCCATGACCTTATGGAGATTGGAGCCAAATAATCCATTACCACCCGTGAATAAATGGCTCCCATTCTTCGTATTGTCTGAGATAGTTTTTGAAAATGTATTTCGCTGAACTAGGGGGTTGACGGGGGACAGATTGCAGCTTTAACCCTGATTGCTGCAAAGTTTGACCGCCTTTTTTATGGTTGCATTTTGCACACGCGGTGATGAGATTTTTCCAGGTGGATTCGCCGCCTAATCGCTGGGGGACAATGTGATCCACCGTCAGGTCATGGCTGTGTTTTCCACAATATTGGCACCGGTAATTATCTCGCCGGAAAATTTCCTTCTTATTCAATTTTACTTGGGGACGAGGCAGTTTGACTATTTCTCGCAGGCGAATGACTGAAGGCTTAGGAAACTTCTTGGATACAGTTCGTATAACCCCGCGCCCATCCAAGACCAGGTTAGCTTTTCCAACCACGATCAAGCCCATCGCTCGTCGCGTAGTGCACACGTTAATGGGAGCGTAATTGCCATTTAAAACCAGTACAGGTGTATCCATGGTGAGCGCTGAACTCCATTATCTACAAAGTGCTGAAACTACTTCCCCTGTGCTCAAATCTTACGCGGAAGATTATAGCATGACTTTCCAAGTTTCTCAAATATTTTTTCCCTGATCTGTACCACTCTCCAATCCACCAGATTTACGGTAAAATGGGGTATCTTAACTAGATTTTGGAGGTTCGTTTGAAAAAATATCTCAATGCTTATATCTTTTTAGTGCCAGTGGCCGGGCTCATAGCGGCCTTAGACCAATGGACAAAATTAATCGTTCACAACAACTTAAGTTTTAATGAAAGGTGGATGCCATGGAAATGGCTCCAACCCTATTTCCGTATTGTTAATTGGCGCAACACGGGTGCTGCTTTTGGTATGGCCCCCAACTTAAGCCTTCTCTTCACAGGTTTAGCGGTCGTTGTTGTCCTTTTGATCCTTTATTATTTTCCCCACATCCCTGCTGGCGATTTCTTTCTCCGCCTAGCCCTGGCCATGCAACTTGGTGGAGCAATTGGCAATCTAGTGGACCGATTAACCCGTGGTTATGTCACAGATTTCATCTCTGTGGGAAACTTTCCGGTCTTCAACGTGGCTGATTCCAGCCTCACCCTGGGGGCGGGCGTTCTCCTACTAGGGATTTGGCTCGAGGAACGAAAATCACCCCAGGATGATGCCGAGACGCAGGAAGTATTGGATGAGTGAACAAACATTTACCTTTATTTACCAGGCAGAGCTTGAAAAAAATGGCGCATCGTTGCGGTTGGACAAAGTTCTAGCCGCCGAACTAGAAGACTATTCCCGCTCCCAACTACAAAAACTAATCAAGGCTGGAAAAGTTCTTGTTGATGGCCACCCTGTTCTGACCAAAGCCGAACAGGTGCCACCGGGCGCAGAAATCAGGGTTCAGGTTCCTCCTCCCCAGCCCACGCACCTGCAACCCGAGAAGATTCCACTGGATGTGGTTTTTGAGAATGATGACATCTTGGTAGTCAACAAATCGGCCGGCATGGTCGTTCACCCGGCCCCGGGACACGAAACCGGGACGCTGGTTCAGGCCGCTCTGGCCCATTCCCCCGAAATTGAGGGGGTGGGAGGCGTCAAACGTCCCGGGTTGGTTCACCGCCTTGACCGGTTCACCTCTGGACTCATTCTCCTCGCCAAGAACGACCACGCCCAACACGTCTTGCAGGATCAATTCCAGGAGCGCACGGTAGAAAAAGAGTATCACGCCCTGGTGGATGGACGTCCCCCCACGCCCAAAGGACGAGTAGAGGTTGCCATTGGCCGAGACCCTACCAACCGCAAGCGCATGGCCCCGGTTCTCCCCCAACATGGGAAAGAGGCCATCAGCGAATACTATACAATCGAAGAATTCAAAAACCATACCTTGTTAGAAGTTCACATTCTCACGGGGCGCACCCACCAAATTCGCGTGCACATGGCTTTTTTGGAGTGTCCGGTAGTTGGCGATGCCCAGTATGGCTTCAGAAATCCCACCTTGCCCATAAAACGGCAATTTTTACACGCCGCCCGTCTCTCCATCATCATCCCCGGTGAGAGCGAGCCCAGCACTTTCGAAGCCCCTCTCCCTCCTGAACTTGTCCAAGTCCTAGATGAGTTGCGGGTGAGTTGATGAGGAATCAGGTAACAGGTGACCAGGGACTAGGCAACCAGGGACTAGGCCACTCGACCAAAACCAGGTGCAACGCACTTTGGACTGCAAGTGCAATGCACCTTCGACCGCCAAGCCAAACGTGCTTGCCAAATTGCTTTTATTTGGCCGTTTGGCCGACCACTCAGACCAAGGAACTACCCATGAAAACCATTGACCTCCGTTCCGACACCGTCACCAAGCCCACGCCCGCAATGCGCCAGGCCATGGCCTCAGCCCCCGTAGGCGATGACGTTTACGGGGAAGACCCCACCGTGAATCGCCTCGAAGAAATGTCAGCCAATTTGCTGGGAAAAGAGGCTGGCCTTTTCCTTCCCTCGGGAACCATGGGAAACCTGGCCGCCATATTGACCCATTGCGGGCGGGGAGACGAAATCATCCTCGGAGACATGGCCCACACCTTTTTATTCGAAGTGGGCGGAATCGCAGCTTTAGGCGGTATCCACCCCCACACCATCCCTAACCAAAGCGACGGGACTCTGCGCCTGGATGACATCAAAAACGCCATCCGCGCCGAGAATGATCACTACCCGCCCACGCGACTCGTTACCCTGGAGAATACTCATAACCGGTGTGGCGGCGCTCCCCTGTCGGTTGAGTACACCCACCAGGTGGGGGATTTGGCACAATCCGAGGGGTTGAAACTCCACCTGGACGGGGCGCGACTCTTCAACGCCGCCGTCGCCCTGGACGTGGAACCAGCCGCGCTGGCCGGACCGGTCGATTCCGTGACCTTTTGCCTGAGCAAAGGCTTAGGCGCCCCTGTGGGTTCAGTGTTGTGCGGGAGCGGAGATTTCATCAAACGGGCCAGGCGAACCCGGAAGATGCTCGGTGGCGGGATGCGCCAGGCTGGGATCATCGCCGCTGCCGGCATTGTCGCCCTGGAGACCATCCTCCCCCGCCTGGGGGAAGACCACACCCGTGCCCAACTTCTGGCCCAAAGGCTAGCTGAAATCCCCCGCCTACAACTAGAACCCGGCACACCCGCTACCAACATGGTCTACTGCACCTTATCAGATGATGATCCCCTCAACGCTCCCCAGGTGGCCGAAAAACTGCGCCAATATGGGGTCTTGGTGAGTGCCACCGCACAGCGCCGTTTCCGCTTAGTTCTCCATTATTGGGTTGAAGACAGCCATATAGAAAAAGTAGCCCAAGCCTTTCAAAACGTGCTTGGTAGTCGTTAGTCTTATTGGTCTCATTGGTCTTATTGATCTTATTGGTCTTATTCGTCTCATTTGCCTTTCCATCCTGACCCCTCAGACCACTTAGACCATCAAGCCAAACGTGCTTGCCAAATTACTTTTATTTGGCCGTTTGGCCGACCATTTAGACCATTCAGACCATCCCCCATGACCAAAAAACTCTCGAATTTCTTTCTCCTAATAGGCTTGCTATTATTTATTGTCTTCTTGGCGGCCCCCACCCAAAGCGAGCTTTTTCGCAATTTTTGTTTTGGTAGTGTCGTCTTATTCCTTTTGGCTCTTGGATTGCGTCAATTTGGTAGAGAAGAAAAACCACCCAGCGGGCGTTTTCGTTTAATCCGTAAGCTATTTGGTAAAAATGACTGACCCACAAATGGCCATCCCCCACATCACACTTGGCACAGAAGACGGCCTTTTGCACTTTGCGCACGCCAACGGCTACCCCCCTGAAGCCTATACCCCCTTCCTGGAACATTTCGCCTTGGAGTACCAGGTAGTGGCTTCGTATTTTCGACCCTTATGGCCCAACACTGACCCGGAAGAACTCTCTGATTGGAGCCTTTTAGGCCAAGACCTGCTGAGGTTTTTGGTGTCAGTCGGCGCAAAGGCCTCTCCTGGAGAGAATAAAATCATCGGCATAGGCCACTCTGTGGGGGCCACTTCTACCCTCATGGCCTCCTTAGAACGACCGGAACTCTTTCAGGCTCTAGTGCTTGTGGAACCAATACTCTTTGTGCCATGGAAACGGGCAGCATGGAGAGTGATAACCAAACTGGGCGTGGGACCCCGTCTCCACCCCCTCATCAAAGGTGCGCTCAATCGCCGCTCACGTTTTCCCAGCCGCGAAGCCATGTACGAAAACTATCGCACCAAAGCCGTTTTCCGGCGTATTTCTAATCAGGGATTACGTGCCTACGTCAACGCTCTCAGCCGCCAGGAACCTGACGGCCAGGTAAGGCTGGCTTATTCACCGCAATGGGAAGCTCGCATCTACGCCACAGCAGGGCTGCATGACGTCCATCTTTGGCGGCGCGCCCCGCAATTAAATATTCCCGTCTTACTCATCCAAGGAGCAAATTCCAATTCATTTCGAGACCACACAGCCCGCAGGCTGCTGAATCGACTCCCCTGTGCCGAGTTGCATACCATCCCCAAAACGGGCCACCTGGCACCCCTCGAAGCTCCGGAACGAGTGTTTCAGGTCATGAATACATTTTTATCCTCCAAAGTCCGGATCTGAACCATCCCCAAAATCCATTATAATAGTGCGGTGCTAAGGCCCAGCACCAACACATTAACAAACCAACCGAATAATACCCTTTGGCAGAAGTCCTTTGGCAACTTCGTACCCCAAGACCGCCCAGGTTTACGGCCTTATAACCTCAGAGGTCTCACGGGCAGAACAAATAAACCGGGGATGGATTTATGCCATAAACTACTAATTTCCCGTCATCCTTTAGCCAACATCCAATATCCAATATCTACTATCCAATATCTAATATCTACTATCCAGTATCCAATATCTACCCCCCAATACCCAACTACCCACAAGGAGAACACCTGTGAACACCACAACACCCCCAGAAAAACTTAACCAGCCTGGAGAAACAGCCTCAGAAGAAACCGCGCCTCCAGAACCTGCGCAGCCAAAACGTTCTTTCTTCCAAATCGTATTCCTCTCCCCACAAGAACCCCGTCTTCGCGCTGGATGGCGACTAACGATCCAATTCATTCTTCTGGTCACCCTGCTTTTTGGGCTTCAATATATCATTGGCTATTACCTGCTGGGGAACATCCCCGCCCTAGCCACCTACAGCTTTCTCATCTCTGAAATCATCATGTTGTTCGCCATCACGGGATCCGTCTTTGTATCTCGCACCATCATTGACAACCGATCCTTTGCCAGCCTGGGACTAAAAATAAACCCCAAAGCCTGGCTTGATCTGGCGGTGGGTATCGGCATAGCCGCCCTGATGATGGGCATCATCTTCCTGGCCGAATGGGCCTTGGGTTGGCTAACCTTTCAGGATTTTGCCTGGAACCTCCAACCCCTAAAAACGATGCTAGTAAACATCCTCCTATTCTTGGGTATTTTCATCATTGTTGGTTGGCAAGAGGAATTGCTCACCCGTGGTTATTGGCTCCAAAACCTGGAAGATGGGCTGAATATTTATTGGGCCGTGGCTATTTCCTCATTGATCTTCTCCGTTGCCCACTTGGCAAACCCTAACTTCTCCATAGTTTCTCTGATTGGTCTTATTGTTTCCGGCCTTTTTCTGGCCTATGGCTACATCAGCACGCGGCAATTATGGCTCCCAATTGGCCTCCACATCGGTTGGAATTTCTTCGAGGGCAACATATTTGGCTTTCCGGTCAGCGGCTTGAACGTTCCGCGCCTGATTGTTCATACCGTAAAAGGTCCCATCCTCTGGACAGGAGGATCCTTTGGCCCTGAGGCGGGCCTTATCCTTCTTCCGGCTTTGGCCATAGGGGCATTTTTCATCTGGACTTATACCCAAAGCACAGGGACTGAAATTTCAGAAGACGAGGATCAAGAAAATTAAATGTTCTGGTTAGCCATCGCCCCCATCGTTGTTATCCTCGTTCTCATGGTTGGCTTTCGCTGGGGAGCCTCACGGGCCGGAGCGGCCGGATACTTGATTGCCCTGGTTATTGCCGTAGCCTTTTTCGGGGCCAGACTTGAACTCTTGGCCTATACGCATGCCAAGGCCTTCCTGCTCATCATCGACGTTTTAATGGTCATCTGGGCCGCCTTCTTCCTTTTTCGGGTCGCGGACGAAGCCGGGGCTATCCGCGTCATTGGCCAATCCCTCCCTCACCTCACCGCCGACCGAGGCATGCAAGCCCTGATCATCGGTTGGGTCTTTTCTTCCTTTTTACAAGGCGCGGGGGGATTTGGCGTCCCCGTGGCCGTCGTCGCTCCAATCTTGGTGGGATTGGGGTTCTCACCTCTCTCAGCCGTGGTCATCCCCTCTGTGGGACACTCCTGGGCAGTCACCTTTGGCTCTTTGGGATCCTCCTTCAACGCCCTCATGGCAGCCACCGGATCCAGTTGGGAAGTCCTAGCCGCGCCTGCGGCCATTTTCCTGGGCGTGGCCGGTTTGGGGGTGGGAATGATCGTAGCCCACGCTGTTGGGGGATGGGCCGCCATTCGCCGCTTGGGGGGAGCAATTCTCCTCTTGGGCGGAGCAATGAGCGTGGGGCAATTCCTGGCCGCCACCTCTGGGCTGTGGAACATCGGCGGGCTTATTGGGGGATTAACCGGCCTGGTGGTCGGCTTCCCCTTGGCACGATATTTCCGGGGAGAGAAGGCCGAGAGTGGTGACCCCTTAGACTGGCGACCGCTGCTCATGGCCATCTCCGGGTATGGGATGCTGGTTATCTTCACCCTGAGCGTGCAGCTAATCCCCCCCATCCATGACGCCCTGGGAACCTTCCCCCTCACCCTCGATTTCCCCGCTTTGGCGACCACGCTGGGACACACCACCCCCGCCGGGCCGGGCCGGGAAATCTCCCTCTTCCGCCACGCGGGGCTAATTCTCTTGATCTCGGCTCTAATCGCTTTTTTAATCTACCGCCAAGCGGGATGGTATGAGGGAGAGGACGCTTTTAGAAGGATTGTGAGCGGGACGCTGAAGCGCGTCATCACTTCTAGCGTGGGAATTACGGCCATGGTCTTTATGGTTGTAATCATGGAGCACGCCGGTATGACCAACGCCCTGGCCCAAGGTCTTTCCACTTCCGTGGGAAGGTCCTTCCCAGTCCTCTCCCCCTGGATGGGCGCTTTAGGGGCTTTTATGACAGGGAGCAATACCAATTCCAACGTGGTTTTCGCTGCCCTCCAAATGCACACCGCTCAAATTTTAGGGTACCCTGTGGCCATTATCCTGGCTGCGCAAACATCGGGAGCCGCTTTGGGCTCTGTGATAGCGCCCACTAAGATTGTGGTCGGGGCCAGCACGGGAGGCATGGCTGGTCGGGAAGGGGAAATCATGCGAAAAATGTTAGTTTATACTGGGGTTTTGATCCTGCTGATCAGCCTTTTGACTGCCCTGGGAGTATTGTTCTAAAATGAAGAAAAAATATGAAAAAGTTGCGTGACAACAAATTCAAAATCCATTTAGCCGTCTTCTTAACCGGGATGGCTGCCAGCCCGGGGCTATACTTTGCCGCCCAAAATGAGCGCTCGGGAGTCATGTGGGGATTAATAATAACTGTTGCGTTAGGAAATCTATTGGCAGTTTTCGTATAAAAAAGGTAACCATTCAGCCCCTTCCCCTGGAGCAAACTTCAAAAGTCTCAGAGGATGTTTTAAGAGAAGTTTCATAAGCGTTTTTGAACTTTTGGGTCCACCAAGCTCTATTTTGAAGACTTTTGAAGTCTA
>JAANWX010000076.1 GCA_018263575.1 Chloroflexota bacterium | reverse complement strand
CCGCCAAATCCTGGCCGAGCATGAGGTTACTCCCCTATCAGATGAGGCGGAGGCCGTTATTAAAGATGTGTTGGCGGAGCGGGAGGCTGGAGGTTAGAGATTGGAGATTGGAGATTGGAGGATAGAGGTTGGAGGTTTGAGATTGGAGATTGGAGATTGGAGGATAGAGGTTGGAGGTTGGAGGTTGGAGGTTAGATATTTGAGGTTGGATCGCATTTGAATCAATTCAAATGCTGCCATGGGAAGTCGGATCGCCAAGGGCATGCCTGCGGCAAATCCGACTCGGGCATCAAGGCCATAGTATAATGGTACTGTACAGTGTTATAAACTCGCTTGCCATACGTGTGTGATTAGAAATGAGGAGCAATAGATAATGAAGACAATTAAGGCTCAAGTCATCGACAACACACTTTTAAAGCTGTCACATCCGATTCCGCTTCCCAAACTAAGCAAGGTGATGATTACCATACTGCCCTTAGAAGGCGACGAGCGAGATGTATGGCTACAAGCCTCCGCTGACTGGTTGAACTACGCTTATGGGGACGATGAGCCAGAATATACGCCCAATATGATCAAAGAGCCTAATCCAGAGTTTGAACTATGAATGAAGGTGATATAGTCCTGGCTGCATTACCACAAGCTGATGGTCAAATTAAAAACCGTCCAGCCGTGTTGCCTCGTCAGCATATCCGAGGCAGCATCGGCACTATCTCACCCGAACGACATCGGCGGCTATTGCGTCGTTTAAGCGCATATCTGATAGACACAAAGCCAGATAACATAACCTAAGAGGAAGAGGGGGAATATCACCTGTTTTTGTATACTTTGTTTACCTGACTTCCTGCTCCCCTGTTTACCTGATTTCCTCTTGCCCTGCCCCCCAACCAATCTACCAATTTCCCAGTTTCCCAATCTCCCAATATCCCAGGAACCCCCATGTTCAAATCTTTCGAACAAGCCCAACAATTCGTAGAAGAACATAATATCCAAAGCATTGACCTCAAATTTGCCGATTTGTGGGGACGGTGGCATCACCTAACTACGCCCGCCAGCCAATTCGCGCCCAAGCTCATGGAGCGCGGGTTTGGCTTCGATGGTTCGTCGGTGGGATTGAAAAACGTCAAGGCCGGAGACATGATCATGGTTCCCGACCTCAGCACCGGTTTCCAGGATCCGTTCTGGGACGCTCCAACGCTCAGTTTCATCTGCACCACCCTCAACGCGGACACGCACGAGATCTTCGACCAGGATCCCCGTAACCTGGCCCATAAGGCGGAAACCTACCTCCAAAACACGGGGATAGCCACAGAAAGCAAGTGGGGGCCAGAGTTCGAGTTCTATGTTTTCGAGAGCGTATCTTACGAAAACAAGATGCAAGGTGCAGGTTACCGCTTCCAATCCCAATCCGCGGGATGGAGCAGCGGGACGGGGGGCAGCGGTTCGCACATCCCCATCCATGGGGGCTACCACGCCGCGCCGCCCAAAGACCGCCACTATAATCTGCGCCAAGAGATCACCCATCACTTGGAGTCGATGGGAGTTCCGGTCAAGTATCATCACCATGAGGTAGGCAGCCCGGGCCAGTTGGAGATCGAAACGCCCCTGATGGGTTTGGTCAAAGCTGGGGACGCGGTCATGCTCATCAAGTACACCACCAAGATGGTCGCCGCCCGGCGCGAGAAGGCGGTCACCTTCATGCCCAAGCCCATTTTCGGCGAGGCGGGGAACGGGATGCACTTCCACCAGCACATTTTTATGGGGGATGAAAACCTCTTTTACGACCCGGAAGGTTACGGCAAGTTGAGCCAAACGGCGCGTTTTTATATTGGGGGAATGCTTTCCCACGGCGCAGCGTTATTGGCCCTCACCAATCCCAGCACCAACTCATACCGGCGGCTGGTGCCCGGCTACGAGGCTCCTATCAACGCTTTCTACTCGTTAGGAAACCGCAGCGCGGCCATACGCATCCCCAAATACGCCAGTCAACCAGACACGGCCCGCATTGAGTTCCGTCCCCCGGATGCCACCAGCAACCCGTACCTGGCCCTGGCGGCGCAGCTCATGGCCGGGATTGACGGCATTCAGCGGGAACTAGACCCCACCGAGCTGGGCTTCGGCCCCATCGACGCTGACATCTTCTCCTGGACAGAGGAAGAGCGGGCGGCCATCAAGCCCTTGCCCACTTCCCTGGATGACGCTCTCCAAGCCTTGAAAGATGACCACGATTTTCTGCTAGCCGGAGATGTCTTCAGCGAAGAGTTGATTGAGAATTGGATCGAGCATAAATGTGAGGAAGAGGTTGAGCCAGTGCGTGCGCGTCCCCATCCCTATGAAATGAAGTTGTATTTTGATGTGTAGGTTGGTAGATTGGGGAATGGGAGATTGGTAGATTGGGGCGGGGGAAGGAGTTAGAAGATGCAAGTTAGGGGTTAGGCAGGTTAGGAAAATAGAGATCAGGTTGCGACGATGGTATAATGCCAGCAGCGACAAAATACTGCGCTTTTCGCACATTAGATTAAAGCCCAAAGACGGAGGTTATTATGACTACAATCACAATTGCTTTGCCCGATGACCGCTTGCGAGCATTAGAAAAATTATCTGACAGTCTCAAGGTATCTCCAGAAGAATTAGTGCGTGCCAATATTGAAGAATTACTTAGCCACCCAGAAGAAGCCTTTGAGCAGGTTTCTAAATACGTGCTAGAGAAAAACGAAAAACTTTACCAGCGATTGGCATCCTAAATGCGTTACCTTAAACTCAACGAAGTCATTGAACTCCATCGCCAACTCATTCGTCAATTTGGCGGTTCTGATGGCATACGAGATATAGGGGCATTGAAATCAGCCATTGCTCAACCGCGAATGACATTTGGGGGAGAAGAATTATATCCAACTATTATCAAAAAAACTGTTGCGCTTGGATTCTCCATTATCCAAAATCACCCTTTCGTAGATGGGAACAAACGCATTGGTCATGCAGCGATGGAAATCTTTCTCGTCTTGAATGGCTACGAGATTGATGCCTCAACTGATGAACAAGAGAATGTTGTTCTTCAAATCGCATTGGGAAAATCAGGGCGGGACGAGTTTGAAGATTGGTTACGTTCACGTCTTGTTGAAAGATACTAAAGCAACCTTTATTTGAGTTCACCTACGACAACTATAGTTAGACGGAGCATATCTCGCGTAAGGCCGGGCAGTGGGAGCGGTCTCCCGACAGGCTGCTGGAGCAGTTTGTGTGGGATTTAGAAAAACGCGGCGTATCCGACATTGATATACCAGTGCTAATCCTTGGTATCGTTCCTGAGAATTTAGTAAACCCATAGATCCCATTCAAGATGACTAAGAATTACCTCCCCACATTCCATAACCAGGTCGCAGATTTTGTGCAGAAGCACGACCTTGAAACTTCTATGGCTGACCGCTTGCTTGATCTAGTATCTGAAGTTGGGGAAGTGGCCAAAGAGATTCTCACCGCAGCACCACGCCCAGTGCCAAGCCAATTTGCCCTAGGTGGTAGGTCATCATGATCACCAGCCTGGCATTGGAAAAATCCCCCACAAAGCGCCGCCAGGCGTTGAGGATATCGGAGAGGTAGAACAGGGCTGCTCCCACACCGACCCAAATGGCCGAGGTTGTATTCCACCTCCCACCCAATCCCCGGGTCAGCGCGGCGTAGAGCATGAGGGAGATGACCACCGAGTAGGCCAAAACGGGGATGCGCATACGTTCGTTCCCGGACGCCGTCATACCCCGGTCAAGTTTACGGTAGATGATCACGCCCAAAACGAGCAAGAAGCCCACAACCGCCAAACCGGGCCAAAACGATCCCTGAGGGGGAAGAAGGGGGCCAAAGGCCAGGATGTAGAAGACGTGCCCCAACAAAAAGGAGACCAGGCCGGGCAAGAAAAACCGCTCCGGCAGCATCAGGAAAACATCTCCACCCAGGCAAAAGACCAGGCCAATCACGAACCATAAGCGAGGGAACACGCTCCCCTCAGCCAATAAATCACCAGACACCAACACCCAGGCGATCAGGGATACCATCATGGTCGGCTTGGTGAGGTAAATTCCGCGTTGGTTTTTCTTGTGTTCGGCGAGCCATTCCAGGGCGGCGAATAGAAAGGCAATCAATAATAAGGTCATATTCCACTCCATTGACAAACATTACGGCCATGTTATTATGTACTCACTGTACAGATTGTACGAATTTACACTCGTTCAAAAAAAAAGGAAATGTATCCTCTCAATATTTCGGGGGAATGTAGGTCGAAATGGTAATTTCGGTGCAAAATGATATTTTGCCTAGGCGATTTACCAAATCGCCCTATCGCGCAGCATCCCTGTAGAGGGGCATCAGCCCCCTTTTTTTTAGAAGAAGATACAAGGAGAATTCTCATGGAAAAAGGGCTAGGTGTTACCCAGGCAAGGAAGAATTTCAGCGACTTAATCGAAAAAGTCTATTATCAAGGCGACTCTTATATTATCAGCCGGCATGGAAAACCGGCAGCGGCGGTTGTCCCTGTTCAAGTCTATGAAAATTGGAAACAGCAGCGCGAGGAGTTTTTCACGCTCCTCCGTGAACTGCAATCAGAAGCTGACCTTGATGAACAAGAGGCCAAAGAGTTAGCGTCTGAAGCCCTAGCGGCTGTTCGCTCCAAGGCGGGCTAAAAGATGATTATCGTCCTGGATACCAATGTACTCATAAGCGCCCTTCTTTCTCCCCAGGGGGTTCCAGCAAAAGTCATGAATCGCTGGGAAGCAGAGGAATTTGATGTCGCGGTCTCCCCATCCCTGCTAGTAGAGTTGGAGCGCGTGCTTCATTACCCGCGAATTAGAGAGCGTTTTCAAGAACCGCAAGAAAAAATCAACTTATTTCTCAAACGCCTGAAAAGGGTGAGCATCCACGTCAGGCCCGATTTCAGGCTGGACGTGATTAAAGACGACCCGGACGATAACCGCATCCTGGAATGTGCGCTGACCGCAAACGCCTCCTATATCATTTCTGGCGACGACCATCTCCTGAGCCTCGAAAGGTACCGAGGCATAGAAATTTTACCACCGGTTGGGTTTCTTGCGCTCTTAGAATTGCATTAACTACTCCCCTCTTTCCTCAATAACCCCAAATCAAAATCCGCGCCGTTTTTGCGGCGCGGATTTTTTCCTTTTTCCTTTTTCCTTTTTCCCTGATTCCTGTTCCCTGTTCCCTGATCCCCTGATTCCTAGTTTCCTGCTCCCCTGATTTTCTCCACCAACCTCGGCACCACCTCATACAAATCCCCCACAATGCCGTAATCGGACATCTTGAACATGGGGGCGCTTTTTTCTTTATTGATGGCCAGGATCACATCTGAGTCCATGATACCCACCGTGTGCTGAATTTGCCCGGAAAGGCCGAGGGCGATGTACAAACGCGGGGCACAAATCTTTCCGGAGAGACCAATGGTGAGATCATCGGGCAGCCAGTTGTAATCGTAGGAGAGGGGGCGCGTGCAGCCCACCGCTCCACCCAGCGCGTCGGCCAGGTCTTGGGCAAGTTGCAAATCCTCTTCTTTCTCGAAACCACGTCCCACGCCGATGAGAATTTCAGCCGCCTCAATATCGACCCCGCCGGACGGTTTGGCTTTGCTCTCCACTAGCCGGGTGGCGGAGGGTTCTAGCTCCAGGGGGATTTCAACGATCTCTCCCGTCCCGTCACCGCCCGGCTCGGCCTCGTAGAGTTTGGGCATCACGGCGATGACCTGTTTTGGGCTGGTGCGCGCCTCGGTGGAGAGAGTCTTCCCGCCCAGGGCACGCCGTTGGGTGATCAAACGCCTGTCCTCTACGGCCAAGTCGGTGACGTCAGTGGCACACCCAGCTTCTAACTTCTGGGTCAGGCGGGGGGCCAGCTCCCGGCCCCGGAGGGTGGAACCGGTCAGGATGATGTCCGCCTCCGCTTGGGCCGCGACCTGGGCCAGGGCGTCGGCGTAGGTTCGGGCTTGGAAAACGTCCAATTGCGGGCTATCCCCCACAAAGACCCGCTCCGCGCCGTGGGAAAGGGCTTCCCCTGCCCACGCGGCAGATTCCTCCCCCAGCAGGGCCGCCGTGAGGGGTTGGTCTAAGGCTTCCGCCAGGGCACGTCCACGGGTTAATAATCCCAAAAATGTACTTTTGACTTCTGAATATATTAAAATTCCGCTCATTGCTCTAGCACTCCTTCGCTCTCTAGGGCTTTGGTAATTTCTGCCAGGCCCTCTTCGACGTCTTCGAAAATGATTTCCTTGCGGTCTTGCACGGGGGCCAGGTTGCTCAGAACCTCCACCACGGAGGCGTTTGTGCCAATTTGAGCGGGGTCTAGGCCCGCCTTGTCGGGCACGCCCACTTCGTCGGGCGCCCAGGTGTGCAGGGGTTTGCGTCCCGCTTTGAGGATGTCGGTCAGGGCGGGGAGGGGGGGGGTGTTGATTTCGGTGCTGACGCTGACCAGGGCGGGGAGTTCCAACGCGATGGTCTCGTGGGCGGCTTCTAGGTCGCGGGTGACGTGGAGGGCGTCATCCACCACTTTGATTTCGCGGGCAAAGCCAGCCTGGGGGAGGTCGAGTATCTCGGCCACGCGGGGGGGCACCTCGCCGGAGTAGTCATCGGCCGAGCCATCTCCCATGAGGATGAGGTCGTAGTCGCCAATTTTTTGAATGACTTGGGCCAACAGGCGAGCGGAGCCCATGGTGTCAGAGCCTTGGTAGGCCTCATCGGTGAGGATGATGGCTTCGTCGGCGCCAATGGCCAGGGCTTCTTTGATGGTGTCCTTGAGTTTAGCGGAGCCAGCGGCCACAGCGGTCACTTTGCCGCCATGCTCTTCTTTGAGGCGAACGGCTTCTTCGAGGGCACATTTATCAAAGTCTCCAAACATGACCGGCAAACCCTCCATGACGGGTTCCCGGGTTTGGGTTTTGATGCGAATTTGTTCCAGGTCAACGACCTGCTTCATGCAGACGATTATGTTCATGTGGTCTCCAGTTAGTGGTCTAAGTGGTCTAAGTGGTTGAATTGGTCGAATTGGTCGAAATGGTTGAAGTGGTCGAAGTGGTCTGAGTAGTCGAGACGAGGTGATAAGTGACTGGTGACGAGTGATTAGTGACGAGGTGAAGGGAGAGAAGGAGCATGGGTGCAGGGGAGTTGGATTCGTTTTTCACCAGTGTCCCAGTATACCAACTTCCCAATATACCAATCCCCATTATACCGGCTCACCCAAACCGATACTGCACGCCCGATCCTCCGCCGGGGTAGTGCCAGGTGAGGGCGTTGTGGGGACAAGAGATGAGACAAGTCCCGCATTCCAGGCAGCCTTCGTAATCCACTTGGACTTCCTCTTGGTCGTTCAATGTGTATAAATCGGCTGGGCAAACGTGCAAGCAGGGGCGCATTTGACACACTGATTGACAAACTTCCTGGTCAATGATGATGTGCGCTTCCGCACCAAGTTTGAAAACGTCCCAACCCAGTTTGGTTTCGATGGTTGTCATAATGTCCTTCCCTAATATTCAGGGTTATTTATAAATTAATTGATCAAGGTAGTAATCGACTCAATCTATCGTTTCACCTGTTACCACTCAGACCTCGAGGGTTGAGCTTGTCGAAACCCGCCTACGCCTTCGACAAGCTCAGGCTCCGGCTAAGACAAGTTCAGGCCCCGGCTAAGACAAGAGGCTCCGGCTAAGACAAGCTCAGGCTCCGGCTAAGACAAGAGGCTCCGGCTAAGACAAGCTCAGGCTCCGGCGAAGACAAGCTCAGGTTCCGGCGAAGACAAGCTCAGGCTCCGGCTAGGACAAGCTCAGGCTCCGGCTAAACAGATTCTCACTCACTACAGTTTCCTCATCCCAAACAGGTCTTTTATAACATCCATGCTCAAAAAATTCTGACGCACGGATTGGAAAACGGTTTTCATAAAACGTTCTTTTGGCTCCGTGCCAACCGCCATGACGCCTTGGAATAAATCGCTCACCGCTGAGGGAAAATCTTCGAAGAGACGGGGATTGCTCAAGAAAGTAGGCATATGCCGGAAGGTCTCTATATCTTGCCAAACAAAACTACTTTTGAGTTCTCTTTCATAACCTGCTAACGTTTCAGCGGAAAAATCACGCTGGGCGCGGGCAATGCGGATGGTTTCTCCAGCCAGTACACCGGAGGCGATCGCAAAATCCATGCCTCGCACGGTGACGCCCATGTTCAGGGCGAATCCCGCCGCGTCGCCCACCAGGAGCATGCCGTCGGTGACCAGCCGCTCCGGGAGCGCGTCATAGCCCCCCTCAGGGAGGACATGGGCCGAATACTCAACCGATTCTCCCCCAGCTATGAGCGGTTCAATCTCAGGGCGGGATTTGAAGGCTTCCAGCAAGTCGTGGGGACTGCGGGGCGGGTCTTTTTCTTCCAGGTCGTGGATGCCAACCACCATCCCCAGCGAGAGACTGGCGCGGTTGGTGTAGAGGAATCCACCTCCCAGCATCCCCTCGGTCAGGGAGCCAAAGAATAATTGGGCCGCGCCCTCATTCTCACCCAGACCAAAGCGTTCTTGAATAGCTTCGGCGGGCAACTCAACAATTTCTTTAACGCCAAGGGCATAATCCTTCGGGGAACGTTTTTCACGCAGGCCAGCCTTTTCAGCCAAAAATGAGAGCACGCCATCAGCGGCTACCACCACATCGGCGTGAATGGTATCCCCCGCGGCAACAATACCTTTCACACAATCATCCTCTATCACCAGGTCATCTACCTGATAACCGGGAATGATGAACGCGCCCTGCTCAGTGACCTGGTCGGCAAACCAACGGTCGAAGGTAGAGCGCAAGACCGTATAGCTAGGATGCGGCGTGTCTTTAAAACGCTCGCTGCTCAACTCCACGGTGATGGCCGATTCCGGGGCGAGCATGCTCAAACGTTCCTTGACAACTTGACGCTCGAAGGGGGCATCATCCCACCAATCGGGAAGATACTTTCCCACCGGGCCAAGGTAAAGGCGTCCCCCGGTGACATTCTTGGCGCCCGGGTAATCCCCGCGCTCAACGACCATGACCTCAATGCCGGCCTTGGCCAAAACCATAGCCGTGGATAACCCGGCCAGCCCAGCGCCTACAACAATGACTTCAACTTTTTCCATGAATTCTCCTACTGGAATCAGGGAACAGGAGAACAGGAAATCAGTATTTACTGCCCAATCTCCTGATTCCCTGATTCCTGATACCTGGTTTCCTGTCTCTACCGGTACGGCACGGCGACGTCGCCGATGAACTCACGAGCAATGATAAGTTTTTGAATGTTGTGGCCGCCTTCTGCGCCAACCACATAAGACATAACGCCTTTAAGAGCCTCGCCCAACTTGCATTCCTTGGTGTAGCTGAAGGCGCCAAGCTGCATCATAGCGTGCCGGGCAATTTCTTCGGCAATCATGGGCGCTTCCATCTTACAAATGGACACAATGCGGCTCAACTCACGGTGCGACATAAAGTCTTCTTCGGTATAAATCTTATCAGCCGCCCAAGCCGCATATTGGAGATAAAGCTTTAACTGCTCCAGCTTAGCATGGTCCTCAGCAATCTCAAAGGAAATACCCTCGAACTTAGCAATCGGCCTTCCAAAAAGTTCACGCTCCTTCACATAATCGCGAGAGATCTCTAAAGCCTTCTCGGCCATACCCACACAAGCGGACGAAACCAGGATACGCGCCATGCTAAAGCCTTCCATATTCAGGTAAAAACCCCGGTCAACTTCACCCAAGACATACTTCTCCGGCACCTTCACATCCTTGTACACAAACCCTCCCGTGGAAAGCCCATGGCGGCCAATGTCTTCTAAAATGACGGGCGTAATGCCAGGCAAATCGCCGGGGATGTGGAGGAATGTAAAGCCTTTGTGTCCCGCGTCGGGGTCGGTGCGGACGAGGGTTATGTGCCCGCCTTCGCGGTGTTCCATAACTTCTGTCACGCCGCTGATGTAGGTTTTTTCACCGTTGATGATGAAATTACCATCTTTATACTCGCCCGTAGTTTTAATATTGGCCACATCCGAGCCGCCGCCCGGTTCGGTGGTGTTGATGCCCACAAAATAATCACCCGCCGCGACCTTGGCCAAAACTTCATCCTTCAGCTCATCTGTTCCATACTTAGAAATCAAAAAGCCCCATCCCAGGCACAACAAAACATACACAGGGATAGACATGCTCATATCTGCGCGGGCAATCTCATGAATGGCAATGTTGGCATAACTCATCTCTTCGCCCACAGGGGCCGAGCCGCCATATTCCTCAGGAATCATAATCCCAAAAATGCCTAAATCGGCCAATCCGTGAAGAATTTCATCCGGGATCCTTCCTTCTCCGGTAATCTCCTTTACGCGCGGCTCAATATTGGCCTCACAATACTCACGAACCATCTGCTTGAATAATTTTTGTTCTGCGCTCAATCGGAATTCCATAATTTTCTCCTTGGTGAGAATGGTAGGTTGGTAAGTTGGTAAGTTGGTAAATTGGTATGCTGGTATATTGGTGTTTGGTACACTGGCTACTCAATGTCATTTAGTTAGCAAACGCAAAGTGCCCGGCACTTCCATGAACAGCTCAAGAAATTGGTTTCAGTGCTTGCATAAGCTTTTTCTACTGAGAATTAAATCTAAAAGTGCCGGGCACTTCTGACGCTGAATCCTTATCTTAATGTAACTTCTCAATATTCTGGGGAAATGTAGGTCGAAATGGTAATTTCGGTGCAAAATGATATTTTGCCTTACGGTGTACAGCCCATAGGCTAGTGGCGATTTACCAAATCGCTCTACATCAAACCCTGTTTTTTGAGATGATACATCTTAATGACATTGACTGGCTACTGATGTACTAATACCTGATGCACTGATGCCTGATGTACTGATACCTGATGTACTGATACCTGATGTACTGATACCTGATGTACCGATATACTGACATACTGATGTACTAGAACAAAGTTTCAAGGCCTTGCGAATTTTCCTTCCTTCTCAGCAAAAGCATACAGGGGATGAAAAACACACTTGATGCCTTTCTCTGTCATTAATCCTTGTAAGATGTCTAAAAAGTTTTGCATTAATTCAGCTTGCTGCTCCGGGGATAATTGCCTTCGCAGCATCACGGGGAACGGGCCCATATCCAAATTAAAAGCCCAAACCTGAGCGGGATTTTCAGCCCAAACTTCCTCTTCTTCAGCAATCACTTCTATATCCCTAAAACCAGCTTCTTCTAGCAACTTCCGCAAATTATCGGCTCTAAAAACAATAGGATTGGTCAACAACGGTTTCAGGTCAAACTCCCGAAACAAATCGCGCTGCAAGGCGCCAATGGGAGAAAAATAACCCGGCCCCCAATTGGAAAGGCCCAACCTTCCACCCGGCTTGAGAACGCGCCGCATCTCGGCCAGCGCTTTATCCATATTAGGAAATTGGAAGAGAGAGAAAGCACAAGTGACAGTATCAAAAACATTCTCAGGAAAATCCAAATCTTCCGCATCCATTTGTTGGAAGGTCGCATTGGTAACCTCTTGTTCCCTGGCTTTCCGCTTCGCCCAAGACACCATAGCGGGAGAAATATCACATCCCACCACCCGTCCACTATCCCCAACCCACGCGGCTGACTTGAGCGCCACCAAACCCGCGCCGCACCCCACATCCAACAAAACCTCTCCGCGCGAGGGTTGGAGCAAATCCAATAAACGCCCAGCAAAGGCATCAAAGACACCCAAGCGGTCTTTGGCATATTCCGCCGCGACCTCATCCCAACCCTGACGAATAAGACGCCGGGTTTTCGCCACTTCTTCTGGGGTGGAGGGGGACTTTTTTAAGCTCATACTTGGCTACATAATCCTTCTCTGATAAGGGAACCTACACGCGGAATTATACCATGGGCGCAAGCGTAAATAATCAGTTAAGTTGTAGTCAGAAAGCAGGGGAAAGGGCTTTTTTGTGAACCTCGCGCCTTTGTGGTAAAACTCTTCCCAATTCTGGTAAAATAAGATGAATATACCTAAACTGTATCTAACTTGACTATGTTACATTTCAATATTCTTGGGTAGCGAGCCAACCGTGTTGGCGGAGAAGCCATTAGCCAAATGCCAATCGCCTAATATGATTGGGCTACTACCCTTGAATCTAACATTATCAAACTAATCAAAAAATTGGGGAGATAAACCAGGTTTCTCTGTAAGCGGCGCGGCGAAACCTAGTTTCTTCCCCAGATTATTGAGATGATACCTTTAAATTTCAAAAAACAGATAATGACAACTACAATCCCCCCCAAGCAAAGAAGATTAGCCCGCTCCCTCCTTCACCGCTTGGAAAGGATTTCATCTGACTCAAGTTGGGCGCATAGAGCAAGCGGCATACGAGCTTCTCTGTCCAAGGCAATGGGTGAGAAAAACGCTTCCCCCGCTCAGGTTGAAGACCTTATTAACATTGGCTTCCATATCCTGGAAAAAGCGGCTCAAGAAATCCCTGAAAGTTGAGTTTGTTGCTATAATGAATGTATCAGTACGTGGAAGTATGTCTTCCCTTAAAATCGGGGGATGATGATGTAGGACGAGTTGCCAACTCGCCTAGGCAAAGTGCAACTTTGTACCGAAATTACCATTTCGACCTACATTTCCCCGGGGTATTGAGGGGAAACAGATTTGCAGCCAGGGTTTCTACGCCGCGCCGGGCGGGCCTGTGGTCAGGCGCATAACGTGACCCCGTGGAAGCGAGATATAGAAATCTCGGCTACATTTCCCCTGTTTTTTGAGAAGATGCCTAGAAGTTTATAAAAATGTAGTTAAGAACAGGAGTGCATCACATGCAAGAAAACCGACAAGAAATTGCCTCTTGGGAAGAAGTAGAAAGACTAGTTTCCCATTTGCTCCCCCAATTGGAGACTGAGTTCGACCTCATTATCGCCGTCTCGCCCAGCGGACTTGTTCCCAGCGGACTCCTGGCCTCAGCGATGGGGTTAGAAAACATACTCACCGCTCAGGTGGAGTTTCTCCCAACATCGGATGAAGACACATCAAAACTCTTTTCATGGCCCAATATTCTATACTTCCCCGAGCAAGAGCAATTAGAGGGACAAAACGTTCTCGTGGTCAATAATGCTTGGGGGGCGGGACGCACAACAAGAGCGGTTCAAAAAAGGGTGGATGCCTCAGGAGGAGCGGCCTATACTTGTGTTCTCCATTTCAATCCTTACCGCAACTTATTAAAATGCGAGCCTGACTACTACGGTGCCATCACAGACGCTTACATAATCTATCCCTGGGAAATTGACCGTGGCGGTCCTGAACGGGTTTTACTAGGAAATGAAGGGTAAGGCAAACCTGGGGGGTGTGAATTTACGCAACACGCATCACTCATCACGTTTCACTTTAGCAAAAACCAAATGATCTGCGCCACAATCAACCCCAAAAATAGGCCGCTGAAGGCTTCTATGGGCGTGTGACCCACCATCTCCCGTAATCTCTGCTGGCCGGCAAATTTTCCCCGTGCCAAATCCTCGAGGATAGAGTTCAAGACCGCGGCCTGCTTGCCCGCTTCCCGACGAACGCCCGTGGCATCATGAATGACAATTAAGGCTATCACGGCCGCCAATGCGAATAACGGCGTATCAAATCCATTGAACAGACCAACGGCGTAAGCGGTCGAACTAACCATAGCGGAGTGAGAGCTTGGCATCCCCCCTGAGTGAAAAAACAAAACCCATTTCCACTCACCGGTGTCAGAATAATTAATGGGTATCTTAACAGCCTGTGCTAAAAACCAACTTAATAAGGCTGCTAACAAAACAGGGTTGAAAGAAATTACGTCAGGCAAGGTCTTCACCCACTTCTTCCATGATATTCTCTACCTTTAAATCAGCCTCATCTAATAGGTCGGTGCAATACATAGCCAAGGCTTGGCCACGTTCGAAAAGCGCCAAGGTCTCTTTCAGCGTGCGTTCACTAGACTCTAGCTCAGCGACGATGTCTTCTAGCTCTGCCGTGGCTTCTTCGTAAGACAATTCTTCAAGTGGGGTATATTTAGTCATGGCTTTTCCAGTTGATCAGTAAATCAGGGGAACAGGAATCAGGGTATCAGAGATACAGGCATTAAATCCAACTCTGTTCTCGATGAACGCCAAAGACGCCTTTCATAACATCCACGATCTCGCCCAGGGTGGCATAGGCGCGGACCGCGTCCAGGATGTAGGGCATGGTGTTTTCTGTCCCCTGGCAGGCAATGCGGAGACGGTCTAGCGTCTGCCCCACCCGGCCCTGGTCACGCTCCCGCCGCAGCGCCTCGAGGCGGGCAATCTGGCTCCGGTATCCCTCGGGGTCCATCTTCAGGATAGGGATTTCAATCTCTTTCTCCTCCGCGTAGGCGTTAACGCCAACCACCTTGCGCTTTCCTTGGTCGATTTCTTTTTGATAGCGGTAGGCGGCGTCGGCAATCTCCCCCTGGAAAAAACCTCTCTCGATGGCCGGCAGCACCCCGCCCAAATCCTCAACCCGGCGGAAGTATTCATACGCTTGGGCCTCCATGCGGTTGGTGGCTGCCTCCACAAAATAGGATCCGCCCAAGGGATCGACGGTGTTGGCCACGCCCGATTCCTCGGCCAAAACTTGCTGGGTGCGCAAGGCAACGGTCACGGCATGCTCGGAGGGGAGGGCCAAGGCCTCATCCATGCTGTTGGTGTGGAGGGATTGTGTCCCGCCCAGGACGGCGGCCAAAGCCTGAACGGCAACGCGGACAATGTTGACCTCTGGTTGTTGGGCGGTGAGGGAAGCGCCCGCTGTCTGGGTGTGGAAGCGCATCAACCACGAACGGGGGTTACGCGCCCCAAAGGTCTCCCGCATCTCCCGCGCCCAGATGCGACGCGCGGCCCGGTATTTGGCGATCTCCTCGAAGAAGTCGTTGTGGGCATTGAAAAAATACGACAAACGGGGAGCAAAGGCGTCCACCTCCAGTCCCCGGTCTAAGGCCCAGCGGACGTATTCCATGCCATCCAGCAGGGTGAAGGCCAACTCCTGGGCCGCCGTGGAACCCGCCTCGCGGATGTGGTACCCGGAAATGCTGATCGTGTTCCAGAGGGGAACGTTGGTAGAGCCGTATTCGATGGTGTCGGTCACCAGGCGCATAGACGGTTCGGGGGGGAAGATGTACTCTTTTTGGGCAGTGTATTCCTTGAGAATATCGTTCTGGATTGTGCCACGCAGTTGATCTTCTCGAGCACTCTGCTTTTCGGCGGCGGCAATGTACATGGCCCATATGATGGCCGCGGGAGAGTTGATGGTCATGCTGGTGGAAACTTTGTCCAGCGGAATCTCCTCGAAGAGACGTTCCATATCTTTCAATGAGGAGATGGCCACACCGCACTTCCCGAACTCGCCCAGGGCCTCGGGAGCATCTGTGTCATAGCCCATCAGGGTGGGAAGGTCGAAGGCCACGGAAAGGCCGGTTTGGCCCTGCTCTAACAAATACTTGAAGCGCTGATTGGTTTCTGCGGCTGTGCCGAATCCTGCGAACATGCGCATGGTCCACAAGCGACCCCGGTGCATGGTGGCGTGCACGCCGCGCGTAAAAGGATATTCCCCCGGCAGACCGATGTCTTCAATGGGATCTGTCTCCTCGAGATCCAAGGGCGTGTAAAGGCGTTCTATCGGTTCCGAAGAAGTGGTGATGAACTCTTCGCGCCGCTCGGGGAAATGATCCAGGGTTTTCTTTAGAGTTTCCTCCCGCCATGCTTCAAGGTTTGTTTGAAACTTCTCGAAATCTTCAGGATTGGGCATTTCTGTCTCCTTCGAAAGCGTTGTGGGTTGGGACAAATAGAAAGCGGAGAGACGCGGAGGTGACTTTCACCTCCACGAGCACCGCCAAGATTATAGCATTAAACAAAAAAAGTCCCCAGCCAACTGAGCCACCACTACTCAGCTAAAAATATCCGCGCGGCTGGGGACAGGCTCCCAATAATGAATAACTGTGCATGGGAGCTTAGTTTCAGTGTAGCTTAAAATTCCCTGAACTGCATTACACTTACTTGGAGGCTTAGGTTCAGCTTCGTTATTATTGGATTGATCCGACTTTGCTTGGCAGCCTGCAATTTATTCGCAGGCGGAGGTGCTGGTGGTGTAGCCGGGGTTTCTACGCCGCGCCGTGCGGGCCTGTGGCCACTAGCCAAGGGCTGTACACCGTAGGCGCACAACGTGACCCCGTGGGCGCGAGATATCGTCCCCCTCCGGGGATGCTGCGCGAAAATCTCGACTACAGACCACTAAGATTTCTCCTCGTTATTCGGCGGCAATCGTGCCGAAACCTCGTCGAAATGACATGATTAATGGCCTAACTTAACGACATTGTCAAAGTAGTTACCTAGTGACAATTCTTTTCTGCCGTATCTTCTTCCCTATTTCTTTCTCAACGAAGAGTGGTTCTCTGGTCCAGGGATCCATCTCGGTGTAGTACATGAGGCTCGAATAAGTAGATGGCGTGGGGGTGAAGATTTGGACTTGTTCGGGATGAATGTGGAGTTCGCGGGAGGCAAATTGCTTCACCCGTCGCATCTCCTCCTCGGTGCAGCCGGGGTGGGCGGCGATCAGGTAATAGGTGAGATATTGTTCTTTCCCGGCTGCCTCTGTTGCACGGAAAAAGCGGCGGCGGAACTCGATCAGGTCGTCCGGGCCGGGCTTGCCCATCGCCTCCAGCACCTGGGGATCGGTGTGCTCCGGGGCGACCTTCATCTGGCCCGAGACGTGATGGCGGACGACGTCCCGCAGGTAGGCCTCGCCGTGGGCGACATCTTCCATCAGCATGTCGTAGCGCAGGCCGGAGGCGACGAAAACTTTCTTCACGCCGGGGACTTCCCGCAAACGTTGGAGAAGCTCCCTTTGCGGGCCGTGATCCACCGGGAGTTGGGGGCAAATCTCCGGGAAGACACAGCGCTTATGATTGCAGACGCCGCGCTCCAGTTTCTTCTCGCACTCGAAGCCATACATGTTGGCGGTGGGGCCGCTCACGTCGCGGAGGTAGCCTGTGAAGCCGGGCTGCTGGGCGATATGCTCCACTTCAGCGACGACAGAATCCTGGCTGCGCCAACGCACGGTGCGCCCCTCGTGCATGGCAATGGCGCAAAAATTACACTCCCCGTAACAGCCCCGGTGGGTGGCCACGGAGGTGCCAATGGTCTCCAAAGCGCGGACTTCCCCCTGGGATTTGTAGTAGGGGTGGACGTCCCGCTCGTAGTCCAGGGCGTAAACCGCATCGAGTTCGTCTTGGGTGAGGTAGGGGGCGGGAGGATTCTGGATCAGGTAGCGGGTGTCTTGTTTTTGAGCCAGGCCGCGGGCGGTGCGGGGGTCATTGTTCTCGTAGAAGGTGTGGAACATGTCGATGAAGGCGTGTTTGTCTTCCTTGACGGTCTGGTAGCTGGGCAATTCGAGATAGCCGCCGGGAATCTCCTGGGAGATGTAGCAAAGGCCGGGAATCCCCTCGATGTTCCCATGGTATTTGAGGGCCTGGGCCAGATCGACAACGGCCTTTTCCGCCATCCCGTAGAGCAGGTAATCGGCTTTGGCGTCAAAAAGGATGGAGCGGCGCAGTTTATTAGACCAGTAATCATAGTGGGTGATCCGCCGCAGGCTGGCCTCCAAGCCGCCCAAGACGATGGGGACGGTGTCCTTGAAGAAGCGTTTGATGAGGTTGGTGTAGGTGATCACGGCCCGATCAGGGCGGCGGTTGTTGACTCCGCCGGGCGTGTAATCCCCCTGGCGGCGACGTTTTTTGGTGGCGGTGAAGTTGGCGACCAGGGAGTCGATGCTCCCCCCGGTCACGCCCCAGAACAGCTCCGGCTCCCCCAGCCGGGTGACATCCCCCCCGGTGCGGGCGTCGGGCTGGGCGATGATCCCCACCCGGAACCCGGCCTCCACCAGCACTTTTCCCACGATGGCCACGCCAATGTAGGGGCTGTCGATGTAGGTGTCGCCGGTGATGAGGATGACGTCGAGGGTTGTCCATCCCCGGGCGCGGACTTCTGCTTGGGTGGTGGGTAGGAACATGGTGAGTTATGAGGTGCAAGGGGCAAGGGGCAAGGGGCAAGGGGCAAGGGGCGAGTTGCGAATTGCGAATTGCGAGTGGTGAGGGACGCAGGTCATTATACTATAGGTGTGATGATTCACCTTTAGGCCGGCAACCACACCCGAAACGTCACTCCCTCCCCAGGGATGCCCTCACTCTCCACTCTTTTTTGATTCGAGACACGCTTTTTAGCTGATTTTGAATTAACATAGCTTCAGCTAATTTGCCAATATCTAACCAAAGATATCTACGCCACCCTTTTGAACAGATACCAAAATAGAGATTGAATCCATCAATATAAACAATTACACGATCCATAGTTCAATATACCAAATTAGAATATTCGTTCAGTATTGACACAACAACTTTTTAAGATTAATATGTAGGTAGCCCAGCCAAAGTGAATAGCTTTGGCAACGACGACCCCCTCGTGAGAGGGGGTCGTTTCTTTAAAAGGGGGAAACATAAGGCACCCAACGGATTAAGGATTCATGCGGCGCGGCGAAAAACAGACTACAGCGGATGGGGAAATAAACGAATACTGGCCCCAAATTCGCTCCTTTCTCAATTCGTTGTAGTCGCCCCCCCAACCCCCAGTTCCTTCACAACGTTCAGGACAGGCCGGGGGGAGATTCGTTCCCGGCGGCCAGGATGCCCCCCAATGTTGGGGGGTTAGGGGGGCAGGTACGAGAAAGCAATAGCTATTCAAGCGACTTCGTGTCGCACTCAGTGCAATTCATCGGTAGCCTGCTTCTAGATATAAGCTGCAGCCTAAATACTAAAAGTCGAATGGATATTCATTTCAATCTCGGGAGTTTTTTCTACTCCCTCCAATATTTCGTTCACTTTTAGATGTTCTAACCATTTGACTATCCCAGTTCCAATATCATAAATCGCGCCTACTACTTTAACCTTTTCTTCCTTTACAAGTGTTCGCGTTGCTGGACTTAGTGCAAATAAGTCTTCAATGCTTTGCCATACATTCTCTTCAATCGCAAATGGAATTACCCTATCATCAACATATTCCTCTATGGCACGCTCTGCTGCAGGAATGATTGGTGCAACTAGTTGTGGAATGTTAGTTTCGAGTACTGTTTCTTTTCCTTGAAGTGCACCAACTACTGTTGTTACAGCACCGCATAGAGTATGTCCCAAAACTACCAAAACAGGTGTGTGCACGTGAGCCAATCCATACTCGATTGAACCAACTTCATCTGCTTTACACACGTTACCCGCCACTCTGACTACGAATATATCCATGACCCCTGCATCAAATACTAGTTCAACTGGCACACGAGAGTCTGAGCAAGTAAGTATAGTTGCATAAGCATGGTTACCTTGATCTTCCTTCCCCGCTTTAGCCTTACGAGCCTTGTCTAAATGGGGATGCTTCATCTTACCTGAAACAAATCGTTGATTGCCTTCTTCTAGTTCAGCAAGTATTTCATCTGGTTTAGGTTTTGATGTTTTTCTCATCGTTCTTTTCTCCAAGAATTTTGATTGGCATTTTTAAGCAGGCTAGCGGTTAGCTCACCTGCCGGGTGGGTTTGACCCTGAGTTCGCCTTTCCCCACTTTCAAAAACCCACCACCATTGTTTTTGCGTTACACGAACTTCTTCTCGCCGAGGACAGTGCAAACACTCTTTTTGCTTTTTGTTTGAGTTTGCGCCAATAAACGAATCTCGCCATGTATGTTCCGTAAAGACTCCCCCTCTTCGTTCTCTGCAACGAGAACATATCTCTTGCTTTTCACAAGATTTTTCGCGTAAGTATTTTGCTTCCCATATATGTTCGATTCTAATCTCCGAATCCTGCTGAATTTTGCCACAGACACTACATACTTTTTTCTTCTCGCAGCTTTTCTCGTTTGTGTACTTCCAAGTATCAAGTTTATGAAAGTCCAATTCACAAAGCACAGCGGGAAATCCGCCCTCTTTTGCAAACTCTTTATAGAGCACATAAATGAGTGCTCCTAAAATTAGAAGAACAAATAATTTTCCCAAAACTATTCCAAAATTGGTTTAACTAGAAGAAGCAAAAACATTTTTTGTTTTTAGAAACATGTTATCGTTAAACTTTATTTTGTTTCAAAACACGTTAGCGTGCTAACGGCGCGGCGGATGAGCCGCAGGTTCGTCCGCGTAAATACCGAAGCCGAAGCGGGGAGGCTATTTATGCGGCGGTTCTGCATCATAGATATTATAGCATCATTTCGTGCTTTATTGGCAATTTTCGCTGTAAACGTATTTTAAGACGGGATACACGAATCACACATTCATACTGTGCAAACATGCTCATAGTTCAAAATCTTTTCGTCTATTGTTAGTAATTCAAGTTCATAAACCTGGGCTGTCGCAACGATGATTTGGTCAGCGGGATCCCGGTGGAAATCACCAGGCAGTTTTGTTGAGGTCACAGCAATCCTTGGTGTTAGCTCAATCAACTGCATCCCTGATATAGTTGTTGCAGCTCTTATCCATTCATCAACTGGACAAGCCAATTTCAATCTATTATATTCCACAAGTTTAGCAACTTCCCAACATGATATGGCGCTCAAGCCCAAACCATCTTCTTGATGCTGTTCTATAACCTGCTTATGGTGTTTAGTGAGTCGATCACTCTCATCTACGAACCATACCCAAATATGGGTGTCCAGTAGTATCATTGCTCTAACTCCCAATCATTCTGAGCGACAGGTTCTGTGGGATCAATGTATGAAATTACTTTACCACGTAAAAGGGAATGATCTGACTTTTGCACTTCTCTCTCGCGCCCCAGAATGATGACCTCAACCAATTCCCCCTCACGAAATGGCAAAGCCTTGAGTTGTAGTTCGCCGTTTGTGGCAACTTTTTTTTGAACTCGATAGGTTTCCATGACTACCTCCATCCTCTAGCATTATTCTGAGCCTATCAACAAAGCCCTAAAACATGAAAACATTGTATCATACCTCAGCACTCCATAACATCCGCCTTCATTAGCCATTAAGAATTCATAATTAACCATTCTCCTCCACCTCGGAGACCTTGAGAGATCGGACGTGTCGCAACTCCTAACTCTTAACTCGCCACTCCGCAATCCCCATTCCGCAATCCGAAATCCGCATTCGCCATTCTCACCTCCCCCCTGCCCCCTTTCCCCCACCCATGATACAATCCTCCCCAAAGTCAAATACTCATCACCCCATCACCTCATCCCTTCACACACCATGAACCCAACCCCCGAACTCCACTCTCATGCCAAAAAAACCGGCCTCCAAACCGCCTTCGACCACCTCACCCGCCTCCTCTTCAGCACCGACGCCAGCCTCTACCAGATCATGCCCGTGGGCGTGGCCTGGCCGCGAGATGCCGCCGAGGTCACCGCCGCCGTGGAAATCGCCAAAAAGCACCGTATCCCCGTCTTGCCGCGCGGGGGAGGGAGCAGCCTGGCCGGTCAAGCCGTGGGAGAGGCCCTCATCCTCGACTTCTCCCGTTATATGGACAAAATTCTCTCCGTCTCCCCGGAGGAAAGAACCGTCCGCGTTCAGCCCGGCCTCACCCTGGGGCACCTCAACCGCGCCCTGCGCCCCCACGGTCTCATGTTCGGCCCCGACCCGGCCAGTGGGGATCGGGCCACCCTAGGCGGCATCATCGGCAACAACGCCACCGGAGCGCATTCCATCCTCTACGGCATGGCCCACGATCACTTGCTGGCGGCAGAGGCCGTTCTGGCGGATGCCGCGCTGGGGGAGTTTCAGGCCCTGGACGCGGTCACCGTCCGCAAGCGCGCCGAACGTCCCGGGCGGGAAGGGGCCATCTACCGGAACCTGCCCAAGCTCCTGGACCGCTACGCGGCGCCCATCAACGACCACTACCCGGAAACCTTCCGCACCGTGGCCGGTTACGGTCTCAACATCTTGGCGGAACAAGAAAACCTCAACCTGGCCCAACTCCTGGCCGGCTCTGAGGGCACCCTGGGGATCGTCACCGCCGCCACACTCAACCTCGTCCCCATCCCCCACCACAAACACCTCTTCGTTCTCCATTTCGACGAGATGCGGGCTGCGCTGGAATCCGTCCCCGCCCTCCTGGAAACCGATCCCAGCGCCGTGGAGCTGATGGACGACATCCTCCTTGACCTGACCCGGGGCAAACGCGCCTACCGGAACACGCTCACCCACATACAAGGCGATCCGGAAGCGGTGCTCATGGTGGAATACAGCGGGGATGATCCCGGTCAATTGGCCGCCAAGGGTGAGGGACTCGATGCCTACGGGCCGGTCACCTCCCTCCCCAATCCCGAGCATCAGGCCCAGGTCTGGAAAGCGCGCAAGGTTGGGCTGGGCATCCTCCAAAGCACGCGCGGAGACAGCAAACCGACCACCATCATCGAAGACGCCGCCGTCCCCGTGAAGCATCTGGCCGACTACGCCCTCGAAATCCGCCGCTTTGGGAAAGAAATTGGCGTGGAAAGCACCGCCCTTTACGCGCACGCCAGCGCCGGGTGCCTGCACATCCGCCCCCGCGTCAACCTGAAAGGCGATACCTTCCTGGAGCAAATGCGACTCTTGAGTGAAAAATCGCTGGCCCTGGTCAAAAAATATGGGGGGACGACCAGCGGCGAACACGGCGAGGGCATCCTGCGGGGCGAACACTCCCCCGAACTCTTTGGCCCGGAGCTTACTCAGGCTTTCCGCGAAGTCAAAGAAACCTTCGACCCCCATTATCTCTTCAACCCCGGGAAAGTCATCGACCCGCCCCCTCTGGATACGGCCGCTCTGCTGCGCTACGGCCCGAACTACACCACGCCCTACACCCCCCAAGACACGGCTTTCAGCTTCGAAGCCGACTATGGGTTCGACGGCGCGGTGGAGATGTGCAACGGGGCCGGGGTGTGCCGTAAATTGGATGAAGGGGTGATGTGTCCCTCCTTCCAGGCCACCCGGGACGAAAAACACAGCACCCGGGGCCGGGCCAACGTTTTGCGGGCGGCCATCAGCGGCCGCTTGGGGCCTGAGGGATTCACCTCTCAAGGACTATACAAAGCGATGGAGCTGTGCCTCTCCTGCCAGGCCTGCCAAAGCGAGTGTCCCTCAGCCGTGGATATGAGCAAACTCAAGGCTGAGTTTTTGTATCAATATTATCAGGAGCATGGCGTTCCCTTGCGAGCGTGGTTCTTTGCTAACATCGAAACCTTCAGCAAACTAGCGCGCCCCTTTGCTCCCCTGGTTAACGCGGTCATGGCCGGCCCCGCCCAAGGCTTTCTCTCACTTCTGGGAATCCACCCTCAACGCCAAATGCCAGCCTTCAAACGCCACACCTTCACCCAATGGTTCCAGGAACACGCACCCGCAAAGGCCGCAAATCCCCAGCGTGAGGTGGTCTTCTTCCACGATACGTATATGGAATTCAACTACCCGCATATTGGGGCCGCGGCCGTCAAAATTCTAGAAAAAGCCGGTTTCGAACCCATTGTGCTCAAAGGCAAAGTAGATTCCGGGCGGCCAGCGGTCTCGAAAGGCCTGCTGGGGAAGGCAAAGAAATTGGCGCAGAAAAACCTGGCTTTGTTAGCGCCCTACGCGCGGCGAGGCGTGCCCATTGTGGGCTGTGAACCAAGCAGCGTGGTCATGCTCGTCAAGGAATATCCCCATCTCGTGCCGGGGGAAGATGCCCAGGCTGTGGCCGGAGCGGCGCTGGTATTGGACGAGTTTCTGGTCCGCGAGGCCGAAGCGGGGAACGCGAATTTGGACTTTGATGAGGCCCCCCGGCGGGTTCTCTTCCACGGGCACTGCCAGCAAAAAGCCAACTTCGGCACGGAGTACACGCAGAAGATGTTGGAATTAATCCCCAATTGCCAGGTCGAGGAAACGGAAGCCGGGTGCTGCGGGATGGCGGGGGCTTTTGGCTACGAGAAAGAGCACTACGATCTCTCCATCCAAATCGCGGAGATGGGCGTGGCCCCCGAGGTGCGGGCCGCGGACGCGGAGACCATCATCTGCGCGGCGGGGACCTCGTGCCGGGAGCAAATTGAGCATACCACCGAGCGCGTTGCCCTCCATCCCGTGGAAGTGGTGGCGGAGTCCATAAAGTAAGGAAAGAGGAGAAAACCTATGGCTACCTACCAAGAAGCGATGCACACCCTTAAATTAACCAGCCGCACTTTTTATTTGCCTATCGTGCGGCTACCCAAGGGGATTCGAGAAGCCGTTGCCTCGGGTTACCTTTGTCTGCGGGCCATTGACGAAGTGGAAGATCATCCCACACTGGAAGAAAATCAAAAGGCCAAGATACTCCATTCCATCAGCCAAGTTTTCCAGGCCCAGACCTCAGCGGACACCTTCGCGCACCAGGTTCTGGAAACCGCCTTCGTTGAATATCATGACGTTTTGCCTGAAGTGACCCTGCGCGTTGGAGAATGGGCTTGCCTGGCGCCCACGTTCATCGCCCCGCGCGTTTGGGAAGCGACAGCGACCATGGCCGATCGCATGGCACATTGGGCCACCAACGGCTTCCAAGTCAGCTCAATCGCCGATCTAGACCGCTATACATACGGCGTAGCGGGGGCCGTTGGCCTATTGCTTTGCGATCTTTGGGCCTGGTTTGAAAAAATCCAGATCCACCGCACGCACGCTATCCAATTTGGGCGCGGGCTACAAGCCGTCAACATTCTCCGCAACCGCAGCGAAGACATGGAGAGAGGGGTCAATTTCTTTCCGCCAGACTGGGATGAAAAACGCATGTTCGCCTACGCCCGCCAGAACTTAGACGACTTTAGCGCATACGCAAAAACGTTGCCCAAAACATCCTTTAAAAGCTTCGTGGCTATCCCTAAAGCCCTGGCATACGCCACGCTCAATGCCCTGGAGCGCGGTGAAAAGAAACTCACTCGGAAGGCGGTTCTTAGTATTGTTAAGGAGCTTGATAAGAGGTAGTAAAGAGTCAATGTCATTAAGATAAGGATTCATCGCCAGAAGTGCCCGGCACTTTTAGATTTAATTTTCAGTAAAAAAAGCTTTGCAAGCACTGAAACCAATTTCATGAGCGGTTCAAGGAAGTGCCGGGCACTTTGCGTTTGCTAACTTAATGACATTGAGTAATGAGTGACGAGTAACGAGAAAAACGTGACCTCACGCATCACTCACCGCGTTTCACGCACCACCCATCACAAATTATGAACGCACCCTACGACATCGCCATCATCGGGGCCGGGCCAGGGGGAAGCACCACGGCCACTTATTTAGCCAAAACAGGCGCTCGCGTCCTCCTCATGGATAAAGCGAAGTTTCCACGCGACAAAACCTGCGGGGACGCTCTCTCGCCAAATGCCATCAAAATACTGGAAGACCTGGGATTGCTCGATGACCTGGAAGACTTTGGCTTCCGCCTCAACGGAGTCCGGTTGGTTGCCCCAGACGGCAACGCGATGGAAGCTCCCCTCCCGCACAAGCAGGGTCTGCCCGACCACCTCTACATAGCGCCACGTCTCCAATTGGATAACTTACTCGTCCAAAACGCTATCCAGGCCGGGGTGGAATTCAAGCCCTCGCTCAAAGTGAGCGACATCTTAGTTGAGAACGACCAAGTCATCGTTCTTGGGAGCAACCGCAAAGTCGCCGGCCGCTTTTCGGCGAAAGCTGCCGTACTTGCCGTGGGAGTCAGCACCCCGCTCCTCAAAAAACTAGGCCTGATGCCGCGCAGCCCCAAATTTGCCGTGGCGGCTCGAGCCTATTACGAAAACTTGGCAGGCTTAGATGATTTAATGGAAATCCGCTTTGATAGCGCCCCCCTCCCCGGCTATGGGTGGATTTTCCCGACCTCGGCGACCTCCGCCAACATCGGAGCCGGATTTCTGAAAAGGTCCCGAAAATTACCCTTGACCGCTAAGGGGGTCTTCGACAAATTCCTGAACCATCCGCCAATTCAAGAAATCATGGAAAACGCCAACCAGGTGGGGGCCGTGAAATCCTATCCGCTGCGCATGGATTTTGCCACCGCCCGAACTTTCGACGACCGGCTTGTTGTTGTGGGGGAAGCTGCCGGTCTGGTCAATCCCTTTACGGGTGAGGGGATCGATTATGCCATGGAATCCGGGCAAATAGCGGCCCAGGTACTCCTCAACCAACTGGAACGTGGGAATCTCTCCACCTCAGGTTTGCGCAACTACGACAGAGCAATACGAGCGCGGTTTCAAAAAATCTTCCTATGGACTATGCGAATGCGCGGTCTCTATATGAACGAATGGCTGCTCAACCCCCTTGTCCGCGCGGCGCAAAAAGAGAAATTCGTCGAAAAAGTCATCTTGGAAATTTTGTTGAGCTACCGCAACGCGGCCCAGGCTTTGTCCCCCCGAACGATTTACCACGTGCTGCGGAATATGTAATTGGCAGGGGACAGTCACTTGAGAAGTCCCCGGCACTTATTAAGTGCCGGGGACTTCCTGTGCTTCCGTAACTAAGCAGGTATGCAAAAGTATCTTTATAGAATTAAGTCCTCATTTACTGAGATATGGCTGTGTCTCCTGACCAGCCATCTGGGCTTGACCGCAGGTCTCCAGAACCTTGAACTACATTTTCCCTAGATGGGAGACCATTGGTCACTTCGACAGGTGCGCGGTCGGGCAGCCCCGCCAAAGGCGCACACCGTGAGGCTATGCTTCGCGAAGACGCTGCGCACATCGAAGTAAAGTGATATAGTCGAAAATCATAAAGGAATTTTCGCGGACTTACTTAGGGATATTCTACACCACATCCTTCCGTTTCTGGAAAATCACCATGATGATGACATACCCTACCATGATGACGCCCAATACCATCCAGCGTTTGTAGATTGTTCCATCAAAAACGTACCCGTAATCATCATACATAGAACTAAGCAATGTTTCTGCGCTGTTGATGGCCTTCTCCCTGTTCTTGACCCAATCGGCGCGTTCGTCACCGTAGTCTTGTATGGATTCTTGGTACGCGTCCCCCTGTTCCTGACGCATATCGGCATACTCGTCGCCTTGGGCGTCCATGAGGTCTGCGTATTCCTGGCCCTGGTCTTGACTCTCCAAGCGGTAAGCTTCAAATTGTTCCATGGAGGAGTCTTGTTGCTCCTCTCCTTGGGCACGTTGGTCGTCCAGGTAGGCATCCATTTCCCGGGGGTCGGCTGGGGTCGGCAACGGGGTCAGGGAGGGTAACGGGGTCGGGGTGAAGATTGGCGTCAAAGACGGCAACGCGGTGGGGTATGGATAAGCGGTCGGTTGTGAGGGTTCGGCGGGTTCATCCATCGCCAACTTTTCTTTGGCGATATCATCATAGAAATCCGTCGACAAAATACCCGGGAAATCATTGCAATCCTCGAAGATGCTCTCCCCCATACAGGGACAATCAGCCTTCAACTCGTCAGAAAGATAATTTCTGTCTTCATTCGGGAAGCCTAGGCACGGGTCTTCCATGATTTTATCCCCCATGTGGGTGGCTTTGATAAATCCTTCCCAAAGCCAACGTGAGGTCATCACCATACTGATCTCCCTTCCGGCCGGCATGGCATCAATTGGCAAGAGTGCTCCCGCAAACAAGAATTGCGGCACGAGGATGGTAATCAACAAAAGCATGGATGTGTTCTGATTCGGGGCTATAGCGGAGATCATCAGGCCTATCAGGTATCCTGAAAAACTTCCCAGGAACAGGGTGATGAAGAAGGCCACGTAATCTTGCGTGCTGGGAATGACGGGTCTGACAAAGAAAACGCGGAAAGCCATCAGCACCGCTGCCATACTCACCTCTTATTTTCTAAACCACATTGCGTAAACGCCTAATCCCACCCCGCTGATAAGTAAGAGAGCGCCTATCAAGCCCAAAATGGGGGATTTGCCACCAACTTCCTCTGTAATGGGGACATTTTCTTCCAACGTCTCCGAATTAGCCTGAGCGCCAAAAGTGATATAAGATACATCCCCCGCGGACAACTCCAGGCTGGCATTCAACACCATAGTCGGGTTATACCCCTCGGGGACACCCGCACTCACGTTATAGAGGCCTTCCTCCAAGTTTTCAGTACAAAAATACTCCAAACCATCTGTCGTATCATGCGTAATAGAAACGGAGCCATCTCGATTGCTAATATTAATAGCCCCCCCAGGCAAAGAAGCTTCTTCTTCCTGGCGAATGGCATCCCCGTTTTCATCATCGAAAAGCAACACGCATAAAGTACCCACACCTGGTTGGGGCGTCTCGGTAGGCTCAGAGGGCGTGGGCGTGCTGGTGGGAACAGTTAGAGTTTCCTCCTCTTCCGCCGGCCCGCCTAAGCCCAAAAATATTTTCTGGCCGGGAACAACCAATTCATCCGTACCCAGGTTATTCATGTCCCGCAGGTCGGCTAGGTCAATGCCGGTGATGGCCGCCACACGCCACAAAGTATCCCCCTGTTGGATAATGTAAATAATCCTCCCATCCGTACCAGGAGTAGGGGTAGGAAAAGGCGTAAGCTGCATCTGCGGAGCGGCCCGGACTGTCCCCCCCCACACCACACCCAAAACCCCCATCAAAGCCAGCCAGAGACCAAGCATAAGTTTAAACACCATGAGCTTTTTCATAAACTAAATTATACCCACTTCTTAAGTTTTAACCAAGTAGAAAATGGGGGATTAGTGAACAATTGCCTGGTGCGGGAGGATTCTCGTCAGCGTAAACATTATCCAGAGGCGCACGGCCATCAACCGGGGTTGGCCGGGTCCGCGCAGCGCAACCTCTCTAGCGCATGACACTAATCCACCTCACAGAGCTTAGAATTTATGGTATAAATAGCCCCCAGATGACCGAGTGCAACTCAGCCTCACGTTTCAATTTTTACGCTGCCTACTAAAACCGAGAGAAAACCCTATGCCCCACTATGAAACCATAATTGGCCTCGAAACCCACATCCAACTCAACACCAAAAGCAAAATTTTCTGCTCCTGCAAAGCCGATTCCTGGGGTGATCCTCCCAACACCAATATATGCCCTGTCTGCACCGGGCAACCGGGCGTGCTGCCCATCCCCAACAAGGCCGTTATCGAGAAAGGAATTCTCCTCGCCGCGGCCATGAACTCTGACCTCCGAACGGTCTCCTTCTTTGACAGAAAAAATTATTTTTACCCCGACCTCCCCAAGGGCTATCAAATAACCCAATATGACATGGCCATAGGGAAAGGGGGCTACATGGACATCCCTACCACGAACGGAGAAACCAGAAGGGTGGGCATCGAAAAACTCCACCTGGAAGAAGACGCCGGCAAAACCATCCACAAACCCAACCGACGCCTGCTGGACTTCAACCGTTGCGGCGTCCCGCTCATCGAGATGGTCACCGGCCCCGACTTACGTTCCGCCGATGAAGCCGCCGAATACCTCACCCGTCTCCGCCAACTTCTGCGCTGGATCGGCATCTCAGAAGCGGAAATGGAAAAGGGCCATCTCCGGTGCGACGCCAACGTCTCCATCCGCCCGGTGGGGGTCACCATCCTCAACCCGAAAACAGAAATCAAGAACCTTAACTCCATCGAGCACGTTCGCGAGGCCATTGAAGTCGAAGTCAAACGCCAAATCAAAGCCGTTGAAGCTGGTGAAAAAATCGAATCCTGGACATTAGATTGGGACGAAGACACCCAAACCCTCTCCAAGATGCGCTCCAAAGAAACTGAGGCCGATTACCGTTATTTCCGAGAGCCTGATTTACTCCCCGTTCGATTCGATGAAGAGGAGAAAACGGCCATCCTGGCCAAACTTCCTGAGCTTCCCCTAGCGCGGCAAGCCCGTTTCGAGGAAGAATATAACCTCCCTGAATACAATGCCCAAGTGCTGACCAGCGAACGCGCCCTCTCCGAGTATTTTGAATCCACCGTCCAGGCCTATGCGGGAAAGGCGAAGCTTCACAAAATAGCCAGGCAAGTTTCCAACTGGATCATGAACGACGTCTTGGCCCTCCTCAACGAAAAGGAGCTCTCAGCGGAAGAACTTCAACTCACCCCACAACACCTGGCTACAATCATCACCTTAGTAGATGAGGAAACAATCAACACCGCTACCGGCAAAGATCTGCTTCTCAAGGTAGAGGCAAGCGGAAAATCCCCCCTTAGCATTGTGGAAGAAGAGGGCCTCGCCCAAGTGAGCGATCGAGAGGTAATTCGAGACATTTGCGCCCAAGTTATCACGGAAAACCCCGGCCAGGTGGCTCAGTACCAAGCGGGGAAAAAGGGTCTCATAGGGTGGTTCATCGGCCAGGTGATGGCCAAAACCCAAGGCAAAGCCGACCCGCAAGGGGCAAGGCAAACCCTGCAAGAACTTCTCGAAGAGTAGGGCAGGTTTCCCTACCTGCCACGACCGCTCTAACGTCTCACCGGCTAATCACCCCGATAAAAAATGCGGTAGATAAACCCAGCACCATCATCAGAGATAAAAAGCCCCCCATCGGAGCTGGTCTGCACGCCAACGGGACGACCCCATTGCGACCCATCCTCGCGCAGCCATCCCGAAGCAAAATCTTGGGTAGGACCAGGTTGGCCGTCCGCGTCAAGGGGAACATGGACCACTTTATAGCCCGTCGGTTCAGAGCGATTCCAGGAGCCGTGAAAAGCCACAAAAAGACCACGCCAAGAGAGGGGAAATTGCTCTCCGGTATAAAACGTCAAACCCAAGGGAGCGGAATGCGCCTGCATCTCGACCACGGGATCTAAGATTCCCTGGCAAGCGTTGGCCTGGCCAAAATCAGGGTCAATAAGACGTCCGGCATGACAACTGGGCCAGCCAGCATCGTCGCCCTCCTTGACAACGTAGATGGTCTCCGGCGGCTGATCGTCACCGAGCCAATCTCGACCATTATTCGTTGCCCACAGTTCATCCGTGCCGGGGCGGAAGACGATTCCCACCGCGTTGCGCAACCCTTTTGCGTAAACCTGGCCCTGGCTGCCATCCGGCAAATAGCGCATAATCGTCGCCCTGCGCTGGTCTTCTTCCACACAAACATTGCATGACGAGCCAACGGAAACAAAAAGATATTCCCAATCCGGGCTAAAAAGCACCGTGCGGGTGCTGTGTCCCCCAGCAGGCAATCCCTCAATGATGATTTCGCGGTCTTGGAAAACACCAGCGCCATCTGGGTCAGTGAGGCGCAAGATTTGAGTGGTCTCTCCCACATAAAGGGAGCCATCCTGGTAGAAAACAAGGCTGCTGGGCGCGTCCAACCCCTCAGCGACAACTTCCAGGCCGTCAGCCACGCCATCACGGTCACGGTCGGGGAGGCGGATGATCCGTCCCGCCCCACGCTCCGCGACGTACAGGTGATGGTCAGGGCCTACGGTCATCAAACGCGGTCCCTTTAATCCCTCGGCGTAAACAGAAATTCCAAAGCCAGGTGGCAGTTGGATAGCTTCTTGGGGAGAAACGACGCGCGTGGGAAGCAGAGTCGGTTCCGTGGCCACAACCTGGGGGGAAAAGGTTGGGGAAAGGGATGAATCCCCCGGCGTGGGGGAGGCGGCCACCTCCGTGGGGGACACGGTGGCGAGGGGAAGCGCGGTGGGAGCAGGGCTAGCTTGAACTTCCTTGTGAAAAACCCTGATAACTTGTTTGCATGCGCCTAAGAGGGACAAGCTCAGTGCGACAAGAAGCCCAATAAGCAAAATTTGTTTTTTATTCACTGCCATCCCATATCCACCATCATTCATCAAGGAAATGCGACATCATGGTCAATTCCACCCTTGGCGTCCAGCCTAAACTTTCCCAAAAGGCGGTCCCTGCTTCATTATCTTCGAAGATGAAGAGGTGACATTTCTGGATGCCAATGCGGGTTAAGGAATACATACAACGCCCCACCAGCGAGCGCCCAATCCCTTGCCGGCGGTAGTCGGGGTGAACCATGAGGTGGTGAATGTAACCCCGGCGTCCGTCTTGGCCGCACAGCGCTGCCCCAATCAACTTATCCCCATCCCACGCTACGTAACTCATCCCCGGGTTGCGTTCCAGAAACTTGGAAATCCCAAAATGGGAGTCGGCCTCGCTCAGACCAATGTGCTCACTATTTTCCCAAAGTTGGTATATTTCGTCATAATCTTCTATGTTCATTTCATATAGTTCAATGCTCATCAGCTTTCCTCCTTTGTAAGTTGTCGGCCTCCAGAACCGCCCAACCAGGTTGGGCTACCTACCCGAAAGAGATTTGGTCCCCCTCCGGGGATGCTGCGCGAAAATCTCGGCTACGTGTTCTCTCGTTTGGGGGGAATCGCCCTACTACTCTACATGGGTAGCGAGCCAACCGAGTTGGCGGCATAAGGGGTGGACGGTATCATCTAAACCATCTCGATAGCCATGGCAACCGCTTCTGCGCCGCCCAAGCACAGGGAGGCGATCCCACGCTTAAGGCCACGATCTTCGAGGGCGTAGATGAGGGTGGTCAGGACACGAGCGCCACTAGCCCCAATGGGGTGGCCAAGGGCAATCGCTCCCCCGTGGACGTTCACCTTCTCCCAATCCCAACCTTGGTCGGCAAGGGCTTTCCCATCCGCCAAAACTTGGGCCGCGAAGGCTTCGTTCAGTTCGATAAGATCAACATCAGCCAAAGTCCAACCGATTTTCTCAAGTAATTGGGGAATAGCCTTGGCTGGTGCATAAAATAGATATTTGGGTTCCACAGCAGCGTGGGCATAGCCAATAATACGGGCGAGGGGTTGGGCGCCCATTTGCTCCGCTTTTGCCAAACTAGAAATAACCACAGCCGAAGCGCCATCATTCAATCCGGGGGTATTTCCAGCCGTGACCTTCCCATCCTTGACGAAGGCCGGGCGTAGTTTTGACAGGGCCTCAAGCGAGGTGTCTCGGCGCGGGGTTTCATCCGTATCAAAAATGGTCACCTTTCCCTTACGGCCTTTCACCTCTACGGGAACAATCTCGTTTTTGAATTTACCCCTATCAATGGCCTCAACCGCCTTGCGGTGGCTATGATAAGAGAACTCGTCCATCGCTTCCCGAGAGATATCGTACTCTTCGGCGATAAACTCGGCCGCCTCTCCCATGCTCCAATTTTCAAAAGGATCCCATAAACCATCGTGCAGAAGGGCGTCAGTAAGTTCAGCATGACCAAACTTGAGTTTTCCATTTCGGCCATGAACCAAATAAGGGACGCGGCTCATGTTCTCCATCCCGCCCCCCACCAGGAGGTCCGCATCACCGGCACGGATGGCCTGGGCCGCCAACATGACGGCTTTTAATCCTGAGCCACAAACCTTGTTGAGCGTGAAGGCGCCAACCGTAGCCGGAAGCCCGGAGAAAATGGCCGCCTGCCGGGCCGGATTCTGCCCCAAACCAGCGGAAACGACATTGCCCATAAGCACTTCGTGGATGTGGCCCGGATTCGAGATTCCGGCACGTTTGACAGCCGCTCGGACGACGGTTGCTCCCAACTTTGGGGCGAAAATGGCGCTCAGCGAGCCTTGAAAACTTCCCGAAGGGGTGCGCACTGCACTAAGAATGACAGGATCATTAATTTGCATACTTTCATCCTCCTCAAGAATGAAATAAAGGGGTAGTGATGCGTGAAGAAGGAATAGTAATTTCCCTGATCACGTTTCACTTTCTACTCTTCAAAAGTAACCGTTCACCCACCTTCGCCCCCCTGTCCCCCCAACTCTGGGGGGAAGGCTGACTCCCCCAGGATTGGGGGTTGGGGGGCGTGAATGGTTACCTTCAAATCCTATAGATTATCCCATGCCATCAACAAACGATGGTAGGTGGTTTCGATATCTTCCGGCAAAATTCGGGTTTCTCCAATAGAAGAGATAAAGTTCGTATCACCCGACCAACGCGGGACAATGTGCCAATGAATGTGGTCTGGAATGCCTGCGCCGGCTGCTTTGCCCAAATTTGCTCCCACGTTGAATCCTCCTGGGTGGTACACGGAGCGGATAACTTTCAGGCTAGTGTTTACAAGCTCCATCATCTCAGCCCGCGTTTCGGATTTCAGATCTTCTAAACGGGCCTGATGGAGATAAGGCAGTACCATTAGATGGCCCGTTGTGTATGGATAAAGATTTAACATCACGAAGGCCCGCTCGCCACGGTAGACAATTAGATTTTCAGAATCGTCTGTTCCATTATGGGCGTGGCAAAAAATGCACTTCTCATGGTAATTATTTTCTTCAATATATTGCATGCGCCAGGGGGTCCAAAGACACTCCATAGGTTAGATGACTCTCTCAAGATACGACAAAAGGTAATAATACTCCTCGGCTCATATGTTAAATCTGTGCAAGCGAGGTGACAGTCACTTGCGAAGTGACTGTCACCTCGCTATCACCTGCACAATTGTTATAGGTGAGCCTACTCCTCTACATATTGTAGCAGAAAAAGGGCGACTGTGATTAGATATAGAGTTGATTTTCCTAGGGGAATCGCATAAATTCACCCACTTTTGGCCTTGACAGAATAGAACATGTGTTCTATATTTAAGAGCACATCCCTTCCGGTGGACAGCCCACGGGCTAGTCCCCACGTCTCTCTAAAGTTCTTGCCAAGCTGTAGAGAGACGGTCACTTCTTACGCAGGCAAAAAGGAGAGAACCATGGCTACCAACACTTTTCCATTATTTTCTGACCGTTACCGCATTAAGCGGGGCGCTTTGTTTGGGGCGCTGATTATCACGGCCCTAATCGCTTTCGAAGTCTTCAACTACAGCTCCACCAATTTTGCCCTTTCTGATTTGCTCGGCGAGCTGCGCTTTTGGGGCGTGGGCTGGGCAACCATTTTGGCGATTGCCTTTTGTGGGATTGACTTTGCGGGGATTGCCCGCATTTTCACCCCGGAGCAGGGCGAAGATGAGCCGGTTGAGATCTGGTATCTTTTCGGGGCTTGGCTGCTGGCGGCCACGATGAACGCCATGCTCACCTGGTGGGGGGTCTCGATTGCCATTCTCAACAACCACAGCCTGGGCAACGATGTTGTCACCAGGGAGACCTTGCTCAAGGTGGTGCCCGTCTTCGTGGCCATTCTCGTGTGGCTGATCCGGGTGCTTATTATTGGCACCTTCTCCGTGGCTGGAGATCGGCTTTTCAGCCAGGCGGAGGATGGGGTATCTTCTTCCGCGAGAGGTGAGAAGCATGCCCCCGCACCTCGGGCGAAGCCCCAATCCAAGAAGCGACGCCCGACCTACCGGCCCGCTCCCAAATCTAAGGGGCGTTCGCGCCCTGAGCCAACCTACGAGCCAATTGCGGCCCGCAGGCAGTCAAGCCGCTCTAGCAGGCGGTTTTAGGCATAAACCTAGACCTGGTTTCTTGGAGAAGCCAGGTCTAGGTTTATGTGCTGCCCCTATGGGGGAAATCAGAAGACACTATGACCTACTACGCTGACCCTTCCTACGAACAGGCCGCTGATGAATCTTCGAGAAGCCACGGCTGCCTGTCGCTATTCTTGTTGCCTCCCCTGGCGGTGTTTCTGGTAGGCTTTTTGTTTTCAGGTCAGGTAAGCGCCGAGACGTTTCCGAACCCAACTTCTACTTCTACACTTGCTCCTAAAGCGGCCTTGTCTCAGGCGAAGAAAGCTGAGCGTTCGGAGAAGGCGCAGGAAGTGTCTTCTTCAGAAGCGAGCGACGTCGAAGAAAAGGCCCCTTCCGGTGGACAGCCCTTGGCTGAGCCAAGCGGGGAGTTGGCAGCCTTGTTCACGCCGGAGGTTTTGTATTGGGAGGATAAGATTTTGGCCTGGAGCGAGCGGCAGGGGCTTGACCCCAATTTGGTGGCCACGGTGATGCAGATTGAGTCCTGTGGGGATCCGCAGGCCACTTCCGGGGCGGGGGCGATGGGCTTGTTTCAGGTTATGCCCTATCACTTTGCAGCGGGGGAGAATGGGTACGACCCAGGGACGAACGCTTTGCGGGGTTTGGGCTATTTGCGCCAGGCGCTGCAAAAAGGGGGGAGCGTACGCATGGCCTTCGCGGGGTACAACGGGGGCATCACCGGCGCGGCGCGGGGGGAGGCGTATTGGCCCTCGGAGACGGTACGTTATGTGTATTGGGGGACGGGGATATACCAGGCGGCCCAGGCGGGGGAGGGGTACAGCGCTCGCTTGGAGGAGTGGCTGGCCTTTGGGGGGGCGAGTTTGTGCCGACAAGCGGTGATGCGTCAGGGGGAATGATGGTGGGGTGCGGATGGTTGGCCACCTCCAGGAAAAGACGCTGAAAGTCGGGAGAGGGTTCGGGTGGCTAGATGTTCCGCTTTTGGAAGCTGGTCACATATCCCCCAAAAAAGAGGGGGCTTAAATAAAAAAAGGCTGCTCGAGATGAGCAGCCTTTTGTGGTTAAGCACGAGGTTAGGCAAGTTCAATGGTTGCGCCAGCTTCTTCGAGAAGTTCTTTGGCTTCTTCGGCGGCTTCTTTTCCAACACCTTCTAGAACTTTGGCGTCAGGGGTTTCAGCAACTTCTTTGGCGTCTTTGAGACCCAGGCTGGTCATTGTGCGAACAGCTTTGATGACCTGGATTTTCTTGGGGCCTACGTCTTTGATGACTACGTCAAACTCGGTCTTTTCCTCAGCGGCTTCTTCGCCAGCGGGGCCAGCGGCAGCAGCCATAGCTACGGGAGCAGCGGCAGAAACGCCCCACTCTTCTTCGAGCATTTCGACAAGTTCTGCAGCCTCGAGAACGCTCAGTTCACTCAGTTCTTCCATAATTTTCTTTAGGTCAGCCATTTTTTATTCTCCTATTATCTAAATTGTTTGTCTAGTATCTTCTCAATATTCCGGGGAAATGTAGGTCGAAATGGTATTTCGGTGCACAGTTGCACTTTGCCTAGGCGATTTACCAAATCGCCCTACATCAGTCCCCTTTTTTTGAGATGATACTTTCTATTTCTATGAATTAAGTCTAATTTACTTGGTAAAGGCGGTTATGCGGCCTCAGCAGCGGGTTCTTCTTCAGCGCGAGCTTTGAGAACAGCAGCCAGTTGGCGGCCAGGCTCTGCCAACAAGCGTGTAAGTTGTGAAGCAGGAGCCAGAATGGTCTGCATCAATTTAGCACGCATTTCATCCATGGTCGGCAAGGCAGCTAGGGCATTGATTTTTTCGATGCTGATCATATCGTCAGCTAAGTAACCACCTTTCAACTCCAGGGCATCCGATTCTTCAATAACGTCTTTGAGGGATTTTGCTAAACCAGAAGGATTGCCAAAGGAAAGGCCTAGGGCAGTGGGGCCAGTAAAAAACTCCTCTTCCCACTCTCGTTCGGCCTCATCAAAAGCAATTTTTGCCAAGGTGTTCTTGATGATGTGAAACTCACCGCCTGTAGCGCGAAGGTCAGTGCGAAGGGCGCTTATGTCTTTCACGGTAAGGCCCAGGTAATGGGTGACAAGCAAAGCATCGCTTTCGTCTAGCCATTTCCTATAAAGTTCAACTAGTTCTTGTTTGTCCTGTTTCGAGATAGCCAAAGTATCTCACCTCCTTAAGTTAGGTTAAAAATAAAAGTCTTTACTTTGCCAGCAAGTAAAGACTTTAGAATTTTTGAATTCATGAGTGTCTTCACCTAGGTCGGAAATTAAGCCTTTTTATGGGCACCAACTGTCTCTGGCAAAAGATTTAGGGACTGTGTATTTATTTGTACGTGTGATTTGTCCCGGTTACTCTGTCAATATTCAGTTTTTGAAACGATGGTCGTTTATTGCTCTCCTAATTTTACAGCTAGGGCTGGATCAATACGGATAGCCGGTCCCATACTGGTGGAAACGACAATACGCAGGATATAACGGCCTTTTGTAACCGCGGGCCGGTTATGAAGCAATGACTCGAGCAGAACAGCTAGATTGTCAACTAGTTTTTCTGTCTCGAAGGAGACTTTCCCAATTGGGGCGTGGATGTTCGAGGTGCGATCAACGCGGTATTCTACACGACCAGCTTTTGATTCCTCGATAACACGGGGGATATCATCGCCGGGAACCATTGTCCCCGCTTTGGGGTTGGGCATTAGCCCGCGAGGGCCAAGCACGCGCCCCAGGCGTCCAACTTTCCCCATCATGGGCGGGGTGGCTATGGCCACATCGAATTCCAGCCAACCACCTTCGATTTTCTCAATAAATTCATCATCATCAGCAACGTAATCTGCGCCAGCATCGCGAGCCAGTTGAGCATCTTCCCCTTGCGCAAAAACGATGACGCGAACGGTTTTTCCCAGCCCATGAGGTAGTACAACCACATCGCGGACCAATTGATCAGCATGACGGGGGTCTACGTTCAAGCGGGCATGGATTTCAACGGTTTCATCAAAGTTTGCGTAAGAAACCTCTTGCGCTAATTTAAGGGCTTCTTCCGGGGTGTATAAATGCTCTTTTTCAACTTTTGCTTTCGCTTCTAAATAGTTTTTACCATGTTTTGCCATTGTTTGCTCCTTGTGGTACAAGCGGACAAGATGCCCTCCCACGAGAAATTAATTTACTACTCGAATTCCCATATTCTTTGCTGTGCCCTCGATTTGGCGCATAGCGCCTTCAATGTCGACGGCATTGAGGTCTCGCATTTTTATCTGGGCGATTTCACGCACTTGGTCACGAGTGACCTCACCGACAACTTCAAGATGAGGTTCTGCGGCTCCCTTTTCTACGCCAGCAGCTTTCTTCAAAAGAATTGGAGCTGGAGGTGTGCGCAGGGAGAAAGTGAATGTCCCATCCTGATAGATGACGATGTCAGCAGGAATAATTTCGCCCATGCGATCAGATGTGCGAGCGTTATACTCCTTGCAAAAAGCCATCAAGTTAATGCCATGAGCCGCAAGAGCAGGGCCAATGGGGGGGGCTGGGTTTGCTTTCCCAGCCTCAATCTGTAATCTAACGTTTGCTTTTACTTCCTTCTTTGCCATTAATACTCCTTTGTGGTTTTAGCGGATGCCGATAGCAGCCTCCCACAGGTTATAGGCTAATTTATGCTTTTTCTACTTGTAAAAAGTCTAGTTCGACTGGTGTGTCTCGTCCAAAGAAATTCACCATAACGCGCACGATCATACGCTCAGCATCAATTTCGGACACCTTGCCATGGAAATCCTTGAAAGGGCCTTCGATAATACGTACCCTTTCTCCAGGGCGGAATGTGACCTTGATGCGCGGGGCTTCGGATTCCATACGTTTCAGGATACGAGCAACTTCTTCTGGTTGCAGGGGAGTGGGTTTATCACCCATTCCTACAAAGCCAATCACGCCTGGGGTGCTACGGACCACAAAACGGGATTCCTCGGTCTGCAACATATTGACGAGAATATATCCTGGGAAGACGCGCTGCTCCATGGTCTTGCGTTCGCCATCTTTCATTTCTACTTCTTCTTCCGTGGGAACAATGATATCGAAGATTAAATCTTCCATGCCCATGGATTCGATGCGCTGCTCGATGTTATGCTGTACTTTTTCTTCATTACCAGAATAACAACTTACAACATACCACGCCTGGCCATCATCTTCATGTTCTTCGAGTTCTTCCTCTTCGACAGACTCAGCCGCGTCCAAAGGAAACTCTGCAGAAGCAGATGGTTCTTCTAGGATAATTTCGTTTTCTTCTCGATCTTGTAAATCCATTTTATACTCGCCCGATGAGCATTTATAGGCTCAAAATGAAAGCGAACAAACGTGCAAATATGAAGTCCACAATGCCCAAAAAGATACCCACAGAGAAAATGACCACAATGACAATTCTAGTGAGGCTTAGGGCCTCATTGCGGGTAGGCCAAGCAACTTTACGCAATTCAGCTATTGTTTCACGATAAAACCTCTGAATGGCGTTAGGTTTCTTAGATTTTTTCGCCATAAGGATCTCCTTTTTGTTACGGTGAAAACGCCGTCCCTTAAGACGGCGTCAACTCGAAAATACAGGCAGGCCAGGCAGGGATCGAACCCGCAACCCCCGGTTTTGGAGACCGGTGCTCTCCCTAATTGAGCTACTGGCCTGTATTCATTGTCAGGTGGCCGCTCCTACATGGCTCAGCCACCTGACTGTGTAATTACTTAGTTTCTCGATGCAGAGTATGTTCTCGGCATTGCGGACAAAATTTCTTTAGTTCTAAACGACCGGGGTCATTACGCCTATTTTTTTCAGAGGTGTAATTACGCTCATCACAATCAGTGCATGCAAGTGTAATTACCGGTCGTACACCTTTTTTACGTGCCATAATTATCTTCCCATTCTACACACAAATTTACTCTTTAAGTGCAGTGACAACGCCTGCGCCTACGGTGAGACCACCTTCACGGATTGCGAAGTCGCCTCCTTCTTCCAAGGCGATGGGTACTATCAACTCGACGTCCATGTTCACATTGTCTCCGGGCATGACCATCTCTACCCCTTCCGGCAACTGAATCTCTCCCGTCACGTCTATGGTCTTGATGTAGAATTGCGGTCGATAGCCTGTGAAGA
>JAANWX010000075.1 GCA_018263575.1 Chloroflexota bacterium | reverse complement strand
CCCCCCTCACCTCATCACCCTAGCACCTCATCACCTCATCACCTCATCACCTCATCACCTCATCACTCATCACACCAGGAATTCGTACCATGATAAATTCAAAGAACACAATCGGTTACGTCGTCAGCGGGAGTCTCAAAGATAATTTACAAATTCGCCTTACGGTGCCTTCCCAGGATGTGCAGGAAGGGGCTTTTGTGGTCGTCGAAAGCGGAGATTGGCTGTTTTTTGGCTTGGCGATCGATTTGCGCCTGGGAGCCACCGATCCACGTTTTGCGGATGAGCAGAGCGGGGAGCGTTTTCCCCACCACCTGGGGGAGCTGCTCCACGGGGCAACTTTATACACCGATTTAGAGGTCATGCCGGCCCTGATGCTGGAACGTGGCCCCGCCCTAGGGACAGATGCTTACGACCAGTGGAATGCTGAAATCCAGGCCGGAATCCGTCCCCAGCCGCGAGCCGTTCCGGTCAAGACCATCCCCCCCCACCATGCCGTGACTCGCATGGCATCCGCCGGTGACATTGCCGAAATCTTTGGCAAAGAAGAGGAGGGTAATTTTGTCATTGGCCACACCCGCGAACAAGGCCATCCCGTGCGCATCAACCTTAAAAAGTTTACGCAGCGTTCGGCGGGGATCTTTGGAGCCACCGGGACTGGGAAGTCATTCCTGGCGCGCATTGTTTTGGCTGGCTTAATGGAGCATGACACCGCCTCGGTGCTGGTAATGGACATGCACAACGAGTATGGCTTTGACGATACTGCTTCCGACACGGGCGAAACTGTGGTGGGGCTAAAGACCAAATTCCCGGCCAAGGCCAGGGTGGTGGGGTTAGGCCCGGGGGCACAAATTCGGGGGCAAACGCCTGATTATAATTTGGAAATTGCCATGCGAGATATTAGGCCTTCGGACGTGATGCTTTTGGCGCGGGAACTAAACCTGCGCGACACTACGCCTACCACGTTGGACGCCATGGTCAAAACCTTTGGCATGGGGGATTGGTTCCACGAGTTCAAAGAGATGAAGGTAGGGGCCACCACCGAAACCGAAGATGGCAAGAAGATTCCCGCCCCGGGGTCTGTGGCTCACTGGGCCAACGGGGTGGGGGTGAACGTGATGGCCGCGGAAGCCCTGCACAACAAATTGCGCCGCTTGTTCACCAAAGAATATATCCGCCAAGAACCAGCCGCTGACAGCGTCAAAGAGGTCATCGAAACCCTCAAGGCCGGCAGGCATGTGGTGCTGTCTTTCGGCAACTTCGAAAGCGATTTGGATTATCTGTTCGTCAGTAATTTACTGACCCGCAAAATCCGCTCTGCCTGGGAGACCCTCACCAACGCCTACCGTTCTTCGGGGGGCAAAGAACCCAAACAGCTCATCATTGTCGTGGAAGAGGCTCACAAACTCCTCAACCGGGAGATGGCGGCCCAGACCACTTTCAGCACCATTGCCCGTGAGATGCGCAAATACTACGTCACGCTCTTGATTATTGACCAGCGTCCCTCGCAGATTTACGACGAGGTCATGTCGCAGTTGGGCACCCGCATCTCCGGCTGGCTGGGGGATGAGGATGACGTGCGGGCCGTCCTCTCCGGTTTGGCGGGACGCGGCGCCCTGCGGGGGATGCTCTCTCGTCTCCAGCCCAAAGAGGAAGTCCTCCTGCTGGGATGGGGCGTCCCCATGCCGCTGCCGGTGAGGTCACGGCGCTATGATGAGAATTTCTGGAAGGAGTTGAAGGGGGGCAAGAAGGGGATCTCCGAGCAGAGCGCGGAGGAGTCGATTCGGGAGTTGGGGTTTTAGGGGGGAATAGTGGGAGAACATAAACTTTTTAGCGCACACTATCAGGCAATATTATTGACTTTTGGTTTCTTTCTGCTATATTAACCAACATAGTTGGTGATATAACTAAAACTGTTGGTGAATAAACTAAAAAAGTTGGTGAATAATGCTTGAACCCATCGTTGGATCCAAAAGCAGTGAGCGTGTTTTTATTTTTTTAATCGCCCGAGAGAAGGGGTACGCGACAGAAATCGCCAGGTTCTTTGATGCTGATCTATACGCCATCCAAAAACAATTAGAACGATTAGAAAGCACTGACGTTCTCGTTAGCCAAAAGGTCGGGCGTACTCGCGTTTATCAATTTAATCCTCGTTATCCTTATCTGAGTGAACTGAAAGCTTTATTTGAAAAGGCTCTTAGTTATTATCCAGAAGACGTCAAAGAAAAGTTATTGATGAATAGACGAAGGCCTAGGAAGAAGGGTAAGCCACTTTGAAACCCATAAGCGAGATGACCCAAGGCGAGCTTGCCGCTTATATTGATTCTCATCTTCGAGGACATGGAATTCAAGTTGTTCTTTCAGGTGGAGCTAGTGTTGCTATTTACAGCAAACATAAATATGTATCTAAAGATTTGGACTTCGTTGCTCGTTTTTTCATTGATCACAAAAAAGTTGAATCTGTCATGAGCGAAATCAGTTTTGAAAAACGAGGAAAGTATTATCACCACACTCAAACGCCTTATTTTGTCGAATTCATTTCAGGCCCGCCCAGTGTTGGAAAGGAACCTATTAAAGATTTTCATGAGATTAAATTTGAGACAGGTGTCGTCAGGGTGATTTCACCAACGGATTCGGTTAAAGATAGGCTGGCTGCTTTTTATCATTGGGGAGATAAACAAAGTCTCAGTCAGGCACTTTTAGTTGCTAACCATGAATCGGTTGATATAAAAAATATAGAATCGTGGTCAATTAAAGAGGGAAAGAAAGAGGAGTTCGAAGAATTTAAGAGGCAACTTAGAAATTGACGCGACTCTTGTATAGATTTTGTGCAAAAAAGCGACATGAATGTCCCGCTACATTATGTAATGCGACATTCATGTCGCTTCTACACACTTCTAACAAATGAGCCAAAGATTTTAGCGAAGATTAGCGCAGATTAGCGCAGATTAGTGGATAATTTTTTTTATGACCGTTACCGACACCCGCTCCCGCATCCTTGACGCCGCCGTCCGTGTTTTCGCGGATAAGGGCTATCACGACGCGCGCATGAGCGAAATCGTCGAGGTCTCGCAGACCTCCAAGGGGGGCGTATATCATCATTTTTCTAGCAAAGATTCCATTTTCTTGGCCCTGATCGACAAATTCATCGCCCTCCTCGAGGAGCGGCTTCGCGCGGCGCTCGAGCAAGAAGAACACGGACTCCAGCGCGTGGACGCGGCCCTGACCGTTTGCATGCAGACCTTCAGCCAATATCGCAAACTGGCCAAAATTGCCCTCGTTTGGGCTGTGGGATTGGGGGAAACATTCGAAGAGAAACGGCGCGAGATCAACGACCACTTCGCCGGCATCATCCAAGAATACCTAGACCAAGCCGTGGTAGATGGGAGCATTCCCCCCTTGGACACAGAAGTCGCGGCCCGGGCCTGGATGGGGGCACTCAACGAGGTGGTTCTACGCTGGGTCTACACCGGAACCCCCGAACCTGAGCGTGCCACCCCCGCCCTGCGGACGCTGTTGTTGCGCAGTGTTGGGGTCACGGAGGAGAGGATTAGAGAGTTGGATGTTGGAGGTTAGGGGTGGAAGTTGGATGTTGGAGGGTGGAAGTTGGAGGGTGGATATTAGATATTGGATATTGGGTGGATTTTGCACACGGTGTTGCCCACGCTTTGCGGGCCTTCGGCCAGGGCATGCATACCGGTGGTACGCAAAGCGAGCACACCCATTGGTGAACCAGCCTCGAATTCTATTCGATGGTTTCCCCTAATTACTAATCCACGCAGGTGGATTTTGCACACCAGCCTCGAATTCTATTCGATGGTTTTTAAATTATCTTCAATTCTTTCCCTATCTTCTCGAAGACATCCAGTACAAAGTCTAGTTGTTCTTCAGTGTGGGTGGCCATATAGGAGGTGCGCAGCAGTTGGCGTCCCGGGGGAGTGGCGGGGGAAATGACCGGATTGACGAAGACGCCGTTTTCCAACAACGCTTTCCAGAAAACAAAGGTGAGTGTGTCATCGCCTACAATAATAGGGATGATGGGTGTCACTGAAGCGCCCGTGTCGAACCCCAGACGCTGGAAGCCTTGACGCATTTTATCCGCGTTGCGGTTGACCTGTTCGACGCGTTCTGGCTCTTCCTGCATGACTTCTAGGGCGGCCAAAGCCGCGGCCGTATTCGAAGGGGGCAGGCTGGCGCTGAAGATCAGACTCCGGGCGTGATGTTGGATATAGTGAATGACATCCTGATCGCCGGCGATGAATCCCCCTACAGAAGCAAAGGACTTGCTGAAAGTGGACATGATCAAATCCACGTCGTCGGTCATCCCAAAGTGAGCCGCTGTGCCCCGTCCACCGCCCACCACGCCGATAGCGTGAGCATCATCAACCATGATCCGCGCGCCATATTTTTTGCAGATGGGGACAATTTCTGGCAAGTCCGCGAGATCGCCTTCCATGCTGTAAAGACCATCCACAATAACCATCGCCCCACTCTCTTCATCAACACTGGAGAGGGCGCGTTCTAAACTTTCTCCGTCATTGTGCTGGAATCGCCTAAACTTGCCGTTGGATAAGCGCACACCGTCCACAATGCTGGCATGGTCGAACTTATCCAGCACGGCCACGTCGTGGCGGCCGATGATGGCGCTAATGGCCCCCAGGTTGGCCTGCATCCCGGTGGTAAACACCAAAGCCGCTTCCATGCCCACCCACGCCGCCAGTTTCTTTTCCAGTTCCAGGTGCATTTCCAAGGTGCCGTTCAAAAAGCGGGAGCCGGTGCAGCTTGTGCCATATTCATCGACGGCCTTTTGCGCGGCTTCTTGGACTTTGGGGTGATTGGTCAATCCCAGATAATTATTGGAACCACACATGATGATCCGTTTGCCATTGTGGATGGCTACGGTTCCTTCGCTGCTGGTGAGGGGGAGGAAATAGGGATAAAGCCCCGCCTCTTGGGCTTCTTTGGCGGTTGTGAAATCTTTTGTTTTTTGGAAAATATCCATGTGAGATAAACCTTCTTATGTTGTAACCATTCAGCCCCTTCCCCTAGAGCAAACTTCAAAAGTCTCAGAGGATGTTTTAAGAGAAGTTTCATAAGCGTTTTTGAACTTTTGGGTCCACCAAGATCTATTTTGAAGACTTTTGAAGTCTATCTTCGGGATGGTGAACGCTTACCTTATGTTTTTAGACTAGCCTTCTAAAGCCTCATAGAGTTCTGTTAGTTCCGCTTGAATCATATCTTTTTGCTGACAAGATTCTTCGTATAACTTTTCGAAAGCGGGCTTTTGTTCATCAGGGAGCGTTTTTAACAGATTCTCTACCCGTGCGATTTGTGATTTTTTGTGTTGGAGTTTATATTCGAGGCGGGCCATATACCCTCGCCGGAATTCATCCTCTTCCAGCGGTGGAGGAGGCGCGTCAATGCCTTGGCTTAGTATCTCGGCTACGGTGAGTAAAAACTCTTCTGTGTCAATGGGTTTTTCCAAAAAACGGACTGCGCCCAATTTGAGCGCAAATTCTTTGTCTTCGGGGGTGAGATACGTGGCCGATAAGAAGATAATGGGGATATCGTCTGTTTTCGGATTGGTCCGCAATTGCTGAACGAGCGTAAAGCCGTCCATATACGGCATAAGGATGTCGGTAATGATTAGGGCGGGACGTTCTTGGGCAACTTTTTCCAGGGCTTCTTCCCCGTTTTTGGCGGTCACCACGGGATACCCCTTGAAGGTGAGGGTTACTTCTATTAGATCTAAAACGTTGGCTACGTCTTCGACAATGAGAATTGGGCCTTGGGGAATATTCATAAGTATTTCTCCGTTATTAACTAGCGCAGGTTTTTTATTTCAGCCTCGAGTTGTTCGAAAAAGTGTACCAAAAATTGATGCCTTTGCATAGCCAGAGCTTTTCCGGAGGTGGTATAAAGTTGGTCTTTGATGTGTTGTAATTTGTAGATAAACTCATGGCGTGGGGTGTGGGGTTCGCCTGGCTCGCGTTCGCCGGTGGATAAAAATTGCTGCGAGAGGGGAGCGTAAACTTCTTGCTCGTGAAGGATGGCGTAAGCGAAGACACGGATGACGCCTACCGCGCCAATGGCGTCTAATTTGTCGGCGTCGTAGAGGACTTGGGCTTCTATGGTTTGTGGCGGCTCTTTTTGGTCGCGGAAACGGTGGGCGCGGATACAATGTTGGACGGCAGAAATTTCCTCGTCTGGCCAGCCCTCGGCGTGGAGGATGTGGCGCGCAAATTTGGCCGAAGCCGTGTGATGCGCCTCTCGAACCTCTGGCCCGCTTTGGGCGTCGTGGAGGAGGGCGGCCGCCCGCAGGATTTTGAGATTAGCGCCCTCTTCTTGGCCCAGTCTCTCGCACAGGGCGTAAACGCGGCGGATGTGGGAGAACCCGTGGGCGGGATCGTGGGCGGGATACCATGAACTGGCTTGGGTGATGGATGGCATGAGGATGGTGGCTCCTTGCGGTGTGGGCCGTGTTCCGGTAAGGGAGAGGGGGGAACCTGGGTGTTCGGCTCTCTGCGGGGCGGGAAGGTCCCCCCCAAGGACGGTCGTGCGGGGGCGGTGAGCGCCTATCCCCCAGCCGTTAACGGCTCGGGAGGTGACTCTCTTCTCCCATCTTTCCTAAAATACCGGGGCAAAATTATTGCTCAGCAGCGTTACCAGAATGAGGGCGATGACGATGATGATTCCCACGGTTAGGAAGGTTTTGGCAACTTTGAGGACAATGCGTAGAACGATGAGGGCGATGAAGGCCAAGATTAAAAATACTAAAATGGGACTAAAACTCATATTTTTCCTCGTTGGAGTAGATTTGACCGTTTTTTATTACGGTGTGAACAAGGTTTGTGCCAAAGCGGTAGCCCAGGTGGCGGTAGTCGGGTACGTTGAGGAGGAGAATGTCGGCCCGTTTGCCCACCTGGAGAGAACCCACGACGTGATCGCGCTGGATGGCAGCAGCGGCGTTGATGGTGGCGGCGGCGATAGCTTGGGCCGGGGTGAGTTTCATGTAGCGGCAAACCAGGGCTATGGCAAATTGCATGGACTCACACCAGGCTGTGCCGGGATTGAGGTCGGTGGCAATAGCCAATATGCCTCCCGCCGCGAGGATCTCTTGGGCGGGCGTGTATTCCGGTTCAGCCAGTCCAAAGGGCGTGCAAGGAAGCCCCACGGCCACCGTATCAGAAGCGGCCAGGGCGGCCATATCCTCCGGGGAGGTGACCACCAGATGGTCGGCGGAGGCGGCGCCCAGTTCTGCGGCCAGGCTGGAACCGCCCAGATTGTCGAATTCGTCGGCATGCACCTTGAGGGGGAAGCCCAGTTTTTGGGCACTTTCTAAGATTTGGCGGCTCTGGGCTAAGGTGAAGGCCCCAGTTTCGCAGAAGACATCCACGAAGGGGAGGGGGATGGCTTTTCCCTTTCTATTGTTCTGGCCTGTGGTCCAACTGTGCAAGGCTTGGAGCATTTCATCGCAGACCAGGTTCGTATAGCTTTGAGGGTTCTCTTTGTATTCTGGCGGGAAGGCGTGGGCGCCCAAAAAAGTGGGGACAATGTCTAGCGGGGTTTCCTCGTTGAGGGCCAGCAAGGCATCCAGCATTCGAAGTTCTGTTGCTGTGTTTAGGCCGTAGCCGCTTTTGGCCTCCATGGTGGTTGTGCCGTAACTGAAGGCGGCCTGGAGACGCGGGCGCGTTTGGGCTAGTAGCTCTTCTAGCGAGGCCTTCCGGGTGGCACGCACGGTAGAGAGGATCCCTCCTCCGGCGGCCATGATTTCCAGGTACGTTTTCCCTTGGAGGCGCATTTCGAACTCGGCCGCCCTGTCCCCGGCCCACAGGGCGTGGGTGTGGGGGTCGACGAAGCCGGGCATAACGACTCGCCCCGCAGCATTCAGGGTCTCTTCAGCGGGGTAGGCCTCGCGCAGCTCGGACGTGGTGCCAATGGCGGCTATTTTTCCATCTCTGATAAGGAGAGCCCCGTCCTTGATGAGGCCCAGGTCGCCTAGCTCCGAACCGCGTTGAGGGCCTCCGGCCAGGGTCAGGGTTTGGGAAGCAGAATGGATGAGCATGGGATGGTTTTCCTTTTTAAGCGCATGCGAACTCTCGTTGGCTACTATATACTACCGGGTGCATTGTATCATTTACGGCGGTTATTTGGAGGGTTATTTAGGGTGGGGCTAAATGCGTTTGCCCTGAGTTTTGGGCGAATTGTAATGCGCAAAACTTATTTCTTTGATAGAATACGTAGGTGAACGGTGAGGACGTCTCCCTTCAGGGATGCTCCGCAATGGAGGTGTGAAACGGCCGTTCGGACTTCAGGGTTTAGTTTATAACAACCTATCAATAGATAACCTTAAAGAATTCCTATTTGCATTTCTTAAGGTTTACTGTATAATAATGACTACATTGGCTTTTTCAGGGGGGAATAGGTATTTGTGACGAGGAGAAATAGTGAGTAAAGGAAACCCCAAAGCTAATATTCTCTGGATAGGGAAGAGAAGTGGTGATTCACGAGCCTTCATCCCTTCCTTGGAAGAAAAGGGGTATCCGGTTAGCGTTGTCTCTACGGGGAAAGAAGCCTCTCAGAATCTTGATAGTATCAAACCAGATATTGTGATTGTTGACGCGGCCTCTATGCGTACTGTGGGGACGCGGATTTGCTCCTCGCTTCGTTCGCAGCAGGAAGACTTGCCAATTATCCTAATTAATGGGCCTAAAAGATTACCCACCAATGAAGTTGTTGCTGATATTAGATTAGTGCTGCCCTTCACCATTCGGAAACTTGAAAACAGGATTATTCCCCTCTCACCAGGCGATGGGGACAAGGTTATTGAGGCTGGCCCTATCCGCTTAGACGTTGACCGTCAGGTGATTAGCTGTCGGGAAAAAGAGGATCATGTTACGCCCAAAATGGTGGAGTTATTGAAAGTTTTCATGGAAGCACCAAAAGAACTGCATGAACGGGAAGCCTTATATAGCAAGGTGTGGAGGACCGATTATACGGAAGACACACGTTCCTTGGATGTCCACATCAACTGGCTGCGGAAGATTATTGAGGCTGACCCCACGAACCCTCAATTAATTCGCACCGTGCGTGGGAAGGGGTATGTGTTTGAGGTGTAGGGGGGGGAGTTGGAGGTTGGAGGGTGGAAATTGGATGTTGGATGTTAGAGATTGGATGATGAAAGTTGGGACAATGGTTACAAGTCTTAAGAACCACTCACTGCTCACTGCTCACTGCTCACTGCTTACTGCTTACTGCTTACTGATTACTGATTACCGATTACCGATTACCGAGTACGGTTTCTAGTTTATCCCCATTAACATTCACCAAGCGAACGCAGATATTTTCTCCTACAAAGGGCAATTCCAGCTCGGTGGCGATTTTTCCCTTGCGGCGGGGACGGGCGGCTTGGACCACGCTGCGGAAAATGGAATCCCCTGAATCGGGCTGCCAGTTGGGGTCGGCTTCCCAATAATCGAGTTCATCGGCCAGGTTGGGGTTGAGGACGAGAGTCTTCCCCCGCAACTCAACCGCGTCCCCCCGGCTTTGGCGCACTTGCGGTGGGACTTCCCCCTCCCGCTGGAGTTTAAGTCGGGCCGGCGGGGACTCTTCCCCCCCTTCTTCCCCCAAAAGGACATTTTGCACAAAGCGAGACCGCGTGGTGTGAATTGCCCGCCACTGGGCATCGCTGACAATGAACCGCCGACCCAGCCGGGCGGCAACTGTGGCCGTTGTCCCTGAACCAGCGAAGAAGTCGGCCACAATATCGCCCTTGTTCGAGGAGGCGGTGATAATCCGCTCCAACAAGCTTTCCGGCTTCTGCGTGGGATACCCCGTGCGCTCCGAGTGGAGGCGAGCCACGACGGGAAAATACCACCAATCCTCCGGTACCTTGCCCCGCTTGAGATTGGGCTTTTTGCCAAAACCGGCCTTTTTCGAGGACTGGAAAGTATTTACCGTGCTATCGGCATAGGGGATACGCACATCGTCAACGTTGAACGTGTACTCTTTTCCCTTGGTATAAAAGAGGATTGTGTCATGCTTGCGGTTGAATGCGCTTCGAATGGGAGAAGGCCCGTGGTACGTCCAGATAATTTCATTGTTGAGACGCTCGTAGCCAAAAATCTCGTCCAGCAAGATCCGCGCATAAGCGTTGGCGTGCCAATCCAGGTGCAGGTAGAAGGTCCCCGTTGGAGAGAGCAAGCGGTGCATGAGGATCAGGCGGGGATAAAGCATATCTAAATACTCGTCCAAGTTATCCCATTTGTCCTGATAGCCTTTGGCAAGCTCCCATTCCTCGGGTTGGCGTGAATCCTCCCCCCGGCCCACCCGCGCCCGGTATCTCTGATTGCTGAAAAAGGGCGGGTCCGCGTAAATGAGGTCGATTTTCCCTTCGTATTCAGGGAGCAAAGCCGCCATGACTCGTAAATTATCCCCTAGAATGAGGCGGTTTTCAATCTTCTCCTCAGCGGAGAACGCTCCCTTTCCGTGGGGAAAGAGGTAAGCCTCAGTATGGAGGTGGGCGGAGAGGGTTTCCGGTTGTTGTTTGGAGGGCCAGGTTAGGGAGGGCATTGGGGGGAGTGTGCGAGTGGCGAGTGGGCTAGTGCCTGCGGAACCCGGCGGAACACGGTTCCACCTAGATCTTTTTTGGTGCTTTTTTCCAACGAGGCTAGGGTTTAGTTTTGGTTATTCTCGGTCGGGAGACCTTCACTATCCCGAGGGCTAACAAGCCATAGGCCCAGACCTGACAGGTTTACTTGAAATGTTCCTTGAGCAAATCTTCCAGGGTGGGTTTGCCAATCACTTGTAGTTCGTAGCGCACCCGTTGGGTGGGTTTATTGATTTTCAACAAACTGCCCAGGTCAATGGGTGTGCCGATGATGACCATGTCCACTTCGGCGTTGTTGATGGTTTGCTCCAGTTCTTGCATTTGCAGGTCTCCGTACCCCATGGCGGGGAGCACCTTGCCGGTGGTGGGGTATTTTTCATACGTGGTTTGGATTGAACCGACCGCGTAGGGGCGGGGGTCAACGATCTCGGCTGCCCCGTAGCGCTGAGCGGCCACCCATCCGGCTCCGTAGGCCATGTCGCCGTGGGTCAGGGTGGGGCCATCTTCCACGACCAGGACACGTTTCCCGCGAATCTGGTCGGGGTCATCCACAAAGAGGGGAGAGGCGCCTTCGAGGATTTTGGCGGTGGGGTTTAGCGCTCGCAAGTTTTTGTGAACGGTGAGAATATCTTCGGGGGCGGCGGTATCTACCTTATTAATGACGAAGACGTCCGCGGTGCGGGTGTTGACCTCACCGGGGTAGTAGGCAATCTCGTGGCCCGGGCGGTGGGGGTCGGCGACCACGATGTGGAAATCGCTCACGTAGAACGGGGTGTCATTGTTGCCGCCATCCCAGAGGATGATATCGGCTTCTTCTTCGGCCTGGCGCAAGATGGCCTCGTAATCCACACCGGCGTAGACGATGACGTCGTTGACAATATGGGGTTCATATTCCTCGCGCTCTTCGATGGTGCACTCGTGTTTATCGAGGTCGGCGAGTTCGGCGTATCGCTGCACGGCCTGTTTGGCCAAATCTCCGTAAGGCATGGGGTGGCGAATAACGGCCACCTGGTAACCCATAGCTATGAGAATTTGGGCCACGCGGCGGGTGGTTTGGCTTTTACCGCAGCCTGTGCGAACGGCACACACGGAGACAACGGGTTTGGTGGATTTAATTTGGGTGGTGTTCAGGCCCATCATGCGGAAATCTGCTCCAGCGGCTAGTACTTCAGACGCTTTGTGCATCACGTAGTCATAGGGGAGGTCGCTGTAGGCCATGATGACCTGGTGGATGTTTTCTTCTACGATTAAATCTCCCAGCTCGGTTTCTGGGTATATGGGCACGCCATCGGGATATAAGTCTCCGGATAATTGCGGAGGATATTGTCTGCCTTCGATGTTGGGGATTTGGGTAGCGGTGAAGGCCACAACTTCGTAGTCGGGGTTCTCCCGGAAGAAAACGTTGAAGTTGTGGAAGTCGCGCCCGGCGGCGCCCATAATAAGTGTACGAACGGTCATATACTTCTCCTTGTAAATATTTTGTCATGAGGACAGGATTGCCCATCATGGTTGATTGAAACGAGGTGCGTGATGCGTGATGAGTGGCGAGTAATAAGTAATAAGTAATAAGTAATAAGTAAGATTCCGTTCTTAGATTTTACTCATTACTCATTACGTTTACTCATTACGTTTTACTGATCACATCACGGGCGGGGCTTCGATCCCCAGCAGGTTGAGGGTGTTGGCGATGGCTTGGCGGGCGGCGACGACGAGGCTGATGCGGAACTTCCGGACTCTGGGCGGAGCATCAAGGACGGGGCATTGTTTATAGAATTTGTTGAAGGCCCGGGCCAGTTCGTAGGCCGTGTTGGTGATGTGCAGGGTCTTGCGTTCTTCCGCTGCCCGTCCCACATCATCCGGTAATTGGGAGATGCGCTCAATCAAGTTGATTTCGGCTGGTTCCAGTTCGTGGGGAGGTGTGACTGCCTTTGGCAATAATCCCCAGGCTCGCCTTAGAATGCTGTTGGCCCGCACGTGAGCATATTGGATGTAAGGGGCGGCTTGGCCGTTGAAGTCGAGGGCTTTTTCCCAATCGAAGGTGACAATTTTGGTATTGTCGCGCGCCAAGAGGGGGTATTTTATGGCCCCTAGGCCTACCGTTTTGGCGACGTTTTGTTTTTCCTGTTTCCTTAGAGAAGGATTTTTCTCTTCGACCACTTCCAAGGCGCGCGCGGTGGCTTCGCGGATGAGGTCTTCTAATAAAACCACGGTTCCATCGCGGGAGGCCATGACCACGTTCCCCGGCAGGTTGACCAGTTCGTAAGACAAATGCTCACAGCGCTTGGCCCATTCGTAGCCGGCAATCTCTAGGGTTTTCCACACTTGCTGGAAGTGGAGTTGTTGCCGGACATCGACCACGTAAATGGATTTGTTGAGGTCATAGTCTGTGAATTTCATCTTCGCCAAGGCCAGGTCTTCCGTGGCGTAGAGGGCGGTCCCATCGGAACGCAAGACGACCAGGACGCGGTATTGCTCTTTCTCTAACCCCAGAAGTTCGTCAATGCGCACAATGACAGCGTCTTCAGGGCGCAGGTCTTCGGCAATCCCCTCTTCGATAAGCTCTTTTACCATTTCTTGCCCGGGTTTTTCGGCTTGGCTGTTGGCGTATAGATGGTCAAAGTGGATGTTAAGGGTATCGTACATATCCTCGAAACCATCCAACGACCACTGGCGCGTGTTTTGCCATAAGTCCACTATTTCGGGGTCGCGCGCATCCCAGCGGGCATATAGCTCACGCACTTCACTTTCTAAGTCAGGATTCTCTTCCAGGCGTTGGTTGGCTTCCGCGTAAATGTCTCCCATCCAGCGGGTGGTGTCCTGGGGCGGTTCCTCTCCGGCGTGGTATTTCATGTAATTCCACAACCATTTAATAACGTGGAGTCCGATATCGCCAAAATAATTTGCGCGCACGACTTCGTAGCCGGCAAAGTCCATGATACGGCAAATCGAATCGCCCAGAATTGCGCTGCGGAGATGTCCCACGTGGAAGGCTTTATGCGTATTGGGTTGAGAGAACTCGACCATCACGCGCTCGCCTTTTGGGTCGCCTTTCCCGAAATCTCTTCTTTGTTCTAAGACTTGGGCAATCACCTTGCGGCTGAATTCCCCGGTGGCAAAATATAAATTCAGGTAACCTTTCACGGCTTCTACGCGGGAAAAGCTCCTGTGTTTCTCAAGGCGCGCGGAGACGTCTTGGGCGATTTCTTGTGCCCGCTCGGGAACGTTGATTTGCTTACCGGATCGGGCTTCCAAGGCGGCCGTTTCGAAGAAAGAGGTCGATATTCCCCATTCTCCCTTGAAGGGGACGTTTCCCCACTGAAATGCCTCCGGGATGGGAATGCCGTTTTCTTCTAGATAATGGTGAATTAGTTCTTCGGCTTCTTTTTGCTCAGATTGAAACATAGGTCACTCTCTCTTAGGAAACACAAAAAAGCGGGAGCAATGAAAACTCCCGCTCGGTCTCGATAATACGGAGTAAGAACCAAGTTTCTCTGCAAGAGAAGCGGGGAAGCCTGGCTCTTAATCGATTATTGAAATGTTATACTTTAGGCTTCTTTTTCTAGAGCTGCCAGACTTTTCATGAGGCGGCTTTTCCGCCGTGAAGCGTTATTTTTATGAAGGACACCTTTAGCCGCCGCTTTATCCAGGGCTTTGGTGGCTTTTCGGGTAGCTTCCTGGGCTTTTTCCAGGTCTTTGCTGGCGATGTGTTCTTTTGCTTTTTTAACTAAGGTTCGGGCGGAGCCGCGGTAATAGCGGTTCCTTTCCCGTTGTTTTTCATTTTGTCGAGCGCGTTTACGAGCTGATTTTTTAGCCAAGATTAATCCTCCGTCTTCTTTTGGTGCTTTTACCTGTAGGTTTGTGGTAATAGCTGTTACTTAATAGATTTACGAAGAGTAATTTTAAGGTAAGGAGGCGGATTTGTCCACCCTAGTGCTGAGTCGAGCTCCCTACAAGAATGATGGCAAACGTGATATTATGGAATCCCCCAGGTCGGCCGGGTGGTTGCGGTTCTGCGCTTAGGCGCCGGGCCGAGGAAAGTCCGCACTCCCCAGAGCGCGATGCCGGATAACGTCCGGGGCGGAGACATCTGCCGGATCGGGCCACAGAAAGATATACCGCCCTCATTCCCCCTCTCCCCCTGGGAGAGGGCCGGGGTGAGGGTAAGGGTGAAATGGTGGTGTAAGAGACCACCGGCGCGGGTGGCAACATCCGCGGCCAGGCAACCCCCATCGGGAGCAAGGCCAAACAGGGTTGAACTCCTTCGGGAGGGGAGGCTGCTCGTCTCCCTCGAAATCCAGGTAGGCCGCACCGAGGTGGATAGAGATATCCATCCCAGACAGATAATCACCACGCGAGATAAAGGAGGAAGCTGAGCCTTCGGGCCGCGGTGTAAACTTTATTTGGCGAACAGAATGCGGCTTATAGGTCGGCCTGGGGTATCTAGTGATTCTATGGTTTTTTTAGGAAACCCTTCGTGATGTCGCGTGGTCTCCCGACCGCGCCGATCACGAGGTCGTTGTGGAACGAGCCATCGTCTCAACGCCATTGCTGGCCCGGCAAACGTATAGATGGGGGTCTAACCCTGTCGCGGCCTGATAAGCCTCATCAACGGCCTGGGTGAATTCTTTGGCCCTTGCTTCCTCGACCAAGGCCACCGCGGATCCTCCAAATCCCCCTCCTGTCATGCGGGCCCCAAAGCAGCCGGGTTGGTTTTGAGAAAGTTCTACCATAACGTTGAGTTCCCGGTTGGTGACCTCGAAGTCGTCTCGCAGGCTGGCGTGGCTGGCGTCCATCAAGCGGCCCATTTTGGGGGAGTCGCCCTGGCGGAGGGCCTCGACCGCTTCCAGCACGCGGGCGTTTTCGGTGATCACGTGCCGGGCGCGGCGGCGGATACCCTCCCCCATCCCCCCGGCCCGGTCCCGGAAGGTCGGGAGGTCAACGTCCCGGAGGTGGGAGACGCCCAAGAACCGGGCCGCGGCTTCACATTCCTCCCGGCGTTCGTTGTAGCCGGAATCGGTATGGGCGTGGCGGGTGGCGGTATCCATGACCACGAACACGTTCTCGGTGGGGAGCGGAATCTGCTGCGTGGAAAGGTCGCGGCAGTCAATGAGGAGGGCGTGGCCAGCACGTCCAGCGGCGGAGATCATTTGATCCATAATGCCCGTATTCGCGCCTACCCATTGATTTTCAGCCCGCTGCCCAATTTGGGCCATGGCTGGCGGGTCAAACCCCCATCCCCCGACCAGGGAAAAGGCCTTGGCTGCGGCCATTTCCACCGCAGCGGAGGAGGAAAGCCCAGCCCCAATGGGGATGTCGCTCGTCATCACCCCCTCCCACCCCGCCAGGCGGTACCCAGCCTCTTGAAGGGCCCAGGCCACGCCGCGGATATACTCTCCCCATCCAGGCTTGTGGGTGATTTCATCCAGCGAAAATTCAGTTAGCGCATCAAAATGTAGGGAGCGCAAGCGCACTTGGCGGTCATTTCGGGCTCCCAGGGCGATCCAGATGGCGCGGTCAATGGCCATGGGAAGCACAAAACCGTCGTTGTAGTCGGTGTGCTCGCCAATCAGGTTCACGCGGCCTGGGGCACGAATCACGAAGTGGGGGGTTTTGCTAAAATGGTCCTTGAATGCGCGGGTGATGGTTTGTTGGTTGCTCATAGGGTTACTCATTGTACCATTGGGCGTTACCCCTTACGAGTTCCAAGCCACCTTCGCGCGTCAGTTGGAAGCCTATCCTCAAAATGGAAATGAACCCTAAAGGTCTCAGCCCTGAAGGCCTTTAGGGTTTGGCCCGATTTTCACCCACAACCTTTTCGTACTTCCCTCGAACAATGTGTGCGCGAAAGTGTTGTTAGCGCAAAGAAACTTTTGTACACGGAATGCGCGGAAAACACGGAAAAATGCTTGTGAAAACTTAAAAATAAAGCCTCCGTGGCATCCGTATTTTCCGTGTACAAAAAACTTGCAACAACTTTTTAGCGCACACCTTACCAATGCAAAGTAGACAAGATTATCCCGTTTAAGTTATAATACCCTTGTGTTCATCGGCTAAAGGAGATGTTGTGGACTCTTTTCGATCTTCGGCTCTCACCGCCAATTTACAGGAAACCCAGCGCCCCGTTGATATTCCGCCTGAGCAGCAAGTGTTATTGGATATCACTGATGAGTATTATGGCGTCAATAAACGCGTGCGCGATTTTTTGTTTGAATACAATCATCCCTTTGCCAATTGGGAAGTGGTGATTAATGATTTACGTACCACCTCGTTGGGGGACATTCACCATTATTTGAACCATGACCGCAGCGTTGAGGCCATGGATGTTTTTTTAAACATCTTCCGGCGCCTATTTTCCGTTGAATTATCTTCCCGAGCTGAGCGTGAATTACTGCGTACCTGCTTGGAGTTCCTGTCGAAACTTGTGGAGGGGCCTCAGGCCAAAAGCTTCCAAGAATTAATCCTGGAGATGTTGGAATTTTTAGCCACAGTCCTGGAAGAACGCCCTTCTCTCTACGCCAGGGGGTCTGCTCTCCTTCACCGGGCTTGCCCTAAATTTCAGGCCTTCCCCCAACTTGCGCCGCCCTTCAACGCCCTCTTCCGCTATTCCTTAGTCACCACCTACCAGCATTGGATAAAGCATTTCCATCTCCTCGCTTGGTATGACCGCAACCAGCAGCTCTTTTCCCCGGGATCAGCGTATGGCCCAGTGTTGACGGGTTTTGGGCACGAGCACTGGCAAACATTGATTTCCAAAGCGGAGGAGGCATCCACGGTTGAGGATCTTGTAGCCCTGCCGGATTTTAACACCCTGGTTGATACGGTCATAAAAGCTGTGGAGGGGGTGGAAGAACCAGCCGACCGGGCCCAGTTTTTGCTCTATTTATTGAATAAAGAACTTTTCACCGATCACGAACACTGGCTCCTATCGCGCTTGGTTGCCTGCCTGCGCGCCATTGGACAAAGCGACGCCGCGGTGATTGAGGGCTTTATCTCACGCTTTTTCGCTTTTTTAGAGGGACATCGTTTCGAGCGCAAGTCTATCGCCATGAACTGCGCCTTCACCTTGGGCCAAGAGCTGGATCAACGCGGCGATGATGGTTTGCGCGGCACCCTTATTGATCATCTCATTCGCTTGCCTTTCGAGACCCCCGATATGCGCGGGGTGACGGATGAGTGGGAAGTGCTTGTTAATCCCAATCACCTGCCTAATGTCCGGCTGCTGATGCGTCTTGTGGAACTCAATCCCATTCGCTTCCGAAAATTACTTTCAGCTCTGGTGCTCCAATTGGCCATTCATGGCTTGTTTGTAGCTGACACGGATCTCTTTCAAAAAGATATCTCCCGCTTGCTGAACGCCGATATTGGCCCCGTTTATCAAAAGGTCAAACAACTGGCCCGCATGTTCCCAGTCTATTTTACCGAGATCGGTTCTGAGGGGGAGCTGCGCGACGTTTCGACCGAGGTTGACCAGATTCAGGAGCGGCGCGATCCCCTGATCCACTTCTTGCGGAAACAGACTCACGTGGAAAGCAACAGCACTCAGGTAGCTTTTACGCGCGAGATCATCCGCTTTTGGACGACGGGTGATAAGTCCCCTTTAGAAGACTGGTTGCCAGCCGATGTCTTCCTTCAAGTGGAAGAAGAAGCTCCTTATTTCAACGAAGTACACCAGGTCTTTGTGACTCTGGATGACAACTTGACCTTTCCGGATTATTTGGCGCAAAACTATGAAACCTTGGTACGTCAGGTGGATGCGCAAAACCAGGTTTCTGCCGATGAAAGAACGCGCGCCAAGTTGTTGCTTCGCCTATACAAACTTCTGGAGCAAAAATACTCCTTTGGCATTGAAGACATTGCCGAACGGGTTCGGAACTCAGCCTTTGTGGATGGTCAACTAGCCAAAAGGTTGATTGCCTGCTTAGGCGATAATCATCCCCTGGAGACGCTGCACGCTACCTTGGACGTCCTGGAATCCCTGAAAGAGATCATTCTAGATCCAGAGATCACTACGGGCGATGAGCGTATTTATCACAAGCGTCACATCGCGGCTGGAATCCCATCCATGTATGGTGTGTATCGAGAACGAAAGTTCGAGGCGCTGGGGCTGACCCTGCGTTTAGAGACCTTGGCCCGCAACCTCTACGCTGAGTTGATCACTTCTATCAATTTGGACTATGTTACCAAAAAGACGCTCCAAGACATCCATGAAATATTGACCTTGTTGGGGCGTGCCTTGAGCATTGATGGCATGAACTCCGCTTCCCTGGAAAACAACCTCAATCTCTTGGCCATGGGATTGCAGGCCCAAGATTTCTCTGTAGACCAACTGGTGAACGTTTTTCAGTACATAGCCACTGATGTTCATGAAATCTCTAACCGCTATGTCTTGAATGTCCACACCGACAATCTTGAGGTCATTTTAGAGCAAAGCTTGACCCCAGACAGCCCAAAATCCGGTTCAGAAGACTCTGTCTACAGCCGGTCAGAAAAACTCCTCCGAGGCCTGATCACAGCTTGTTTTGGGCTTCAAGACCTTGACGATTTGGTTGGTAAAGTGCTGGCCGCCCTGACCAATATGCGGCAGCAGCTTGATGATCAAACGCTCTTTTTGTTGATGAGTTATGATCCCTACCGACTCCTCAGCCTCTTGCAGGGCGACGAAAAGGCCTACGATAACCCCCTTCACCTGGGGAGCAAGGGCTATTTCCTCAAGCAGCTCCATTCCTATGACCTGCCCGTTCCGGAAGGCTTTATCGTCACCACGGAATTATTCCGCTGTCAGACGGCGGTGTCCTATGCGCCCTTCTTCGAGGATACTCGGAACCGCATCAGAAAGTATTTAGGCCAATTAGAATCGGCAACCGGCAAGCGTTTTGGCGATGATCAAAATCCCCTCCTCCTATCCGTACGCAGCGGCAGTGTGATGTCCATGCCGGGGATGATGAATACCTTTCTCAATGTTGGCCTCAACGATGAAATCGCGGAATCCCTGGGGAGAAGAGAAAAATATGCCTGGGCTGTGTGGGATTGCTACCGGCGTTTTATTCAATCTTGGGCCATGGCTCATGGCGTGCACCGAGATGTCTTTGATAAAGTTATTCAGGGTTTCAAGGAACGTTATGGAATAGAAAAAAAGATGGACTTCAGCGCAGAACGCATGCGCGAGATTGCCTTTCACTATAAAAAAATTATGGCCGATTATGGCGTAACCTTGGTCGAGGAACCTTTCGAGCAACTCGTGATGGCTATCCAGATTGTCCTGGAATCCTGGTTCTCGGAGCGGGCAGCCAATTACCGCCAACACGTAGGCATTGCCGAACAATGGGGGACGGCGGCCATCGTGCAGCGTATGGTGTTTGGAAACCTCAACAAACAATCTGGAAGTGGGGTAATTATGACCCGCAACCCTGTGGATGGCGATGCGGGTTTCGAGTTATACGGCGATTATAATATTTGTAGTCAGGGTGAGGATGTTGTTTCGGGGCTGGTCAATCCTTTGCCGGTCACGGAGACACAGCAACAACTAGATAACGCAGAGAGTGAAGGAGCTTCCCTGGAAAGGAATTTCCCCGCTGTCTACCAGCAGTTGAAGAAAACGGCCACCTTGCTGATCGAGGAACAAGATTATGCCCACCAGGAGATAGAATTCACTTTCGAATCTGAGCATCCGCAAGATTTCTTTGTCCTCCAGACCAGGAACATGGTCTTCTCCGAGCAGGAACGGGTACAGGTTTTTGTGTCTTCCGAGGCCCTGAAAGATTCCCTGCTGGGGCGGGGGATTGGAGCTGGCGGTGGTGCTCTATCGGGTCAGGTGGCCTTCACCAAGGAGGATATTCAAGCCCTCCAGGCGGACGACCCCGACTGCACGGTGGTCTTAATCCGCCCCGACACTGTGCCGGAAGATTTTTCATTCATTGCCCAGGCTGATGGTTTGTTGACCGCGCGCGGTGGGATCACCTCTCACGCCGCTGTGGCCGCCCAACGCCTGGGAAAGACCTGTGTCGTAAACTGCCGCTCCTTGCAGGTCTACGAACAAGATCACCAAGCTGAGTTGAATGAGAAACTGATTTGCTTTGGGGATCAGATTAGCATTGACGGCCGCCAAGGAACAATTTATGCCGGCGAGTTTCCTGTGGAGCATGAGGATATTATGGCGTGAGAAATACATAAACATAAACCAGGTTTCTCTAAGCAACCTGGTTTATATTTTTCTCCTAAAGGAGTTCCAACAATGGCATCACCTAAAGTTTTGGGAATTAATGGCATGGGGCGCATTGGCAAGTTGACCCTTTGGCATCATGTGGCGCGCGGCTATTTTGACCGCATTGTGGTCAACCTGGGTCGTCCTGTGGGACGGGGCTTGGCGGACATTGCCCAGACCATTGAGAAAGATTCTACGTATGGATTGCTGCACCGTTTTTTATACGGTCACCGTGCTGAGCCGTTAATTGAGGTCGTGGATGAAGAAACGGGTCAGTTGCGGGTAGATGGCCGGCCGGTGACGGTGCTGCGGGAGGCGCGGAACCCGGCCCGGGTGGCCTGGCAGGCGCACGGCGCCCAGGTAGTGGTGGACACTACCGGACGCTTCCGCGATCCCCGGCTTCCGGCCGATTCCCCCGGCGGGGCGTTGCGGGGACATCTGGAGGCTGGTGCGCGTCTGGTGATCGCCAGCGCTCCCTTTAAGATCCCCAGCCCAGCCATGCCGGACGACGCGGCCATGCTCATCTATGGGATCAATCACACCGCTTTCAATCCCACAAGAACCCAGATTCTTTCCGCCGCTTCTTGTACCACGACGGGCCTGGCGCATATGGTGAAACCTTTGTTGGAGCATAAGCTTACCAACCAAATTCTGACCGCCTCGATGTCCACCGTTCACGCAGCCACCAACACGCAAAGCACGCTGGACACGGTCCCCAAAAGTGACTCTGGGGAATTACGGAAAAATCGCTCTATGCTCGATAACATCATTCTCACCTCCACCGGGGCGGCCCTGGCCCTGGAGCAGGTCATCCCGGAGGTGCGGGAGATTGGCTTTATGGCCGACTCGGTGCGGGTCCCCATCCAGACGGAGTCGCTCATCATTTTGAATTGTACCTTTTCGTCGCAACTTGACCAAAGGGGGGATAGTTTGATCAATCGCCAGCTTTTGTTGGACATCTACCGGGACTCGGCCCAGGGAGCGCAAAAAGGCCTCCTGCGGCTGGACATGGAGCAGAATGTTTCCTCGGATTTAGTCGGCGTTGACGCGGCGGTGGTGATCGAGGGTCAGGCCACCCACACCCGCACGGGGGTGATCACTCTTGATCTTCAACACATTCAAGGCATCCCAGACCAGGCGGGTCAAGAATCAGAGATTCGCATACCGGTGACGCACGCCAAAATATTTGGCTGGTACGATAATGAATATGGCAGCTACGTAAATAGAATGGGAGATTTGACCTGCTACGCGCATGGCCAGTTGTGGTAAGAGGTGGAGGATAGCGGCACTGTCTTCTTTTTACTTCCCCCTCCTCCCTCAACCCTCAACCCCCGGAAGTCCCCGGCACTTTGTCCTAAGTGCCGGGGGCTTCACTCATCACTCAATGTCATTAAGATAAGGGGCCGTTTACTTTCCCACGATCGAACCGGAACCGTGTTCCGGTGGGTTCCGACTATGAATCCGGTGGAACACGGTTCCACCTCGATCAGTTTTGGGGATTTTTCATTAAAACAATTGCTTAACTTAATGACATTGACTCATCACTCACCACTTTTCATCAACAACAAGTAAAGAATCCCGAAGGGAGTGAACAAAACCACCATCAAGCCATACGCCAGGGGGTGGGCGGCCCAGGCCCCGCTGGCCAGGGTACCGACCGCGAAGACGATGGCCGATGTCCCGGCGATGGTCAGGGAGAAGAGGCCCAGGCGCTGCCGGATCTCTCCCCGGAAAAGGGCCTGGTGGGCGAAAACCAGGGCTATTATGATGGCCACCCCGTCGAGAAATCCCATCCCCAGGAAAAAGGGAATGGTCTGCGCTTCCCATCCGCTGGCTGGGGGCGGGGCGGGGAAAGGCATCTCACCGGTTTGGCGGAGTATGATTCCCGCACGCAGCAAAGTGAGGAGATGAAGGCTTTGTACTATGACCAAGTAGATGGTTAGGGGGCGAAGTAATTTTTTGTTTTTCATGATTCTCACCTCAACAGATTTGTTTTCCCTTATTTTTTATTCACCCGCTATCAAAATCAGTTCTCGTTGGGGTTCCCCGAGATACTCTGCGCCAGTTTCGGTGACCAGTACATTTTCTTCCATGCCCACGTACCCGTGCCCTTCGACACCTAAACCCGGTTCAATGGTGTAGACGTTTCCTGCCTCGACCTTTTGTTTGGGCGAGTCCCCATAACGATCCCAGGTGGGGGCAAGCAGCGTGCCTCCGTCGTGGGCCTCCCGCCCTACTTGGTGCCCAGTGCCGTATTTGTATTCAGGATAACCGGCCCCGGTGACCACCTCGCGCGCGGCGGCGTCCACCTCCTGACCGGTGATCCCGGGTCGGAGAACGTCCATGGCGGCGTCAATGGCCTTCAAGGTGGTTTGAAATCCCTGGCGGACGGGAAAGGGGGGCACGCTTTCCCCAGGTTTGAGGACATACGCCATGCGTTGAATGTCGGCGCAATATCCCTCTTCCTTGACCCCAAAGTCGAAATGCAACAAATGTCCCGCTTGGATGACCAAATCCGTCGGGCCACCGTGCCCAACCGGGGAGTCTGGTCCGGTGTTGACCGCCGGGCAGTGCTCATAGGTCCAGGCCGCGCCCACGCCACGCTCCTCCATCAGATCATGCATGAACGTCCCTACCTCTTTTTCCGTCATGCCGGGGCGGATGAATTCGAACGTCTGCTGGTAGATTTCGAGCGTAGTGGCCACAGCTTGGCGGATTTGGGTCACCTCGGACGGAGTCTTGCGTCCCCGCAGGGCGGCGATCACTCTTTCCGCGGAGGTCAAGCGTCCTTGGTAAGGGGTATCGGCCAGGTAGTCTGTTAAAGTCTCATAAAGGCCGTGCGTCAGGCCATCGGCGTGGACGTCGTCCCGGGAGGTGTTGATGGCTATTTGCTGGGGCTGAAGTTCCTCTAAGACCTCCAGCAGGGTGGGGCGAATGGATTCATCATAATGAAGGACTCTTTTATAAACGCCCAGGCGTTTGACGGCCTCCGCCTCGTAGCGGCCCACAATGGCAATCCGCTCCCCGGTTTGGGTGAAGATCAGGGCGCTGTGCCAGGTTAATCCCTCCGAGCCGAAAATATAGTCCATGACCGGGTCACGGATGCCAGCCGTCTCACGCACAAAGGTCATCCACATGTCAATATTTTCTTCTTTGAGAATTTTTATGGCTTGTTTGGTTTTTTCGGTGACTAGGTTCATGGGGAACTTCCTTTTTAAGAGGCCATGCTGTCCTTGAGTTTTTTTTCTAGCTCATCCAAATTAACGCGGGAGGTGAGGTCTAAGCTCAGGGGGGTGACGGAGATCACGTTCTGAATATGCACGGCGTGGATGTCTGATCCCTGCGGGGCGGTTTGCCAATTGTCGGCAATGCGGTAGCCAATTTTGCCCTCGTTGTTATCAACTTGGCGGTTAGGGGGGACTGGCGTGTAGTATCGAATTGGCGAGAGATGCGTGATCCGCCAGGGGGTGTCGGGCGTGGCCTGAGCGGGAATTTCCACCTTGAGAACCTGAACGTCGCTTGGCAGCTTGTGTTGGAGAAGTAGTTTTGAGAAATAAGCCGTGAAGTGTGCCGCTGTGCTGAAGTCCACATCGGTAGAGTGAGAGAGGTGGTATTTAGAATCAGTGTCCAGGGAGATGGCCAAAGCGGGAATGCCGTTGGCGGCGGCTTCCAGGGCCGCGCCCACTGTCCCGGAGATGGTGATCCCAGGCCCCACGTTGAGGCCGTAATTGATGCCGGAGACGACCAGGTCGGGCTTGCGGGGCGTAAGCTCTAAGACCCCGTGCAACACGGCCTGGGCAGGGGTGCCACCGATGGCGTGAACCTCCCAGGTTTTTCCGTTGACCTGTACTTCCTCGAGGTGGAGACCTCCATCCGAGCCGGGAGGGAGACTCCTTCCCATGCCGGAAGATTGCTCCCTGGGAGCGGCAACGTGGACAAATCCTAAAGGGGCCAGGGCTTCGGCGGCTGACCACAATCCGGGAGATTTTATGCCATCGTCGTTGGTAAGTAAGATTTGAGGTTTGTTTGCCTTCATGGTGTTCCATTTTAACACAAAAAAGAGCGGGGAGTACCCCGCTCCATTTCAGCACCCTCGGCGTGATTCGAACACGCGACCCCTTAGTCCGCAACCAAGTGCTCTATCCACTGAGCTACGAGGGCGTGTTGGTTATCAGTAATCAGTAAACAGTTCACTGACCACTGTTCACTGATAACTGGTAACTGACCTAGGCGGGGAGGGTGGGATTCGAACCCACGGTCGAGTATTACCCCGACAACCGCTTAGCAGGCGGCCCCAATCAGCCACTCTGGCACCTCCCCAGTTAATATTAATGATGAATTTTTAATTGGGAATTGTGAATGAGCCTCATTGATTGGTTCAATTAACAAGTAGTCATTAACCATTCACCATTAGCCATTTATCAGGCGGAGGGAGAGGGATTCGAACCCCCGGTGGGCGGTTAGACCCACAGCTGTTTTCAAGACAGCCGCCTTAGTCCACTCGGCCATCCCTCCTGGGCGGAGAGATTTTACCATAGGTATAATAGCGCGGCAATGCCTCTATTGGATTGAATTTTCCCTTGACCAAACCTCTCTCCCAGGCTACAATGCAAGGCTGCGGGTGGCTTGCTTGAGGCTATTTTGCCATCCGCTGTTTCTTTGTTAAGGAAGGTTTATGCGCTATGTTTGAAAACTTAACTGGACGCCTTGATGAGATTTTCCATAACCTTCGGCGGCGTGGCAAGCTTTCCGAACGTGATGTGGATTCTGCTATGCGGGAAATCCGTTTGGCGTTATTGGAGGCTGATGTCCACTATAACGTTGCGCGGGATTTCATAGCGCGCGTCAAGGAACGCTCTGTAGGGCATGAAGTATCCAAGGCGCTCAACCCTGGGCAACAGGTTGTTAAAATTGTTCACGAGGAGTTGATCGCTACCTTGGGAGACCCCGCTCCGTTGGATTTGCGGGGCGCCAAACCCAAGCTTATTATGCTCGTCGGATTACAAGGTTCCGGAAAGACCACTTCGGCAGGTAAGTTGGCCCGTAAATTGCGGAAAGAGGGTGAGCGTGTCCTCTTAGTAGCCGCTGATCCTTATCGCCCTGCGGCTGTTAAGCAATTAGAAACTTTGGGCAAGCAACTTTCGATTCCCGTTTTTTCAGAATCCGATGTGTCGCCCCCAATTCTTGCCCAACACGCTTTCGAGAAGGCAAAGCGGGGCAGCTTTAGCGTAGCTATTTTGGATACCGCTGGGCGCTCTCAGTTGGATGAGAGTTTAATGGTAGAATTACAAGCTATCACCCAAAAAGTGGAATTGGCGGAAATCCTTTTAGTTGTTGATGCCATGATTGGCCAAGAGGCCCTCAATGTGGCCCAAGGCTTCAAGGATGCCGTTCCCATAACGGGCCTGGTGATGAGTAAGATGGACGGTGACGCCCGTGGGGGTGGGTCTATTTCGGTTCGTTCCGTGACCAATGTCCCCATCAAGTTCTTGGGGACTGGTGAGACTCTCAAAGACCTGGAAACCTATGACCCCGACCGGCTGGCCTCGCGTATTCTGGGCATGGGTGACGTGATTGGCCTCATTGAGCAAGCGGAAGAAGCGCTGGATGAGGATGTCGCTCTCCAGCAAGCGGAACGCATGATGTCGGGCCAATTTACCTTAGAAGATTTTGCGCAACAAATAGCCCAAGTTCGCAAAATGGGTTCCATTGGTAAAATACTGAATATGCTTCCCGGTCAGATGGGAAAAATGGCCCAAAATGTTTCCCCCCAAGACGCGGAGAAACAGCTTGTGGTCACAGAAGCTATCATTAATTCCATGACGGTTGAAGAAAGGCAAAATCCGAGGATTTTGAATGCCAGCCGTAGAAAAAGAATCGCCAATGGGTCTGGAACCCGCGTCTATGATGTCAATCAATTAGTAAAGCAGTATCGTGATACGAAACGTATGTTCAAAAAGCTAGGAAAATCGGGGATGAAGGATATGTCTCGCATGTTTGGATAAATATTTGTTATAATCAAGTATGTTGAAAAGATTTTCAGCATATATTATTGAAAACTATGTGAAGGAGTTTTATAATGGTTCGAATTCGACTACGTCGCACTGGCGGAAAAAAACAAGCCTCTTATCGTATTGTGGCTGCTGATAAAGAAAAACCTCGAGATGGACGCTTTCTGGAAATTTTGGGAGATTATAACCCTCGTACAGAACCAGCCACTATTCGTGTACACGAGGATCGCATTTACCATTGGCTGAGTGTAGGCGCCCAACCTTCGGAGTCTGTTCTACAAGTCTTGAACTTGATTGGCTTTATGGAGCGCTATGAGCGCTATCAAGATGGTGAAGACCTGGAAACCCTTTTGGCTGAGTCAAAACAGGCCCAGGAAGAGCGCAATATAGATCCTCGCACTCGGCGGGATGGTGAGCCGAAAAAAGTAGCAGCGCCCAAAGCTGAGGAAGCTCCTGAAAAAGAGGAAGAAGTTGAGGAAGCGCCCGAAAAGGAGACTGAGGAAGAGGCCGAAGAAGAAGTCGTAGAAGAGGTTGAAGAAGAGGCTGAAGACGAGGTAGAAGAAGCTGAGGAAGCGCCCGAAGAAGAGGCAGAAGAAGAAGCCGAAGAAGAAGCCGAAGAAGAGGCCGAAGAAGAAGCCGAAGAAGAAGCCGAAGAAGAGGCCGAAGAAGAGGCCGAAGAAGAAGCCGAGGAAGAGGCCGAGGAAGAGGCCGAAGAAGAAGCTGAGGAAGAGGCCGAGGAAGAGGCCGAAGAAGAAGCTGAAGAAGCCGAAGAAGAAACTAAAGAAGAATAACCCCTCTCGAAGGGCGTTTTTTCTTATCTCTCAAGTTGGTGATCGTGGAGGTGCATTTTGAAAGACCTTATTGAATTTATCGCCTGTTCTTTGGTAAATGATCCTATGCAAGTTGAGGTTACTCCTCAACGGCGGGGAGAGAAAATTTGTTTAGAACTTCAGGTTGCTCAGGAAGATATGGGGCATGTTATTGGTAGAAATGGCCGCATCGCAAATGCCATGCGTTCCTTATTACATGTAGCCGCTGCTCAAGAAGGCCGGCAGGTCACGCTTGATATTTTAGAACCTAAATGACCTCCCTGAACGATTCCCATTCGCAAGATGCAAAAACAACAGGCTCGCCAATTAACGGTGAGCCTGTTTTTGTCGTGGTTGGCAAGTTGCGCCGCCCGCATGGCGTTCGAGGGGAGATGAAGATGACCGTCATGACAGATTTCCCCCAATCCCTACGTGTTGGGCAGGAAGTTTTTGTCGGGGATAATCACCGCCCACTGAGTATCCGAAGCACCCGCTGGCATGGCGACGATATGTTGATTGCCTTCGAAGAATACTTCGATAGAGATGAAGTAGGCTTACACCGTAACCAGATGCTCTTTCTGCCCGTTGAAGACCTTCCCCCCTTGCCTGAAGGAGAATTCCATTTTCACGAGTTGATGGGTTTGAAAGTGGTCAGTGATACGGGAGAAGAACTGGGATCCCTAACCGAAATCCTAGAAACCGGTGCCAACGATGTTTTACTCATCCACAATGTAGATGGGGAAGAAATCCTGCTCCCGGTGATCGAGGAGGTTATTCTGGGGGTAGATTTAGAGAAAGGGGAAATAAGGGTTCATATCTTGCCTGGGCTTCGTTAATTAATCCCAGCCAAGTCATCACGCTTGACATCTTAGAAAGGGCTATGGTATTCTCTTGCCCGCTTAATGAGATAACACGTTTCAACAGGACCCACCCATGAACGACATAAAACGCTATTGGCTAGGTTTTAATCTCGTCAAGGGAATTGGCCCCGTTCGCTTGAAATCCCTTTTGACTGTTTTTGGAGATGCGAAGACAGCCTGGTTAGCCTCTGCTGAGCAATTACAAGAAGCGGGCCTAAGCCTTAAGCTGGCAAATCGCTTGTTGAAAGTCCGCCAAAATGTGTCCTTGGAGAAACTTTGGCAAAGAATTCAAGCCCAAGACATTAACCTTCTCACCTGGGAAGATGAGGCCTATCCCGACCGGTTGAGAGAAATTCACCGCTCCCCGCCTCTTTTATACCTGCGAGGAGAATTCCAACTAGAAGATGAGTGGGCCGTAGCCATTGTTGGTACACGACATTTTACTTCTTATGGGCAGCAAGTGACGGAAAGAGTGGCGGGAAGCCTGGCTAGGAACGGGGTTACCATCGTCAGCGGTTTGGCGCGCGGCATCGATGGGGTAGCCCACCGGGCAGCCCTAGAAGCGGGAGGCCGGACGTTGGCCGTCTTAGGAAGCGGCGTTGACATTACCTATCCCCCTGAACATCGCGCCTTGGCCCAGGACATCATTGAGCAGGGTGCTCTGATCAGCAATTACCCCTTGGGAACGCCGCCGGACGGTTCGAATTTTCCGCCTCGCAATCGCATCATTTCCGGATTGTCCAAGGCAGTACTTGTTATCGAGGCCGGCCAGCGCAGCGGAGCCTTAATAACGGCCAACTATGCCGTTGAACAGGGACGGGAAGTTTTTGCCACGCCCGGAAACATCTTTGCACCCAAAAGCAAAGGCTGCAATCAGTTGATCAAAAAAGGTGCCCATCCTTTATTGGACGCCCAAGATGTTTTGGAATTATTAGACATGACCCAAATTGCAGAACAGAAAGCGGCCCGGAAAGTTTTACCTTCTAACCCTACAGAAGCCAAACTCTTCCAAGCCTTGGGCCTGGAGTCAATGCACGTTGATGATATTAGTTCGCAAGTCAATTTGCCAGTGGAAGAAGTGAGTTCTACGTTGGCGTTGATGGAATTAAAAGGAATGGTGCGCAAGGTGACGGGCATGAAGTATATGGCCGTTCAAGAAGTTCAGGCAAATTATGGCCTGGATGATGAAAGGAGCAACGATGATTGAAGATTATTACGCTGTGATCATGGCCGGAGGCGGCGGGACGCGACTTTGGCCCCTATCACGCAAGGGACGCCCTAAACAAGCTTTGCAGTTGGTGGGGGAGCGCTCCATGTTCCAATTGGCGGTGGATCGTTTGAACGGCGTCTTCGCTCCGGAGCAGATTCTGGTCGTCACCGTGGAAGAGCAAGCCCAACTTCTTCAGGAACAATGCCCAGAATTGCCGAAAGAAAATTTCCTCCTGGAACCTATGCCGCGCGGTACGGCCTCTGTAGTGGGGATGGCGGCCATCGCTCTTCGAAAACGCGACCCGAAAGCCGTGATGGCAATTTTGACCGCTGATCACCTTATCCCCAATGTAACGGGTTTCCAAAACCTCCTTCGCGCCGCCTATCACGTGGCGCACGATGACTACTTGGTCACCTTGGGGATCGAACCCACCCATCCGGCAACGGGCTATGGCTACATCCACCGAGGGGCCGAACTTGGTTCGTATCAGGGGAAACGAGTCTATGAAGTCCAGCAATTTGTGGAAAAACCCCCCCAGGTCAAGGCCCAAAAAATGTTCAACAGCGGCCATTACGCCTGGAATTCTGGGATGTTTGTTTGGCGCGTGGAGAGGATCCTGGAGGAGTTCTCCCGCCAGATGCCCAACTTGGCCGCCCAACTGGATACAATCGCCCGGGCCTGGGGAACGGCTGAGGAAACCACCGTTCTCCAACGCGTGTGGCCGAATATAATCCCCGAAACAATCGATTTTGGGATCATGGAAGGTGCCGAACAAGTGGCCGTTATCCCGGCGGAAGGATTGGGCTGGCGTGACGTGGGAAGCTGGGACGCTTTATTTGATGTCCTGGCCGATAACCCGGAGGGGAACGTCGCCTTGGGAGGGGAGCATTTTTCGCTGGGGACGAAAGGCGCCTTGCTCCATCTTTCTGAAAATCCCCGCCCGGTTTTCACAATTGGCCTAGAAAATGTGATCGTTGTCGACGCGGGAGATATTTTGTTGATTTGTGATAAGGAGCAGTCTCAACGCATCCGGGAAATTGTTAAGCAATTAAAAGAAGATCATCGAGAAGAGTATTTATAATTAATTTAAGCGAGGAGAGGAAAATTTTTCGTTGCTTTTGAAGATAGAGGAGTTATTTGTGCAAGCATACTGTATGAAGTGTAAAGAAAAACGAGAAATGAAGGATGCCACCCCGGTATTTACGGCGACAGGTACGCCGGGTACCAAGGGGGTTTGTGCTGTATGCGGGACGAATATGTATCGCATGGGAAGTACCGAGGCTCATGAGGGGATGGAACCTCCCAAGAATACCCGCCGGCGGAAAACGAAGGAACGAAAAGGAAAATTAGTGATTGTCGAGTCCCCGGCCAAAGCCCGCACTATTGGGCGCTATTTGGGGAAAGAATATCGCGTTAAAGCTTCTGTGGGCCATATTCGAGATTTGTTGAAATCGAAACTCTCAGTGGATGTGGATAATAATTTCGAGCCGCGTTACCGGGTCCCTAACGAAAAACGTGACGTGATGAAAGAAATCAAAGCTATGGCCAAGAAAGCCAAAGAAATCTATTTGGCCACCGACCTGGATCGGGAAGGGGAAGCCATTGCCTGGCATTTGATGGAAGCTGCTGACATGGAACAAGAATTAACGAAACGGGTCATTTTTCATGAGATCACGCGGCCCGCTATCCAAGAGGCTTTCCGAAACCCCATTGGCCTGAACATGGACCTGGTCAATGCCCAACAAGGTCGTCGTATTTTGGATCGTTTAGTGGGCTATAGCATTAGTCCTATTCTATGGAAAAAGGTGCGCGGACGACTCTCAGCGGGGCGTGTCCAATCGGTGGCTCTGCGCTTGATCGTTGAGCGTGAGCGCGAGATTGAGGCCTTTGTGCCTGACGAATATTGGACAATAGAGGCCGAATTCCGTCCCTCTGGTGCGCCCAAGGACACCACCACCTACGTAGCAAAGCTATCCCGCTTGGATGGTGAAAAACCAGCTTTTGGCTCCGAAAAGGAAGTTAAGCCGATTCTGGCCGATATGGAGAAAGCGGACTATGAGGTAACAAAAGTGCGGCGAGGGCAACGCCGCAGAAATCCTTATTCTCCTTTCACAACCAGCACGATGCAACAAGAATCTTCTCGCCAGATAAGTTTTTCCGCTAAGAAAACCATGGCCATTGCCCAGCAATTATATGAAGGTATAAATATTGGTAATGGCGGGGAAACAGGTTTAATCACCTACATGCGAACTGATTCCACCAATGTGGCGAAAAGCGCCCAAGACGAAGCACGGGCGTATGTAAAGGAAAATGAAGAATTAGGTCCGGAATATCTTCCCCAAAAACCACCTCAGTATGAAACGAAGGCCAAACGCGCCCAAGAAGCGCACGAAGCTGTTCGTCCTACCTCGGTACTGCGCACCCCTAAAGCTATCAAAAAACATCTGACTCGCGACCAACACCGCTTGTATACGTTGATTTGGGAACGATTCGTGGCTTCTCAGATGGCCCCGGCCGTTTATGATACATTGCGCGTCTTGATTAGCGGGAAAGGGAAAGAGCACGCTTACCTTTTACGAGCTTCTGGCTCTTCGATTAAATTCCTGGGCTTTTTGAAAGTCTATAACCGGAACAGCAATGGCAAAGTCCGCCAAGCGGCCAAAGACAAAGAGCGTATCCCCAAAGACCTCGAAGGCGGTCAGGCCCAGGATTTGGCGAAATTACTCCCTGAGCAGCATTTTACAACACCTCCTCCCCGATATTCTGAAGCCTCTCTGGTGAGCACGTTAGAGGAGAACGCCATTGGCCGTCCTTCCACGTACGCTCCTACGATGGGAACGCTCCAATATCGAGGTTATGTCGAAAAAGAAAATAGACGCTTGATCCCTACTGAGACTGGCAAAACGGTCAATGATTTGTTGGTTGAGTATTTCCCAAATATTGTTGATGTGAAGTTTTCGGCGACCATGGAGGCTGATTTAGATTCGGTTGCTTCCGGAGAACGTCCTTGGGTAGATGTGGTGAGTGAATTCTATGGCCCATTCTCAGAGAAGGTTGAGAATGCCAAAGAAAATATGCCTGAGGTTAATGTCGGCCATGAGATGATTGATAGGAAATGCCCTAAATGTGGGCATGACCTGGTTGTCAGGTGGGGGCGGCATGGCAAGTTCATTGGGTGCAGTAATTTCCCCGAGTGCCGTCACACCGAGCCGTGGTTAGATAAAATTGGTGTTACTTGTCCAGAAGATGGTGGCGATATTGTTAAACGCCGCACGCGGCGGGGACGTGTGTTTTACGGATGCGCGAATTATCCGGAGTGTGAGTTTTCGAGTTGGAAACTTCCCCTACCCCAACCGTGTCCTGAATGTGAAGGTCTCCTGGTTGCGGCCAACAAGAAGCACGCTAAATGTTTAAGCTGTGAGAAGAAGTTTTTGCTGGATGACCTAACAGAATAGTAAATTCAGGGTGCTTTTTGGCACGATACTTGCATTAAATACTTAGAAAGATGTTATAATCATTATGTGAGTGTGTTGCGCGATTTAACACTCTCGGCTACAATTAGTAAGCGTAATGAATGTTCACATTTATCTAAATGGAGTGTAACCATGGAAAAGATTCGCGAACAACTTGAAAATATTCTTGAAAATCCTCCTATTATGGGAGTTATCGGATTAGTCCTCGGTATTATCCTGGGGATTTTCTATGGATGGGTTATTAATCCAGTTGATTGGGTTGATGCGGATATCTCTCACTTGCGGGAAGATCTCAAGGTCGAATACCTCCACATGGCCATTGATTCTTATTCTGCTAAAGGAGATGCAGCCTTGGCGAAAGCGCGGTGGGATAAGCTGGGCGAAGATGCTCCCCAAATTCTAGAAAAGTTAGAAAGTTCTTTGCCCACAGGGCTGCAGGTTAGCGATGTAGATACGTTCAACATGGTAGTTGGAGCTGCGCCAGCTGCAGAGGGAATAGAAACTGAGCCTACCAGTGTGGTTGATGAGGAGACTCCAGGGGTCGGGACGAGTAATTTATTGAAGTGGGCCTTATTATTTACTTTTTTGTTTGCGGGAGTTTTGGTGTGGTGGTATATAAGGGGGCGCGGACGTATGCCTTCGGAAGCAACGCCTGCCAGTGACGCTCAGGACTTCACCGAGAGCATTGAGGCTACAGATTTTTCTGGACGTGGGGAAGGCCCTCCCATGCACCAATTCGCCACCACCTATGTTTTGGGCGATAATTTATTCGATGATTCCTTTAGCATTGAGTCAGCGGCCGGGGAATTTTTAGGAGAATGCGGAATTGGCATCTCAGAGTCAATTGGGGTGGGAGAGCCAAAGCGGGTGACAGCTTTTGAAGTATGGCTTTTCGACCAGAATGACATTACCACCATTACCAAGGTGCTGATGAGCGAACATGCCTACCATGATGGTGCTATGCTAGCAGAGTTGGAGAAAAAGGGAGAACCAGTTGTAGCCAATCCTGGTACTGAGTTTGTCTTGGAAACCAAAAATCTGCGCATTATTGCTCGCGTGATGGACGTTGTTTATGGTGAAGGCCCCTTGCCCGAAAATAGTTTCTTCGAACGCATGGCTTTAGAACTTTCTATATGGCAGAACACGCAAGTTGATACCTTCACTGGGCCTGAGTTTGGCGAGTTCTAATCAACGCGACGTTTACTACCAAAAAAGCCCTATCCTGGATAGGGCTTTTTTGGTTTTTTTAGGTGAATTGCTCAGATATATTCTCAGTTTACTTCTAAGATCTTGAATTCTAATTTTCCATTAGGAGTATCCGTAACCACTCGCTCTCCGGCCTTTTTCCCTAGCAAGGCTTTGCCCATAGGAGAGAAGTGGGAAATTTTTCCGGCTATGGGATCAGCCTCTGTGCTACCTACCATCTGATAGGTTTCTGGGGGATACCCATCTTCTTGAACGGTGATCGTTGCTCCCACCACAACGACCTCGTGGCCATTTTCATTTTCTTCAATGATAGTGGCATTGCGAAGGGTGTATTCTATGTCTTTAATGCGCCCTTCCAGAAAGCCTTGGTACTCTTTGGCGGCCTTATAATCCGCGTTTTCAGAGAGATCGCCCATTTCAATCGCCGATCGTAACCGCTTGGATAGCTTTTCCCGTTCGGGGCCTCGAAGCTTTTTCAGCTCCTTTTCTAATTCTTCCTTTCCTTCTGCTGTTAGGTAAATCTTTTCATTATCCTGCATAATTTTCGTATCCTTACTCATCACTCATCACGCTACCTACGGCCTTGTCGCCGGGTCAAATAGTTTTTCATGCTCCTGGATGGCGTACCTGTCCGTCATGCCTGCAATATAATCACAAATCGAACATGCTAAGCCTCTGTCATCAATCCAGGCTTGAATATGCTTTGGCAGCATGCCCGGCTCATCCTGATAGGCATGGAATAAATCATTGATAATCCTCTCGGCCTTCGTTTGCATACGAATCACTCTGTGGTGTTGGTATAAATTCGTATACAAGAAGTCCTTTAATTGACGATTATGGTGGCGCATGTCTTCACTCCAGTCAATAACGTTGTAGGGAAGTTTTTGGAGTTCTTCCACAGAACCCACGCCGCTTTTGCGGAGATTCTGATTCGTGGCTTGCAGCAGGTCTTCGACCTCTATGCCAATCATGCGCCTAATCAAGCGGTGTCGGGTAAGCTCATCCAGAGGGCCGTTATCCCATCCCACACTCTCGACTAAAATTTGCCACAAGGTAATGCTTTCCAACATAGAAGCCGTGATCATCCCTGACCGAAGTCCATCATCCAAGTCATGAGCGGAGTAAGCCAATTCATCGGCCGCGTTAGCAATTTGCGCTTCCAGGTGACCTCTTAGTTCAGCGTCATAATCAGAAGCGTCGGAAACGTCATACTCAGTCTCGTGCTTGACGATCCCTTCCCGTGTTTCCCAGGTGAGATTCAGACCTGGAAAATCTGGATAGCGGTTTTCCAGCTTGGTCACAATTCGTAGAGTTTGCTTATTATGGTCGAACCCGCCATGCTCTTTCATAAGACAGTTCAAAGCAGTTTCCCCAGAATGGCCAAAGGGGGCATGGCCCAGATCGTGAGCCAGACAAATGGCTTCGATGAGGTCTTCGTTAGCACCCAATGCGCGGGCTATCGTGCGCCCAATTTGGGCCACCTCCAGGGTATGCGTCAGGCGCGTGCGATAATAATCCCCCTCCGAGTTGATGAAGACCTGAGTCTTATACTCTAATCTGCGGAAAGCGGTTGTGTGCAGAATTCGGTCCCGGTCGCGTTGGAAGGCTGTTCGATACTTGGGCCTCTCTTCCGGGTGTTGGCGGCCTTTTGAATCCCGGCTGCGAATCGCGTAAGGGGCTAAACAAGCATCTTCGTGTTCTTCGAGTTTTTGGCGGGGAAATAGCATAGTGGTCGGAGTGGTCTAAGTGGTCGAAGGTGCGTTGCACGGCGTTTTTGCGTGCGCTGCACCTGGTCTCAAGCTGGTCAACTGGTCGAAGGTGCGTTGCACGCTGCTTTTGCGTGCGCTGCACCTGGTCTCAAGCTGGTCAACTGGTCGAAGGTGCGTTGCACGGCGTTTTTGCGTGCGCTGCACCTGGTCTCAAGCTGGTCAACTGGTCGAAGGTGCGTTGCACGGCGTTTTTGCGTGCATTGCACCTGGTCTCAAGGAGTGGTCTGAGCAACATAAGTCTAATTCAGGGACGGATGAATGTCAACTCCCTGATTCCTAGCACGGGTCACCAAATATCTAATACCAAATATCAAATACCCAGAGGGTAAGGGAGAGGGGACAGTCCCTTCTCCCTCTGGGACGCTTTGCGTGCCTTGGCAAAGGTTAGGATGAGGGAAAACCTCATTATAACCCAATTCGCGTCCCCAGGCATTCCCCTCCCAGAACTCGTTGCACATTGGCGGGCTTTCCTCCAGAAAAAATGCACACCTCCAATCCCGGGACGTCCCCAACGAGGGCCAACATCTCCTCGACTTTGCTCGCCATCCCCCCTGTGACATCGGTGGCCGCTGAGCCTTCTATTCCCCGCCTTATTTGTGAAAAGTCGGCGGGAGCAATTTTGGGAAGTAACCGCTCGCACGCGGGATAATCGGCCCACACACCCTCGTCTATCCCCGCCAAGAGAACCCGCTGTGGATGCAGCTCCTGGGCCAAATAAGCAAACACATTTTCGGTAGATAGAATAGTCCCCCCCCATTCTTCGTCAAAAACCACATCGCCATACACTACGGGGAGAAGTCCTCTTTCGAGCGCGGCAAGCAGCGGGAGCGTGTTCCAGGTTGTGACCTTTCCCCGCCGCGTGGTGGCCGCTCCCGAGGGGGGGAAGGTGAGGGCCGGGACCCCGGCCGCGTGCAGGGCCTCGACCACGATCCGATTCAGGGCGGAAGCGTCGCGCCACACCTCGGCGAATCCCCGCCATTGCCGGGACGTCCGCACCCCGGCCCGTGTCCCGTATCTCTCCGCCGGAACGTGCCCAAAAGACCCCGATCCATGCCCCAGCACCAGGCGCAGTCCGGGATCATTCTCCCGCGCAGCGGCCACTTCCTCCGCCAGGCGAGCGATCACCTCCCGCCGTGGCATGCGCGGCTGATGCTTGTCAGTGATCAACGAGCCGCCAAGTTTTAGGAATTGGAGGTTTTCATTTTTTGTCATGACTACATTGTAATCAACATTGATGTCATGGTCAAACAGAATGGGAGGTGCCAGTCACTGGCACCTCCCCCAATACCCTTATTCTATGTTAAAATAACAGCCACTTCATAAACTTAATTCACGAGGATCCCATGAAACCTGTTATTTTAGACAATATCCCTTTTCAACCCACCCCGGAAGCCATTCAGCAGGTGCTAGACACCAAGCTAGGGAGAAGAAGCGCCGATGCCCTCGAGGAATTTCTAGAAGAAGGGCGTGGAATTGCCAAACCAAAGGCCATATATAGACTTGCCTTTGTGGATGAAAAAGGAGAAGATTACGTGGAGATCGAGGGGAAAAAGTTCCAGAGCCGTATTTTGCGTCAGAACCTGGAAGACGTTCACCGCGTGTTTTTCTATGTCGCTACGTGTGGTCAAGAGTTGAACGCATGGAAAAAATCCCAAGAGGACGACTTAGAGGAATACTACGCTGACGCGGTCAACGGGATGGCTTTGGACGTGGCGCGAGATTATTTGATAACTCATCTCCAGAAGCAGTATGGGTTGGGGCAAACATCGACCATGAATCCCGGTTCCTTGGAAGATTGGCCGCTTGGGGAACAGCGGGGAGTGTTCGCGCTCCTGGGTGATACGGAGAAGGCCATTGGGGTGCGCCTCTTGGACAGCCTGCTCATGCACCCTGCCAAAACAATTTCGGGGATCCGTTACCCGTCTGAGAGCAGTTTTGCGAGTTGCCAGTTGTGTGCCAGGGCAAATTGCCCCAACCGCCAAGCACTGTATGACGCGGAGGAATACGCTCAACGATTTTCATAGCAGTTACCTAACACGGATAAACCGCAATGGTAAATTATCATTGGTAAATTGTAAATGAGAAGAACCGCATCTCAGACAAGGCGCAAGGCGATGCCTTCATTTACAATTTTCTTGTTTTTTGTGCAAACATTTCGCTGCTTCGAGGCCTCCGAGATTTCAATTCTATTTCTGCTCAAGCCTGCGTCCTCGCAGGCGAATTTCACTACGAACGCATCATTCCATGTTTGACAGACTTCTAGAGCACAAAAAGCTTAAGGATCACATCGGCTACAACGCCTAAGAGGAACCAGACCCCAAAGCGGCGGTTATGATGAAAAGCCCCTGCGACGAAATAATTAGGCCACACATCGGGGAAATCGGCGGGTTTTTCATCCGGTTTGGGAGTTTTGAACATCGGCCAAATTTGGACGAGAACCGGCAAGGCCAGGAAAATGACCGGCATCACCGGGGTAAAGAATCCGCTTATTGTTAGATAAATGGTGAACAGGTATTGGAGGATGAACATCCCCACCACCGAGTAGCGGGAAAGTTTTTCGCCTAGAACCACCGGCAAGGTGTGGATATTTTTAGCTTTATCCACGTGGAATTTATCAATATGCTTTCCAAAGATCACGCTGGTAACTCCCAGCGCGTAGGGCAGGCTGGCGATGATCACGTTCCAGTCCCACTCTCCGGCGATGACGTAATATCCTCCGCCGATCATTAATGGGCCCCAAACTATCAATACCGCAAGCTCCCCTAAAGCTATGTACTTCAGCGGCCAAGTGTATAAAAGGACAAAGAAGGCTCCCGCTCCCATCAGGAGAAGCGTCATCCCCCCGCGTAAAAAGACCAGGCTCAACCCGCAGGAGGCTGCCAGTAGACCGGTCACGGCGGCGTAGGTGAGTAATTCTTTTTTGCTCAATAAGCCGTGTACTAATGGTTGAGGGCCATATTGGGCGCGGTAATAATTATCGGTATCAACGCCTTTGACGTAATCGGTGTAGTCATTGAGTAGGTTGTTGGTAGCGTGGGCTAATAACAACCCCATAGTGACAAGCGCCCATTTCCCTAAATCAAAATGGCCGGCACGATAGGCGAAGATCCCGGCAAAGGCTGCCGAAAGAAAGGTCATCACCAGTACCGCCGCGCGGGTGGCGATGAGCCACTTGGAGATAATATCGAGCTCATCCCATTCTTCTTTGCTGATACGCGGGATCACCTCTAAAGCTTTGCGCCACATTGAGAAATTCATCTTTTTTACTCCTCTTAAATACAATGGATTAGAAATTGACTGTTTGTTAGCTGCCAGATGCGTATTTGCTTCACTACGAACGCATCATTCCATGCTTGACGTACCAGTACGAATTACGGGCTACTTTATATCATATTGTGGCTGATATAGCAAATTTAAGAGCATCCCTTTTATCTAACTCCTGGACGCATATCGCGGAGTGCGCTATACTCAAAGCGATGAAATAACCTTGCTTTTCGGTCAAATCCTTAGGAGGTGTCTTATGCGCCGGCGGAGATTATTTTGGCCTATCTTGTTGGTTTTGACGGCTATTTTAGCTTGTAATTTGCCTGGAGACATGGAACTCGGGGCGTCAGAACCTACCCCAGCGGAAAACACAAAATCCGCGCCGACCAGCCCCATGCCCGCAACTCCACTCTCAAGCGAGGTTATCTACCCAGACGATTTTATATACTTGGGCGCGTTCCGCTTGCCCGGCCCGTCGGGCGGCGCCAACTGGGACTACAGCGGCCACGGACTGACGTATTACCCCGTTGGTAACCCTGGCGGCCCCGATGACGGCTTTCCTGGCTCACTCTACGGCGTGGGACACGACCAGCAGCTTCAGGTTTCGGAGATCAGCATCCCCGTTCCGGTCGACTCTAAAAACTTGGATGACCTCAACACAGCCGCCACCTTGCAGCCTTTTGCCGACATCACCGGTGGGGCCATCACCGAGGAGCTAGCCCTCCCCCGCTTGGGATTGGAATACCTGCCTCCCCAGGGCGATCAGTCCACGGGGAAACTGCACTTCGCATGGGGACAGCACATCCAGGCTTTCGAGCCTTCTCATGGATGGAGCGAACTGGATTTATCGAACCCGCAGCCGGCCGGAACGTGGGTTTTCGATGGCTATACCAATTATGTGACCAACGACTACCTCTTCGAGATTCCGGCGGCATGGGCGGCGGCCAACGCTCCGGGGAAGTTGCTGGCCACCGGCCGGGCGCGGGAAGGGTTATGGAGCGGTCGCGGTCCAGCCCTCTTCGCTTACGCCCCCTGGGAGGACGGGAATCCTCCCCCTCCTCAGGCGACTCTCTCCTCTGTGAAGCCGCTTTTGCTCTATGGCGAGCAAGTGGAGGGCATCCCCGACATTGTCAGCGACGAGACCATGGCCATGGAGGGGTATTTAGACCCTGATCACTGGTGGGGCGGGGCCTGGCTGACGGCGGGAGATAAATCGACGGTGATCTTTGTGGGCACCAAAGCTCTGGGGGAGGCCTGGTACGGCTTTGCCAATGGTGTGGTGTGGGATTATGATTGCGTTGACGATAATTCTTGTCCCGAAGTGCCGGAATGGCCTTACGATGACCGGGGCTTCTGGGCCGACGACTACCAGGCCCAGATCATCTTTTATGACCCCGCAGATTTGGCTGCTGTGGCCCGAGGCGAGATGGAGAGCTGGGAACCTCAACCTTACGCCACCCTGGCCCTGGATGAGTATCTTATCGATCCTGAAATCGATCTTGAAAACTACAAATATGACCTGGTCGGCGCGGCAGCCTACGACCGGGAGCGCGGCTATCTCTACATCATCGAACGCCTGGCGGATGAGTATAAGTCGGTGATCCATGTGTTTGGGGTTGAGGGGTAGGGTTTAGTTTAGGTTGGAGGGGGCGTAGGTGACAGTCACTTTTAAGCAATCGGAGATTGCCAGTGACTGTCACCTACGCCCCTTGTAATCCGTTCCTTTCTCCATCCGCTGTAGTTGTTGAATGAGTTAGGGCATTTTACCTTGAAAATCCATCATCACATGCCAGAATTTCAAGGTTCGTTTTTGATCCGCGGAAATCTGCTAGATCAGCGTTGCCAACGGCACAGTTGCGGGCCGTACACCGTACGCCTACGGCGATCCGTGTTTTATTCCCCCACAAGCGTCCTGATTACCCCTACTGCTCCTGCCTTGCGCATAGCCTGTGCGGCAATTTCCGCTTTCTCCTCCTCCACCAGCGCAATCATATTCCCCAGATCGGAAGAGC